>CAYZCU010000001.1:0-1738 GCA_964477065.1 uncultured Gammaproteobacteria bacterium
TGTTGATCGAGATCCTCCGGTGGATTTGGAGGAGGCGTCTGAGATTCTGGAGTGAATTGACCTGGAGCAAAAATCCCCCGAGTATCAAAACTCACACGCCTCACTGGCTTCCCTCCAATCATCCTGTTCTCCCCGTCTTCGCTCATCTTTTACGTCCAAATGAGTAACGCCCGATCTTTACTTGTCCGACAAGCCCAACAATCATCCCAGCTGTGAGTGAATTAGTCTGCAAAAAGCCAACCAAAGAGCCACAATTAAGACATGAAGGACGAGTGAGCCAATACATAAGTGAATCAAAGCTCAGCGCAAAGGGAAGGACAGCCACTACAATCACCAAGGGGACAAGCTTCATGATAATCTTCTGTGCCATTTTCATAAAAAGGCATACTCTGCCTGCTTTGAGTATAGAAGATTTTGCTATGAACTTGCAATGACCGTCGTTGACAACGACCGTCTTCGCACGTAGGATTCTTACTCGATATCCTTTTTGCGAGCTATGACAAGCTTACGATACTTTCCTTCACCTTCAGAATACGTTTCAAGTGAAAGATAATTTTGAGAGATATGCTCATGAATAATCCGTCGCTCATACGGACTAAATGACGTCATCTGTGAAGGTCGATCTTCATCAATAACTCGTCGGGCTATGTTGTCAGCAATGCCGATCAGACGCTCCTTTTGGCCATCACGGTAATCATTCACATCAACAAGAATATCAACACGCTCACCACATGCTTTAAACAGCATCGCACCAAGAACTCGTTGTAACGCTCCAAGCATACGCGCATGCTTACCAATAAGCATCGAAGCATCTTCCTCAGTCTTGATATGAATTCTATACAGCGTATCGACCTGTGTGACCTCAATCTCACATGCAAATCCCAGCTGATCGATAAGTCCTTGCGTTGTTTCCTTGATTGTTGCTTCCATAGGTTATTTTCCCTTGATTGCGATCTCCGCTTTCTTTGGGGTTTGTAAAATACTAATAAGTGAAAAAACATTCCAGTACAGGGCCAAACCAACAGGAAGAATGTATGAAAAATAGCCGATCATAATCGGAAACATGACCTTCATCTGCTTTTGAAAGACAGCTTGAAAGCTCTCCTGCTCTTCTTTTGTTGCTGGGGCAGTCTTTTTTGGTTGTGTTTTTACGACCTGCAAGTATTGCAAGAAAGCCGTAACAACAGGCACGGCAAGATAATAGATGCCATTTTGAGCATAATGAGATGGAGCGACACTCAAATTAAATCCAAGGAAGTGTGGATCGATCGGAAGCCCCTTGAGAAAATCCGCATAGGCGATTTTGTTGAGCATAGCTGGAATTTTTGAAATGTCTGTCTGAAAAAATTTCAAGAGCACTCGATACAGAGCAAGAATAATAGGAAGCTGGATCAAAGCACCCAGACAACTTGTCGCTGGATTGATATTGTGTTCCTTGTAGAGCTTCATCTGCTCTTGCTGAAGTTTTTGGGGCTCTTCTTTGTATTGCTTCTGAAGTTTTTCAATTTCAGGTCGCAGAAGCTCCATTTGGACAGCCATCTGAGCTTGCTTTTTGTAAAAAGGATTTGACGCCATGCGGAAAAGTGCCGTCAATGCAATGATTGCCCAGCCAAGAGATCCAGGAAGCCCCCATGTCGAGAAGACATACATAAAGACAAGCAATATGTTGAAGGTGGGGTTGATGAATAGCGTGGTAAAAAGTTCTCCCATAGTTGTTTAGAGTGCTGCTCTGACACGC
>CAYZCU010000001.1:1748-6484 GCA_964477065.1 uncultured Gammaproteobacteria bacterium
TGACACGCCCTTTCAATCGACGGCGCTTCAGGACGGCTCTTCCAGACTTGGTGGTGTTCTTACTCAAGAAACCGTGCTTTCTCTTTCTTTTCAGCTTCTTCGGCTGGTATGTTCGTTTTGGCATATGTGTGTTGGACGCCGGGCTTTGTCCAAGCCTGGCTTTGTTATTAACTTAAGGTCTCATTTGAACTGATACGACTATCTAAAATAGACTTTTCCTCTCCGAAAAAACTTTTCCATATCGCTTCGGTGACAAATGGCATGAACGGATGCGCCAATTTGAGACATTCGCAATATATTTTTTCGACTGTTTCAAGAACTTGTATGTTACCAGACTTCATCTCATCTTTCAACTCCTCTATGTGACAATCCGCAAGGCGATGCCAGACATATTCATACACATCATCGAAAGTTCGAGAAAATCGAAACGCTTCCATGTCTGAACATGCCTTGGTGTAAAAGTCCGCAAACTCTTTTTCGATCTCAACAATGACGGTCTTTGACAAAGACGGTCGTCGCTCCGAGCTTCGCTCCCCCTCCTTGCACATCTGCACGAACCGGCCGATGTTCCAAAGCTTGTTGGCGAAATTGCGCATTGCACGAACTTTGTCTTCGGCAAGGATCACTTTCCCGCCCTGCGACAAGCCGAAGAAGAGAGATGCACGGAAGGCGTCAGCGCCGTACCGATCGACGAGTTCGATTGGATTGAGCACGTTGCCTTTGCTTTTGCTCATCTTGATACCGTGCTTATCAGCGACCATTGACCACATATACACATCGCGAAATGGCACATCATCCCGGCGATACAGAGAAAGCATGATCATTCGTGAAATCCAAGACTTGAAAATATCTGACAATGTGCCAATAAAATCAGTTGGAAATCGCGTGTCATCGTCTTCAGGCTTCAGGGTGACAAGGGGCCATTGACCAGATGAAAACCACGTATCAAACGTATCCGTCTCTGGCAAAAATTCGCCTTCGGCATCAGGCTTTTCTTCTGATATCACATAGTCCATAACCTCAGCTCCTGCAACCAAGGATTGCAACCCTGCGTGGATCTCTGCCACAGACACCCCATCTGCCAAAAAGCTAGCTACAGAGCCATGTCGGGCAACTCCAGCGGAGTCAATCCATGTGACATGCAACCCTTCACCCGTGCCGACGCGATACCACACAGGAATCCTGATTCCCCACACGATCTGACGGCTCACAGGCCAATCATGCATGATATCAAGCCAATCGAGCATTTGCTTTTTGTATTTTGCAGGATGAAATCGAACCTGCTCAGCCTCAACCACCTCACGCACCCGAGACTTGAGCTCGGCAACGCGTATAAACCAGTTCGGCACGGTCAAAGGCTCGAGAACCCGACCACATTTGTAGCAGGTCTGGACGCTATGTTCATACTCCTTATCAACGCTTTCGAGATGACCAGCCGACTCCAGATCCAACACGGATTGTTCGCGAGCCTGAGCTACTTTCATGCCATCATACGGCCCACCGATCATGCGTCCCCGCATATCAATCCCTTTGACAATAGGCAGTCCCAATTTCTGAGCAACCGCGAAGTCATTTGGATCATGCGCTGGGGTGAGCTTCACAATACCTGTGCCAAACTCTGGATCGACAAACTCGTCTGCGATAATCTCCATCTCAACACCTGTCAGAGGGTTGAGAACCCTTCGTCCAATGAGCTCACGTGTACGCTCATTTTCTGGGTGCACTGCCAAATGAGTATCAATAGGAATAGGTTCAGTTCGGACTGTTGCAACAACGATATAGTCTTTACCTTCAAACATTCCAGAGACAAGCGGATAGCGCACATGATACAGTGGATCAACTCGATCCTCATATTTCACCTCAAGCTCAGCAAGTGACGTTCCACAATAGGTACAGTAATTGACGATATACTCTCCTCGATAGACAAATCCATCAGCATGCATTTTAGTAAATGTCTCATACACATACTTCACGACAGTATCATCGAGACTAAAAGTACTGCGCGTCCAATCAGCCAAAAAGCCGAGTCTCCTAAATTGATCATAAATAAGCCCCGAATTTGTCTTTACAAAATTAAAAACATTGTCGTAGAGTGTCTGACGATCAAAGTCCATGCGTGACTTTCCTTCTTTACGAAGATGCTTTTCATATACGAACTGTGTTTCAAATCCAGCATGATCCATTCCAGGTATAAACTCACTGGCAAAGCCATTTAAGCGCTTCCAGCGGACCAAAGCATCGTCAACAGAAAACATTCCGTGCCCTGCATGGAGTGAGCCATTAGCATTGGGAGGAGGCATGAGGACGGTGAACGGTTTTCCACCCTCAACATGTGCGGAAAAAAGATACCCCTGCTTTTCCCAGAAGTCGTAGATCTTTTTTTCCCACTGCGACGGGGTAAAAGCTTTTTCCATTGAACTCAAATATATCAAAAATAGCTTGCAATTTCAATCTAAAATGAGTATTGTTGAACTCATGTTCATGTCAATTCTGCAATGGTATCTGATGCTTGTGGTTATCGGCATCATTTTTTTCCCCTTTGTATCGCGTCTATTTCATGCTTTTTATGATAAAGGATATGGTCTCAGTAAGGCGTTCGGGATTGCTGTGCTGAGCTATATCACGTATGCGCTGGGGACATTTCATATCATCCCCTTTACGCGGACATGGCTGATTATCATACTGGGTGTCATTGCTGGCCTAGGTTACGCTCTATCTCGCATATCTCCTGCTCCAAAGCTCTCCCATAAGGTGCGATCTCTCCTTTTTTTCGAAGAATTTCTGACTGCGAGTGCCTTTTGTGCGTGGGCATACATTCGTGCACATGAGCCTGCAATCCATGGTCTCGAAAAGTTTATGGACTTTGGATTCATCAATGCAGCTTTGCGAGGTACGTATTTTCCAACAGAGGATATGTGGCTTGCAGGCAATCATATTAATTACTATTACTTTGGACACATCACGGGGGCTGTTTTGACGAAACTGAGCGCCATTCCATCGTATATCAGCTACAATCTGATACTCGCTCAGCTCTGTGCACTTTCAGTCGCTGGTACGTTCACGTTTGTGTTTAACCTTGTCTATGTGGGGATTAAGAAATCTCAAAGATTTGCTACGATTGCTGCGCTTGTCGGCGCCTGGTTTGTCAACTTTGCAGGCAATCTGCATACTATCTATGCTTTTACCCTCGGCTACCCAAATGATAAGCCTCAGCCGTTTTGGGAGCTGACATCTAAATTCAAACTGGCTGATTTGATGCATCCGATCACAAGCCTTGATAAGCTTTCCCTCAACTACTGGTACCCAAACGCGACACGCTTTATCCCCTTTACCATTCACGAATTTCCTTTGTATTCATATGTCGTTGCAGATCTCCATGGACATGTGTTTGATATCCCCTTCGTTCTTATTTCACTGAGCTTACTGCTAGCACTATTTATGCATCCTGAGGGACGTGGACTGCGCTTCGACCTCTCTAAGCCGGCAACATGGCTCAGTAAAATCCGTGCAGATTTTTCATTCGAAAGGGGCTATCTGAGCTACATCCTCTTACTTGGATTTTTTATCAGCATTCATTTTATGACGAATGCATTTGATGCACCAATATATCTTGGGCTGACAGGACTCGTTATTTTGGGAATATTTGGGTTTTCATATGAACTTTTTATCTACTCAGGCGTACTTGTCTGGATTTTTAAGCTCGTCAATAAACCGTTTAGCATGTATTTTGAGCCATTTGCCTCCCAACTAGGATTTAACTGTATCTCTGCATCCCTAACCGCAAAGGCACAATCACTTATGGCTGGCACGTCTTTGGCAAAGCATTTTATCTTTGAAGGCAACTGTCAATCAAGTGAGTGGTGGATGCTCCTGACGCTCTGGGGATTTTTCTGGGTGAATTTTGCCTTTTTTATCCTCAAGTCATGGCGCAAAAAGTTTAAGATTTCACGGATTGATTCATTTGTCCTCATACTGTGTGCATATAGCACATTACTCATCGTTGCATCTGAGTTTGTCTATGCCAAGGATATTTACCCAACACACTTCAGAGCCAACACGATGTTTAAGCTCGGCTACGGGGCTTTTATCATGCTTGGGGGGGCATCTGCATACATACTCGCATCGTTCAAAAAGCACTTTAAAAAAGGCATCCTCCCCAAAGTTTATCTGATGACGCTTGTTCCCCTGATTTTCCTCATCTCGATCTATCCAACATTCGCCGTATTGTCATATTATGGCCAAAGCACAAGCAAACCACACCTCGATGGGCAGATATGGATGCAGGAATCTCATCCTGCGTATCTAGAAATCATCAACTACCTCAACACTCACACGAGTGGCCAACCACATATTCTTGAAGCACAAGGCGATTCGTACACGGATTATAACGTTGTATCAGCCTATACCGGTTTACCAACTATTGGGGGTTGGTACGTTCATGAATGGCTGTGGCGCGGAGACAGCACTGCGGTTGGGGCTCTGCAAAAAGATATATCAACGATTTATGAAGGTACAGATATCTCAGAAACAAAGCGTCTTCTAAAAAAATGGCAGATACGTTATGTGATTGTCGGAACGCTTGAAAAGGAGAAATACACTCACTTGCAAGAATCAAAGTTTGAGGCTCTAGGACAACCCGTGTTCACGTCGCACACAGGTGGCGGAACTATCTATCAAATACCTGTTGACACACACTAGCAACTTTGCTATTGTATCTACTAGCTCCGATCCTCGGA
>CAYZCU010000001.1:6494-26031 GCA_964477065.1 uncultured Gammaproteobacteria bacterium
GGCATTACTACTCGTCGACGGTAACGCGAACGGTAGTGATGCTCTTTTTTTTATGGATCACTTATCCTAGAGCCTCAAACCTCACATTCTGTACACTATTTTTCTACAACTGAAACAACGTAATAGGGAGGCTTAGCTTCTTCTTCGAAATACTCACAAACTGATTGCGTGTAAACATCTGCAAAGAGATCTTCTCACGAACCTTTCCAATAACCTGTATCTGGGGTTGAAGAGACTTTACCTGTTTCATAGTGAGAAGTCTACGAGAGACATGACATGATGTCAAGTCCCATAGCATTTAAGCACTCTACTATCGGCCAGCCGATAGTAAGTACATACGATTTTGGGTTGCCCTAGGTTGCTAGATTACAAGATCACTATCCATGTGGATAACTTTTAGGCAAAATGTCGTATACTATACGTGTGAAAGATTTATCGGTCCTCACATACAATATTGATAAGAATAAGGGCCTTCCACGGCTCTTAGCGCTTGTTGAACGCCATCATCCTGATGTTGTGGCTATCCAAGAATGTCGGATTGACCACGATTCTGTAGCTTTGATGAAAAACTATGGGTATGAGTTTTCAGGTCATTCGTACTCATTTCGACATTTTTTTACGAAGTATTCTGTAGCGACTTTTTACAATCCAAAAACAGTCCAAGTAGATGATGCGTCGAAACTTCCCCTTCGAATAGGCTTTTGGGATATTGTCTTGTTTTATAGAGGGGGCAGGCGCTCAGTAATCAAAACCCCAATCACAATTGGCTCAAAAAAGATTCTTATTCACAACATTCACTTATCTCCTTTTATTATGAATACGCTACGCGTAAAGCAACTTCGGCAGATTTTTGAATCACTCGTTGATTCAGATGAAGCACATATCGTCCTAGGTGACTTTAATTATCCCTATGGACGCAAGAAGCTTGAACATCTGCTTGAATCATATGACCTGCATGAGGCATCAAATAAGATTTTTCACACATTCCGTAGTACCTTTCGCTTCTGGCCCTTTAAGTTTAAATTGGATTATATCGTGTACAAAAATCTTCAGCACGTCAAAACAGTCCAAATCGATAGTTTTGCCCCCGATCACACGCCTATTCTTGCTAAATTTAAACTATAATTACACATATCTATGAAAGTTTCGGTTGTCATACCAGCATATAACGAAGGTGGCTATATTGAAGCATGTTTAGAACACCTCAGTAAGCAGACAGTCATGCCTGATGAAATTATTGTCGTAGACAATAACTCGAAGGATGATACGGTTGAAAAAGCACGCCGATTTGGTGTCAAAGTCATTTCCGAAAAGGAACAGGGTATTTCGTATGCTCGCAATGAAGGCTTTGACACTGCACAATACGATATTATTTGCAGATGCGATGGGGATTCCCGGGTGCCTCCAGACTGGATAGAAACTATCAAAAACCATTTTAGTGCTCAGCCATCACTCGTGGGACTCACTGGTCCAGGTCAAGTATATGACCATATTTCCATTATCAATAGCTCCCCGATGATCCAATCAGTAACCTACCATACCCTCTCTCGAATGCTCCTCGGGTACGATGTGTTGTTTGGTTCGAATATGGCAATCCCACAACAAATATGGAAGTCAGTTCGCAATGAGGTCTGCATGGATAATACGCTTGTCCATGAAGATATGGACCTTGCTATCCATATTCATCCTCTCGGAGAGATTTTGTTTGATCCGAAAATGATTGTTGGCATTTCATCTCGACGGCACAAGGCAGATCCTACACATATCATTGAGTACTTTCATAGATGGTACAAAACGATACGTCATCATAGATAACGAATTTATATGGAAGAGCTTGAACTACCAATCAAATCATATCTCCTTGGTGGACAAACAGTCCGCTATTATCAATCAGGGAATAACCCAACTGTACTTTTGTTGCATGGGTTTGGCATTGGCGCAGATATTTGGCACCTGTGTTATACCTACTTAGCACAAGAAGTGTCATTTATCGTCCTTGATTTACCTGGATATGGATTGAACCAAAATTTTGAATCTGATCCGCATGTCGATGCGTGTACGGAGTTTGTCAGAGAGAGTATCACTCTGTTTGATAGTGTGGCCTATCTTGTCGGCTATTCCTTTAGCACACGGGTAGCTCTTCATATAGCTCAAAACCCTCCATCCCAGTTACGAAAGGTTATATGTATAGCCACACCGATATTTGAATCCAAGCATATCAAACACACGGGAACACTCTTTAGTATCATTGGCTCAAATGCACTTTTAGCCTCAAGTGTCATGCACGCACGACCACTGAAAGAGCTTGTGTATTATGTCAAAGGACTTGGCAGTATTCGACGACGTAAGACGATGAAGATGAGCATGGAAATGTTAGGCCAAAAGTCAGACAATCAGCATATATTTAGTTCCTTAGCGACACTCTTTCGACCGTACGAACATGTCACAATTACTATACCCATTGATTTCATCTATGGAGAATTGGATGGCTTTGCGACACCTGAGATGTCAAAGTCATTGAGTAAAACGTGTACTCATTCACATCTCTACGAAGTAAAAGGTGCGTATCATTTGCTCCCTTTGGAAAAGCCACAAGAGGTTGCTGAGCTTATCTTGCATTCAATTCGGAACTAGTCCTTTTGAGCTTTTCCACCACTTTGGATTTGACTGCCAAACATCGCTTCAACCTCACGAAGTGACGTGACATCCTCAGGCTTCTTATCATCACGAAAACGTGTCAACCGAGGAAATCGAAGAGCATATCCAGCCTGAGCAACTTCCTGTGCATTTCCCGATGAACTCGTTTGCATACGACGACCAGCAGTATGCATTTGGGACCGCGTGATCTCATCAGCTTTGATCTCAACCACTATGACAGGCTTGACCCAGACATCCACATGCATCATGGCATCTACATCATAGAGAGCGGGTTTGTGATCTGTCTTGATGTGCGAGCATTGTTCATAGAGCATACGCCACTGGTCATCAGAGAGGCCTGTTCCGATCTTTGCCACTGTCTTGAAAGTATCTTCATCACTATCATAAATGCCAACGAGAAATGCCCCAATGCCAAAATCTGCGCGTTTCCCCTTACCTGCATCATATCCCATCACCAGACAATCAATCGTATCGTTGATTTTGGATGAATAGCTCCGTTTGAACTTGATCCAATTCCAACCACGGGCACCCGGTTGATACAGACCATCTTTTTTCTTGACCATGATGCCTTCAAGCCCTTTGGCTATGGCATCATCAAATGCATTATGCACATCTTCGACGGTGTTCATTTCATTTTCTGGTGAAAGCAGAAGCGTATCCTTGTGAATATCACCTGTTGTACGAATTGCATCACGCATCTGTGTGACGCGCTCCGTCAGGGGAGTATGCAAAAGGGACTTCCCGTTGACATACAAAAGCTCAAAGACAAACATTTTCAGGGGAATTTCTTTGGCCTTTTCTTCAATATCAAATTTGCGTTTGCGCTGGACTGTTTCTTGAAATGGCATAAATGTCCCAGCGTATTCATCAAACCCGATCGCTTCACCTTCAATGATCGCCGAATCAGCATGGATCTCACGAATAATACCATCAACAACATCGGGGTACATGTAGGTCACGTCGTCAAGCCCTCGGGAGTAGAGCTGAACTTTTGGACCTTGGGCGGTTTTTTTGTAATGTGCCTGAAGGCGGAACCCATCATATTTGGGTTCAATCACGGCAGTGAGAAGCTTGGCGTGAATATCTTCGGGACTGGGCAGACGCTGCGCACGCATCATGAGAATCGGGGTGAAAACTTCAGGTTGGATGTGTTTCAGTCCCGTGACACCGTGCTCCTTGGCGACGCGAGCAATATACCCAAGGTCGGGGCGGACATGATAGGCCTCTTGCAAGACGATGCGCTGGGATTTATCACCTGCAAGCATCCATGAAAGGGCATCCAAAACCGTCATGTCTGAAAATCCCAGTCGAAGCGTCTGCGTTGGGATGCGCACGAGATAGCGACATGATAGTGGATCAAGCGTCTGAATCAGATCACCAAGTATGCCCATTTTACTTTCTTGCGAACCATCACCGCCTTGTTGTGTGATAAGCTTGAGCTGATCAAATACTTCACTGACACTCATCTTTTGTTTCCCACTCGTTACGCTTGATTGCTTAAAGTGCTCAATTGTCGCCCCCGAGTCTCCAAGCTTCTTTTGCATATCTTTAAAAAGCTTTTCATCAAGATTGAGAGCTTTGATACAGGCTTTGATGACCATTTTCTCCCCCAGCCCGAAGTCTGATTTGACAAATTGAGGCTCAACACGACCTTGGAGCATATAGACAACCTTATCTATGTCATCAACAGAAGTAGCCGTAAAAAGCTCAGCCAGAAGCACCGTCATCTCATTGCGAGAAGCGATATGTTCAAGCTTGTCGAAATATGTCGTGAGTTGGGAAAAAGTCATAATGTAGTGATCTAGTGATCTAGTGATCTGGAAACTAGGTTACTAGATTCCTAGATTACCAGGTTCCTACTCAGACCATCTCATATCGGGCGCCTTTGGTCTTTCCGACCTTTTTAATAATGCCTTTCTCAATAAGCTCTTGGACGTCACGCAAAATGGTATCTTCAGATACATCCGGAGCGGCGTCCCCAAACATTTGGTTTTGTAAATAGCCAATGCTCTGTATGTACTCAATCAGCCTCGTTTGTCGCTGGGTCAAGAAGACTTGCTTTCCGCCGAGTTTTTCCTTCAAATACGTATCTTTTGACAGTTTAAGAACTTGCTTTTTGACCCGGTCAAACTCCATCGCCACTCCCAGCACAAAGTAATCAAGCCAGCCAGCCATGTTCCCCTCGGAAGCCATATTGAGGTGCTTGTAATATTCGATCGCGTCACGGTCATAGTACTCTTCAAGGGAGAAAAAACGGCGGATATCATAGCCTTCAGTGAAGAGGACGAGGGTCGAAAGCGCTCGAGACACACGACCATTTCCGTCGATAAATGGATGAATTGCAGCGAGCTGATGATGTGCGATACCCGCTTTCAAAACGGGATGAACATCATTTGGCGTCACTTTATTGAGCCAATAAACAAACTCTCTCATCAAAAATGGCACTTCAAGCGGGCCCGGTGGTCTAAACGTGATCTCACCTGTTGCGCTGTTGCGAATGATGACTTTTTTTGTGCGATATTCTCCAACCTCTTCAGACGCAAGTATCCGATCCGTTGTATATCTGTGTAGTTTTTTTATCACTTGTTCAGTGATCTTTTCTGCACCTTTTTCTGCTTCGTCTTCAATCATCTGGAGCGTTTTGCGATAGTTGATGACCTCCTGCACATCGCGAGAGCGTCCTATCACATCTTTCCCAAGCAATACATCTTTTGCTTCTGATAAATTGAGTCTATTTCCTTCAACGTGTGTCCCGTGATGAGCAGTACGAACTATTGCTTCATCTCGAAACTTTTTTTCCCATAGGGGAAGCAAGGGGGCATCCCCGATAACCTCTCGCGCGGCCTCAATAGTCCCAATATTTTTGAGAATTGAGTTGGTGATATGAAATTGTGGGTCAAACATACAATAGTGATCTAGAAATCTAGTGATCTAGAAAACTAGATATCTAGCTCTCTAGATCTCTAGCTCCCTACTTTCCTCCAAATCGGCGCTCTCGCTGACCAAAATCATCAAGAATTGCGTCAATATCTGATTCAGTTATATCAGGAAAAAGTTTATCCGTAAAGGAATATTCTGCGTAAACAGCTTGCCACGGCATAAAACCGGACATCCGATGCTCACCGCCCGAGCGAACAATGAGGTCGGGTTCTGGATTGGGCTGATCATGCGTATCGAGGTATGAGTTGAAAGTCTCTTCAGTTAATGAATCAGCATCGACACCTGCCTTTTGGATCCGACTAACTGCTCGCAAAATTTCATCCCGACCACCATAATCTAATGCGATGTTGAGATAGCTTCGCGTGAAATGCTTTGTTTCAGCTTCTAAATCGGTCAAGTCCTTCAGAAGCTCTTCTGGGACGCGATCTTTTCGTCCAAGATGAATCACTCGAACTTCATCCTGGATAAGTCGCTCACGATACATGTTCAAAAACTCTATAGCGAGCTTCATAATCCCGACGACCTGTTCCTGATCGCGTTTCCAATTTTCAGTAGAAAAAACCCACAGGGTTGTTGTATTCACACCTCGTCCGCGTAGACGTCGCAGAAGGGATTCGATGTTTTCAGCGCTACGACGATGGCCTGTCAAAATATTCACCCCTTGCGCTCGTGCCCAGCGTCGATTGCCATCGAGGATGAGGGCAACGTGCTTTGGGATCAATGTTTCGTCAGCCATAAGAACATATTATAGCAACATTTCTTTCATTTAGCCTCCCTTGCATTTCACCTGACACTTTATTACACTCAATTTATGAAGTTTCTCTTGTACTTTCTCCAAACTCCATCAATTAATTGTCAAAATTTTCCTCCTGCATGTTTGACAAATATTTCTCAGCTTTCGTCAATCCTTCTCCCTCTGTTATACACCGGGTCGGCAATTATGGTCATTATGCTTCTGATCTATGCTGCATACTTGTATCTGAAATCGGGTGGTGATGCTGCGCTGATTACGCGTTCACAAAACATTATGACGTATGCAGTTGTCGGGATTATCCTGATTACACTTGCCTACTTTTTCACCCGTGTTATTACATATATATTTGATGTAAAATTCTCACTATAGTATGAATAACGCTCTACGATTACTCCAAACTGATGCCATGTCAAAGATTCTTGGCCCTGGCGTTTCAACAGCTCCTCTTGCAGGTGGAGATGTTGTTACAAAATTAGGACATATCTTTGGATTTGCTATTAATCTTTTGCTCGTCGTTTCAGCAATCGCCGTTGTGTTTTATATGCTTTGGGGAGCTTTTGAATACATTTCATCAACCGGGGATGCTACGAAAACTGAAAAGGCCAGACAGAAAATCATCAATGCAATTATTGGCATTATTATCATGATTGGGGCATTCACCGTCTGGCTCGTCGTCGTCCGTGATGTATTGGGTATATTTGGTGGTAAGAATGGCTCAATCGAATTCAGACTGCCGACAATCAGGAAGTTCTAGTCTTCACGCCGAACACCTTCCCGATCCTCTTGAAGGGACAAAGTCTTTGGAAGGTCTCCTCTGTGTTGGTCATACGTCCCATGAAACATTTTTTCATCTTCATGCATGACAGCAAAAATGATTCGGCGAATATACGTATCAAGCGGAATTTTTGCACCTGGAGCATCTGATACGTTTTCTAAAAATGACCGCGGGACATGGGCAGGAATGGTAAAAACTGTTTTATGAAACTCAAATTCTTTACGATAAAAAACAAGCCCACCGACAGTAGATGTTGTCGTCTGGGCATGGGATGCAAGTTTCAAGAGTTTTTTTTCAACTTGATACGCTAGTTTTTGTAGAGCCCCTGGTGCAGGCTCTTTGTTATTTTTCAGATGAAGATAACAGGCACAATAAGCGACAATCATGCCACTGATAACACCATGATGATCATGCGGGATACCTTCTGGCACACGCACGTTCCATGTCCCTTCAAAGACAGGATCGTCGGGATGCATCGTAGCGACACATTCTGCTATCGCAATCAGCTCATCAGCAATGGGCTTCGTTGATGAAGCAGGTGTCACTGATACATGAACACGCAGTGGATAGGCACACATGAGTGCAGGTTCAAAGGGATGTGTACCACCAGCAAGCGTGATACAGACGGGAGCAGAATAGGCACACAAGGAGGTCTCTTTCATACGCGTGCATTATACCTCAATGGTACAATAGAGGCATGAAAAAATTGCTCACGCGCTGTGTTTTATCCTATCTGCGATTTTTTGCTCAAATAGCTGTCTGGCGTGCACACCCACATATCATAGGTATCACGGGATCTGTTGGCAAGACATCTACTCGAGATGCTCTGTATGCCGTGTTGAAAGACTCCTTTTCAACGTACGTCATCCGCAAAGGTAATTCTGAGACAGGAATACCTCTTGGACTACTGGGACTTTCTGTCCATAGTCTTGGCTTTGATTCCCTTCATCGACGTGTGAAGGATTGGGTTCGTCTGATCCTTATGGTGCCCTTGCGTACGAAGTACCTCACAAAATATACACATATTATTGTGGAAATGGGCATTGATGAGCCAACTCCACCTAAAAACATGGGCTATCTGCTCAGTATCATCAAACCCGATATTGGTGTCTTTCTCAATGTCTATCCCGTCCATGCCCAACAATTTGAAAAAGTGATCACACCTCCAATCACACACCATAAAATCGTCCATGCAATTGCTCAAGAAAAAGCTCGCCTTATTACGGATAACCCGAAGTGCGCATTTGCTGTTTGGAATAGTGATTCAGAGCCCATTACAGAAATCTTGCAAGATACTGTCATTCCGCATAGTACATTCGGGACAACAGACGCTACTATCACATGGAAAAAATATTCAGCAGATGAACATCATTCGACGTTTACGTTCTCACATAGCGCACAGGGGGATATTCACGTTGATATACAAGGCTATTTGCTTCCACATGGCTTTCAAGAAGTGTTTGCAAGTGCAATGCTGGTTGGTGAGCATCTCGGTTTATCGTATCAAGATATGACTGCATCTTTAGCTAAAAATTTCTCACTTGAGCCTGGACGCAGCTCTCTCTTTGCTGGAACGGCAGATAGTATCTTAATTGACTCGACATACAATGCATCTCCTGATGCCACACTGCAGATGCTTGAGCTTGCTGTGTCCCTTAAAAAGTCACTTGATCGTCCGCTAGTCTTTGTATGTGGGGATATGCGCGAACTGGGTAAACAATCTGCATCCGAACATACGCGGGTGTTGGAAGCATGTAAGGATGATGTTGATTTTCTGTACACTGTTGGACCTCTAAGTCGAAAATATATCTTTGAACCGTTATCCGGATCAACAAAGGTCAAAACCCGTGCATTTGACGGTCCACATGAGGTCGGGCGCTATCTGAAGAGTACACTTCCTGATAAAGCGATTGTCCTTTTTAAGGGATCCCAAAATACGATATTTCTCGAGGAAGCTATCAAATACGTCCTAGCACATACGAAAGATAGTTCCCGTCTTCCTCGACAAGAAGCCTACTGGATGCGCAAGAAACAGTTTGACCTGCAAGATAATCCAGACGAAAAAATTGTTTGACTTGATAGTCACGATAAGATTAGAATAAAGGCATGAATCGATCTTCGAGAGGAGGTGTCACAGAATGAAAAGTCTTCATCTGGTAACGTTTTTGCTTCTTGTCATCGGAGGATTGAACTGGGGGCTCGTTGGCTTGTTTGATTTGGACCTTGTTCAAATGCTTTTTGGAACATGGCCTGGCCTCGTCAATCTCGTTTATATACTTGTTGGTTTATCAGCAGTATATGAATTTGCAACGCATCAAGCTCGATGTAAAGAATGCATGGACATGATGAAAAAGAAATAACTTTTTTATCGTTGAAATAAGGAATCAAGTTCAGAGGCTGATATGTGTATGCATGTTGGCCTCCCGTGCGGACACGTTTGCGGATGTTTACATGCCATGAGTTTGGTAATAAGTTTTTTCATCTCATCAGGCGTTAATGGATCGCCAGCTTTGATTGCAGAGCGACATGCCATGTAAGTCAATGTCCTATGTGCCACGGGATCAATGCCACCTTCCGTCAGACCATCGTCCTGTGCTTCACACGCTTCGATCAGCTCTGTGATCAACTCACTCCCATCACGATGTGCAAGATACGCAGGGACACTCATGAGAAATACATCATCCCCCTCCAACTGCACGGTACAGCCATGTGATGCAAGTGCAGACGCATAGTCATCACATGCGGCCCTGTGTTGCGATGACAAGGTGATTTTAAGGGGTGGTGCATACGTATGGACTGGCCCAGACGTCCGCTGATGCTCGAATGCATCGCGATATTCTTCATATAAAATTCGCTCATGCACAGCATGTTGGTCATACAGGACAATCCCTTTTTGATACTCAGCAAGAATATATAACCTTCGAATCTGCGTCACATTCGTGATCGCGCTATCTCGTGGACTCCACGGCGTGTGCGTATTTTTAATCGTTTCCGCAAGTTTCGTATCCATTTTTCGTCCAGATACAGCGGTGTAAGCTGTTGCAGATGCTGTAAAGATATCCTGGAGCGCTTCCTTGATTGTTGCCTGAATGGTTTCCTTGCCGTAAAGGCGAACGTGTGACTTTTGCGGGTCGACATTAACATCTATAGACTCGAATGGATACTCAATAGAGAGGACACACACAGGAAATGAGCGTTGGGGCAGAAGCGTGCCATACATCGTACGTATCACTCGTTTGATCTCAGGATTGTGAACAGGACGTTTGTTGATGGTGATATACATGTGCGTATCTGATCCCCGGGATGTCGTCGGGTGTCCAACATAGCCAAAGATACGGACTGGCCCCTTGCCATAATCAATAGCACGTGCAGACCGAGCACTTCGAGCATCGATGAGCTGTTCCATCCGATCAAGGACCGTCTGATGGGGTGTGACCTGCACAATTTCTCGATCATTATGTGTCAAGGTAAAGGCAACGGTTGGATGCGCCAGTGCATAGGCAGTTACAACATGCGCACTGACGCGAACTTCAGTCGTGATCGCTTTCACAAATTTGCGCCGTGCTGGAACTGTATAAAATAATCTCTCCACTGTCATCTGCGTCCCATCAGGCATACCCACGGGCTCTGATTCGATGCATGTCCCTCCAACAACCCGAACATGCCACCCTGAAACGGTTGAAGCCTGCTTTGTATCAATGGTCACATCTGCTACCTGCGCAATACTTGCAAGGGCCTCCCCACGAAAGCCAAACGTTTCGATATGCAACAGATCATCAAGCGTGTGAACTTTACTTGTTGTATAAGGCAAAAAGCACAGAAGCGCATCCTCCTTGGTCATGCCTTTTCCATTATCTGTGACAACAATCTTTTCGAGTCCACCCTGTTCAAGATCAATTCGAATATCAGTCGCACCGGCATCAAGTGCATTGTCAATCAGTTCTTTCACCACTGAAGCAGGTCGATCAACGACTTGTCCTGCTGAGATCTGAGAAATGAGTTCTGGACTCAATTTTTTAATGGTTGTCATGATGATGTATCTCTTCTAAATGGGCCAATCTTTCTTGCGCATGCGTGATAACTTCTTGGGGGACTCCAGCCAGCTTAGCAACAGCAATCCCATAGCTATGCGAAGATGCACCTGGTACCACGCGATGCAAAAATATCGGCTTCCCTTGATTATCCTCAACAGCCATATGTGCATTATAGATACGATCAGGATATTGCGCTTGAAGATCTTGGAGCTCATGATAGTGTGTTGCAAAAAGTGTTTTTGGAGCTTTTTTCCAATGCGTCACAAGATATTCTGCAACTGCCCATGCTATGCTGACACCATCATACGTACTTGTTCCTCGTCCAATCTCATCAAGGATGATCAGGCTTTTTTCAGTTGCATGATTGAGAATATAGGCTGTTTCAACCATCTCAACCATAAAGGTCGAAAGTCCTGATGTAATCATATCCGACGCCCCGCTTCGCACGCATACACGATCGACCAGGCTTATCTTCGCACGCTGTGCAGGTACAAACGATCCAATATGCGCCATGAGGGTAATCAGCGCTGTCTGTCTCATAAAAACAGACTTACCCGCCATGTTTGGCCCCGTGATAATATGCAATCCCGCAGATTGTGCATCAAACGTGACCGAATTGGGCACAAAGTGCGACTTCACACGCTCCTCAACAACAGGATGACGGCCATGTTCGATACTCAATTCATCTCCCGAATGTATATCCGGGCGGGTATAACGACTCTTCTGCGCTCGATAGGCAAGACTACAAAGACAATCAATGTTCGCCACCGTATACGCACTTTGTTGAATTGCTGACGTATGTACCAAAATAGCTTCAACAAGGGCAAGAAAAACCTCATGTTCGATCTTCTCAATCCGCTCCTGGGCTGTCAAAATCTTTTGCTCATAGACGCGTAGCTCATCTGTCGTGTAGCGCTCTGCATTGACCAACGTTTGCGTGCGAATGTATTCAGGAGGCATCCGATCGCGACATGACTTACTCACTTCGATGTAATACCCAAAGACTGAATTGCTTCTGATACGGAGTGTCGTGATTCCTGTGCGCTCTTTTTCACTCTGCTCGTAGGCGGTGACCCACGCTGTGTCACCTGACAACAGCTGGCGCAAATCATCAAGCTCGGAATTGACACCATCAGCAACAAATCCTCCAGCACGGATATCGATGGGTGGATTATCAATAATCTGTCGAGCAATCAGACTCGACACCTCATGGATATGTACATCGATGCCTTCTGCACTTTCGTGAAATAAGGGCGAGTGTTCATTCATACACATGACTTTCAGTTCATCAATCGCGTGTAACGTTTTACCCAGATTGACCACATCACCGACATGACCTGTACGGACAGATAGTCGTGATATGATTCGCTCAACATCATACATTGATTCGATGATAGTTCTGAGGCGCTCACGAAAGGCTGGATGCTGAACACAGTATTCAACTCTATCGAGCCGGTTCACGATCTCCTTTTTTGATCGCAGTGGACGCTTGAGCCATTCACGAAGCATTCGACCACCCATTGCCGATCGCGTCTCATCAAGGAGCTGTATCAATGTCCCTGCAGTATCGTCATATTTTTGTGCATGAAGAGGATGGAAAAGTTCGAGATTTGAAACCGTTGATGGATCCAGCACGACGCTTGCTGTTGGATCGTACCGAGAAAGCGTCGAGATGTGACGAACTGCACCTTTTTGTGTGTGACCCAAGTAACCAAGTAACCCAGCTCCAGCTTCCTGCGCATAGGTATCATGCTCACAACCATGCCCTCGAAGGGTGGCCACTTGAAACTGCTTCAGCAAAACATCATAGGCTTTGTGCGTATATGCATCCCATTCAAGGACACGTGTCACCTGTGGGCCATGTGATCGAAGCACAAACAAAAATTCACTGTTGTTGTAAAGGGCATCACTGACAAGTACTTCAGCCGGATTGAACCGCTCAAGTTCTGTTGCAAGGATCTGTGGCCATGATTCTTCTGTCACTTCCAGCTGTGTCAACTCAAATGATCCAGTCGATAGATCTGCCACAGCCACACCAAGCTCATGTGGTGTGAGCACGAGGCTCATTAAATAATTATGCTCTTTTTGCTTGAGTGACTGCTCGTCCAGAAGTGTCCCTGGGGTAATAATACGAACCACATCTCGCTTCACAATACCTTTTTCCCGGGGATCACTGACCTGCTCGCAGATAGCCACCTTGTACCCAGCATCAACAAGTTTTGCAATGTATCGATCGGCGGCATGATACGGAACACCTGCCATAGGAATATCGCCATCCTTTCCTCGCGGACGACGCGTCAAGACAATCTGAAGCACTCGTGATCCAATGTGTGCATCTTCAAGAAAAAGTTCATAAAAATCACCAAGTCTATATAAAAGGAGGCAGTCGGCATACTGTGCTTTGAGAGATGCATACTGTTGCATCATGGGAGTTGAAAACGTTCTCGGCGAAGGTGCTGATGCTGACATAGTACAGATATTGTACAGGAAACGAACTCACGCATCAGTGGTTGTAGGTACGCCCGGGCCCGGGTCGCATGTTTAATCCTCGTCTAACCAATGATGCGTTCGTATGTAGTCCATAACATATGTCTTAAAATCTTCGCGAGTTTTCCCTTGTTGCTCAGCTATATCATGTGGACTTTCCCCATCTTTCATGCGTTGCTTCAATTCATCTGGGGTGAGGCCAAGAAAGCCTGCTATAACCCACAGTCTGTTTGATCGTTGCTCAGCTCGAAGAGATCGTTGCTCTCGCTGTTCTTCATAGTGTTTTCTGAACTGCCCCCTCATTCCGTGAGGTCGTTGAATTCCATCTTGCGCAGATACTGGTTGAACAATCATTAAGAGTGCTGATCCCATCAGGGCAATAGCTGCAAATGTGATGATGAATTGTGTTTTGCCTTTCAGAATTGTTTCTTTCATATACGTCACCTCCTCTCTATGTACTATCTACAGGTAATACACCATGAAAAAAGATTTATTTCACAGAAATGATCCGTATTTTTTGAATATGAAAAAGATCACGCTCCCATCGCCCAAGAGCTTGAATATGCATCCCTGACCTGAGGACAACTGCCTTTTCAATGCGCGTACTATCCATGTTTACAAGAGCTCCGGTGTCAGATTCGACTATGACTCGATGTGGCGCAACGTCAACAATGCGTCCACTGATTATGCGAACAGGCGCTTGGCGACGGTACATATTTTCAATAGCGCTATACTGTGCCATTTTTTCACCAAAATGAAGATGTTCAAGCAGAAGTCCAAATGAAAGCACCAAAGCAACACTTGCAATCAAGACACGGGTCAAACGATGTTTGCATCCGAAATCATATTGCTTTAATAGATATGATCCACTTATCAGTCCACACAGAGCTAAAAGGAGCGCAAGCCATGGAAAAAATTGGATAAAGGCCAAAAGCCCATGCGCCCCAAAGCCGGCATATCCCCACACATGTTCAGCTCGAAGCCGATAGACAATAACGTGTGTAAAAAAAACAGATACAACAATCGTTCCAGCAATGCCAATACCAACCAGCAACGATCCCACAATAAAGTGGAATCGCGGTCGCATGGTTACTTTGTCATCGTGGAGATGCTTCATGACTTCATCATGAACACAGAACTCATCGACATCAAATTGCTGAATGGGTTTTTTACGTGACATATGCTTCGCCTCCCTTCTTTTGTACAACTTTTTTCAGGTATTTCTTTCCTCTATTTATACGCGTGCCAACAGTTCCCATGGGAATACGTAAAACATCACTGATTTCGTCATACGATTTATCCTCCAGATAAAACAAAATTAGTGGAGCACGATAAGCCAATGGGATTTCTTGGAGGCTCTCTTTGAGCAGTTTGCGAATCTCAGATGTTTGGAGTGCTTCTTCAACTGGCTCACTTCGTGAAAAGATCTGTTCAACCCACTCAATATCTTCAAATGAAAAAAAACGTGACTCTTTGCGAATGCGATTGACCGCTTCATTATGCACTATCCGATAGAGCCAACTTGAAAGCTTTTTTGAGATATCAAAACCTTTGAGATTTACATACGCCTTGATAAAAGCATTTTGGACAATATCAGGTGAAAATTCTGATTGTTTCGTCAGATAGCGAGCATAGCGCAAAAGGGGCTTTTCATATCGCTTCACGATTTCCTCATAACTCTCTTGCTGTCCAGATTGGACCTGCGCAACGAGCTCGCTGTCCGACATCTTTGAACGGGCGAGGCGGGATGTCGTACGCGGAGTCGTACGATGCGTAGCCATTATGAAAAGATAAGGAGTAACAACGCGTAGATGAGCGCTATGATGGCAAATGGGATGAGAATCACCACTCGTCCATAGGTATTGATGAGCTTAAGCAATTTTTCGTACATCCTCACAGTATACCATCAACATCCTTTGCAAGCTCATCTTCAAGGAGCGTGATCACCTCACGAATTGTTTCCTCTGGAGTCTGAACATGTTCGTTGAGTAAGCGCCAAACAGCATCGTGATCATCTGTTGCGACATGATCAAGAAATGCATCTTTGTGCGTATCTGGAAGTTTTTCAAGTATGACATCGATGATGCGATGGTGAAGGGTTGATTGAATTATGAGGACGAGGTGATTGCGCTCGTCATCTGTCATATCAAGGACGTGTAGATGCGTGTGCAATCGATCTGGATCATGGAGATGGTCGTAAAAATGTGTTGACATAGGTTTATTGTACTTCAGTTGTTTTTGTAATGGCTTCATCTAGTTTGGCCGCTGTCCCTGGCTCAATTGGCCCAAGGGGGATCGTATCTTGTGGATCTCGAATGAAAAAATATAACACTGGTCCGCGAGCACGACCATCTACGCGTTCGAGATGCTTCATCACCTCTGGAGATCCACCAAGGTGCTTCCCTGTTGAGGGCGCTGGGCCGGCATCCCCGATATCCGCAATGACCGCTTTCCCATTTTCAGGGTTCACAACAAGCATCTTACGAAATTTGAAAAAATTGTAGTGCATGTTTACGTCGTTATGCCACGTGGGTGAGAGAAAGGTTGGGACGGCAATATACCACTTTTCCCGCTGGACCTCTTGCTCTGTCAAGCCCGTTGGTGATTGGGCAAAATATCCCCAGGCACCGCGCCCAGGCGCCATCCCGGACGAATAGTATTTTTGCGCATCAGCAGGATCAGCGAAATGTGTCTCCATCGTATCTCCTGGATAGCGCATCAGATGCTGTTCAGCACCGATCAGGCCATACGTGCGGTTGAGGCGTTTGCCTTCGTAGCTGGGACTGACAACGAGGTTGAATTGGTCGCTGAGAAGCTGGGCAATTTGCTCCTCTTGGTCGGGGGTCAGTGGTTCAACGGTGGCTGGCAGGATAGGCTTGAGATCTGTGATGAGCTGTTGGGTCGGTGAAAGCGCCGGCGTCTCTGCCTGCGGTTGGGCAGATGGCGCTGAGGTCGTCTGTGTCAGCGCTTGGGTGAGCAAGGAGGTCGGGACTGGCTGAGAGAGCATCAGGAGTCCTGCCATGGAGCCTGCAGCCAGCTGGCGGGGCTTGGCAAGCGCGGTGTCGAGATGTTTCTTGTGCTTGTTCCAGAGCTTCTTCTGCGCGGCGGCATGCTTACGAGCCCAGGTGCTCGTGAGAAGGTCATAGTGAGTAAGCGCGCTGAGAAGGGATTGGGGCATGTCCGGATTCTTTTTTGAAGGAGGCATGATTTATAGTATCCGCATCAATAGATTAATCTCGCAATAGGTCCGGATTTAAAATCTTTCACACAATTTTCGATATACTGCATCTGGTAATTTCCGACTGATGATATGTCTTGATTAATTTCAGGAAGCTTCTGGACTTTGTCCCAGCAATATCGATCAGGAAGGGAAATACATGTATAGTATCCCACCACGAGCAGAGCAACACATGTCAAAACGAGCGTCAATTTCTTTTGAAATGGATATGCACTATACATCAAACCCGCGATCAGTGCACCACAGCCAATATATGCCAAAATATTTGCAAAGTTCCCAACAAGCCCAAGCACCAGAACAGTCATGATATAGTAAGCACCGAAAATACACACCTGTCGAAATCGCTCACTTTTGAAAAAATAAGACCTAAAGAAAAACATTAGGGGAAAGTGTCCCAGCCAAATAGTCGTTGTGACAACAGCAAATATCTGTGGCCAATCCCATTCAGGAGAAAAATAAATGTATTGCAAACCATCCTTCCATCCCCCAATCATCGATACAAACGTCAATGCGAAAAGCCATTGAGCAAGCAGAAGTATATAGAGAAAAGTACTACGAAGTTGCTTTGCTTGCATCGTCAACATACCAACGATTATGACAGAGTCCAGACAGCAGAGCAAGTAGATCTCCTTGCATGCCCTTGAGCAGTGAGCGTATACTCAAGCTATGTCATGGATGATATATGCACTCTTGTCAGCACTTTTTGCAGCATTCACCGCGATCTTAGCAAAAATTGGCATCAAAGATGTGAACTCCAATCTTGCAACAGCTATTCGAACGATAG
This sequence comes from uncultured Gammaproteobacteria bacterium, assembly GCA_964477065.1. GTDB lineage: Bacteria > Patescibacteriota > Microgenomatia > UBA1406 > HO2-37-13b > 2-02-FULL-43-11-A. The sequence goes on from CAYZCU010000001.1 coordinate 24,165, forward strand.
TCATTCTCATTTTTGCCTGGGGAATTGTCTTTTACCAAGGCCTCACTCGCCAACTCTCCTCGATTTCACAAGTATCGCTTGTCTTTCTCGTGCTATCAGGCATTGCAACAGGACTGTCGTGGCTGTTTTATTTTCGAGCGTTGCAACTGGGGACCGCCTCACATGTTGCCTCAATTGATAAGCTGAGTCTGGTTCTGACGATTATCTTTGCAGTGATTGTCTTGCGCGAAAAAGTGACGCTTTCCGTCGCGATTGGCGCAGTCATGATGACAGCAGGGGCGGTGCTGATCGGGTTTGGGAAGTGAAACCAACCCACTGCACCATCCCAGATGAAAAATTGATATTCTTATTGTGGATATCCAGCCATCAACTTCTGTAGAACTTCAGAAATTTCCAGCATCGTTGATTCTGTTTCACTCCTTTTTTTGAACTCCACCAAATTGCCAGTCCGTTTTGAAATGACTATCCTGTTGGGGATACCGATAAGATCTGCATCAGCAAACTTGGAGCCTGCAGAGACATCTTGGCGATCATCAAACAGAACTTCGATATTGTGCTCTAACAGTTTTTTGTAGAGTGCAAATGCTTTTGTGCTCACCGTATCATCTTCGAGATTCAGACCGATAAGATGAACGTGATATGGGGCAATCGCTTCTGGCCAGAGGATTCCCTTTTCATCATGATGCATTTCAACAATCGTTGCAAGTGTCCTCCCAATCCCAATGCCATAACAGCCCATGTAGTATGGTTTTTCTTGGCCATCTTCATCGATATAGTTGGCGCCATTCATCTTTGTGGAATAGTGATATCCAAGCTGGAAAATATTGCCAACTTCAATGCCTTTTTTTACGATAAGTTTTTTGCCATCAGTTGTCAAAAAGCCATCTTGTGCAAGCGCAATATCGCCTTCGATATCTGGTTGATAATCACGATCAATGTTGACGTTGTACAGATCCTGGTTAGGCTTATTTGCCCCACCATATGCATTGCGTATCGTGCGAAGAGAATCATCAGCAACTATCAACAGCTCTGTCCCAGCAGCAAGATGATCTTTGATACCCACAGGAGAGATAAAGCCTGGCTCAGACTGCAGCGTTGTACGGATCTCATCATCAGTTGCATGACGTAGGTTGAGAGCTCCTGTAAGATGTGCCAGCTTTACTTCATTCACATCATAGTCTCCTCGAATAACTGCCAGGATAAATCGTCCTTTTTCATCGACAAACATCACATCTTTGATCTGTAACCAAAGCGGGAGCTTATGAAAAGCGATACCATCTTCCATGGTTGTCCCTCGTTCTGCCTGCACAGGTTGCATTTCTTTAAGCTCATCAGCAGTGTTTTTGAGATCTTTTTGAAAAATGGCAACATCTTCATGAGCTGCATATGTCCCATCATCGGTAGTAAGATATGTACTTTCACCGACCTCAGATTCGACAACAAATTCATGACAGTATTCTCCACCAATATATCCATTGTCTGATTCAACAACAGCTGTTTTCAAACCAAGTTTGTTGAAAATTCGTGTGTACGTCTCAAGCATCTTCATGTATTCGCTTTTGAAATCTTCCTCAGAAGTATGAAAAGAATATGCATCTTTCATCATAAATTCGCGTACACGCAACAACCCCCCACGGACCCGCAACTCATCTCGAAATTTTGCAGAAAATTGGTAAAGATTAAGTGGTAAGTCTTTGTAACTTACTTGAAATTTGCGAATAAGATCAACAAACATTTCCTCCGCAGTTCCACCAAGCGCAAACTCGGCACCGTGTCGATCTTTAATCATCATAAGCTCAAACCCAGCTGAATTTGTGCGATTGGTTTCTTGCCACAGTCCCAAAGGATGCAAAACCGGCGTCACCAT
>CAYZCU010000001.1:26041-77487 GCA_964477065.1 uncultured Gammaproteobacteria bacterium
CGAAAACCAAGAGGTAAAAAATAGTATCTCCCTGCACTTGATTCTCTAATAAATCCTCCTCGATATAATAGACGGTAAGAATCATTACTCGCTTCTGCTGTTGCTGTCTTTTCTGTCTTTGGAAACATCTGTGAATATTTCATATTGTTTTCATAAATTGTAATTACTTTATGGCCCTTCTCGCCAATAAAAAAGCCTCGCCATCACACACCAACATTGGTTGATATGCAAGGACGAGGCATCTCGTGTTACCACCTTGTTTTATCCAGTTGTTGCCAACTGAACCTTTGTAACCGACTCATTCCTCTTGGGCGACATCGGCATTTCTATGTGTCTTAATCACAGTTGAACTTCTGTGGAAAGTTAGTGGCCTTCAGTTATCGGACCATGTCCTTTCTCGCTCAAAGGCAGGAAACCTTTTCATCGCGAATTAAAATAATATCTATGAATAGTATAGCACATTGAATACCTTGTGATGGGGTGATGTTCTCACTATCTTTCTCAAGTTCAACTCTGTGACATTACGATCATCGATCTCTGATTTTCGATCATGTACATGAGCTCATAATAGCAAATAGCGGTTCAAGATACCCTCCATGATATAATAGCAATTGTTGTTACATTAAATTTTTACTACTGATGACTATTGAGAGAGGCGAAAATACCAGGTGGCGTACATTTGAGGTCGGACAGAATGTAAGTATCGGTGTGCATTATTTTCGCCAAGGGCGCGAAATCTTAACCACGCTCTGTGCTGCTACTGCTGGCAACCCAACTAATTCTGGCATCGTTATAAGTGCGATCCGTGGAGGATGCCCAGTAGGAAATGGTATTGCGGAAGTGCAATGTCAGACATGTGACTATCGTGAACATCTAATTTCGCAGAGAAATGGCACCGTAAGGCATGTCTCCTATAGCTGATAGTGTCTGTGGTTTTCAATACCTGAAATTCTTTTTGAGATCAAATGCTGAGCGTGTCGGACTAGACTCTATGCGTCCCTACAACTTGCTCTTCTATTTGCAACAAATGTTCTCCTTGATTATGCTCGATTGATGCTTCAAGAAATCTTTTTGGAGTGAATTTAGGATGTGGGCCTGCTTGTTTATGCCATTCACTCTCTGGCAATTGTTCATATACCTGTATTATCTTATTCCCAGATGCAATAAGCTCACTGTATACTGTTTCCCAGTTTTTAAGTTTGCTCGATTGAACACTTTGGGCATTGAACCTGTCAACATCATTAACCCACCTAGGAGAAGTTCCCTGTAACAGGCTAGCAACCTGATGTAATGACTGCCTCTCCCATCCAGTCAAATGTGCCAACATATCTTTGAGACTCCACTCTCCGAACAAAACAATTTCTCGTTTCTCCTTCGGAAATGCATCAACCATTGCCTCGAATTGCGTTCGTGCCTCTTTGTATTTTTGAATAAGTGTTTTCATCTGCTGCCCAGCAGGGATTTGAACCCCAATTACTTCGTTCAGAGCGAAGCGTCCTACCATTAGACGACCGGGCATGTCCGTCCACAAACTTTCGAAGTGATCGTGGCATTATTGTACCACCGTAATGCGCTATTTGCCAGATGTGGCAGTTGGGATAAAGGAAATATGCAACGTGCAATCCAGTGCCTGGGCAATGCGCTTCATCAATCGAAAAGATGGATTTGCCGTCATGGATTCGATAGATGATATACGCGCTTGGGATGTTTTGACACGTGACGCAAGCTCCTGCTGAGTCTCTTTGCGAGCAAGACGCTTTTCAATCAGTGCAGATGCGAGAATAAACTCAGGTCGCGCCTCTTCCCATGCTTGCACAAATTTGGGATTTTTGAGTAGTTCACTCAAGTGATCTTGATAGTCGATAGTGTGGGACTTTACCTTTTTCATATTTAAATATATATCATATATGATATATATAGTCAACTGCCTATAGCACTATCTACCGCCTGTGCTGACCTGGAGAGAGAAAGAGCTCGCACTCATCACCGACACATTCTTCAGGAGAAAGGCTCTGGTAGCGCTGATACATGCTTTCAAATTGCTCAAGATAATGAAGCACTTCGCGTGGGGTTGTAGCATAGCGAAACACTTTGTATTCTTCCTCACGGACGCGCATGTTTTTCCAAAAGGCATCGAGTATGCTTCGCCAAAATGGACCATACAAAATAAATGGCTTGTGCCTATCAAAGTACAAACGTGAAAGTGCCCATGCCATACCAAACTCAGAGATCGTCCCCGTTCCTCCATTAAAAAGCACATACGCATCCCCTTCCTCTAAAAGCCGTCTTGTCCTTTCGACATAATTAGATTCCTCAGTCGCTTTATCCACGAGGCGAATGTTTTCATCCATTTTCCCTTCAAAATGATTCACATGTTTTGGAGAAAAGTACACCGCCTCAACACGGCCTCCTCCAGCTTTTGCCCCTTTTGAGCCAGCATACATCACCCCCGGACCACCACCATTGATCTGTGTATATCCATGCTCTGCCAGGAGTTTGGCAGTATCAAAGGCACTGACAAATTCCTCATCTTTTTCGTGAGATTGAGAATAGCCGAAGAACGTAACTGTATTGATAAGTTTCATAGCAATCACTTACTTTACAGGTTTTTGACGCTTCTTTCCAGTCGAAGTTCGTGACTGTTTCACAGGTGATTCAAGCCGATCTAATCGAATTTCGATATCTTTCAGAGCATTCATATAGGCTATGCATGCGTCATAGGGTGATTCATATGGGTTGAAATAGGCATGCACATCACCATCTGAAAACCACTTGGTACACATATAGTAAAAATGATCGGATGTCAGCATATGTTGCCAGTCACTGAGAATCGTAGGATCGGTAGCCATTGACGCATAGACGCGCGGGCGCAATGCATAGACCTGCTCGATAGCATCTCGTTGCATTTTATTTCCGACCCATGCTGACAAATCTCGATCTGTATCTGCCCAGGTCAAGATATTGGGGACATCGATATAGCCAACAGATGGATATGTTTTAATAACTTCTGTGGGCATCATGAAATTATTTTTGGGATTTTTCAGAAGTGCTTTGGGCAATGCAGATAAGAAATCAAATATACCTGTTTCTTCCCACTGATGTTCCCCAAATGTTTCATAGTCCATAAAGAGGTTCACCGTTTGAGCATCATCTTCGATCGCGTTGATCCATGCTACAAATTTATCCACCGTCAACGGCCATTCTGGCCATGATCGCTCTGAAAATCGAAAAGCAATATCATCTGAAAGGGTGTAATTTTTGAGGAGAACTTTAACATGCTCTGTATCAACGGGTTGGTACACATAGTTTGGACTGCGCCACTGTAAAATTGGATCCCACCCTTCAGCGACAAGGCCTGCATAGCCTGCCTCATCGGCCCATTTTGCAAGATCATTGTTGTATGCCAATTCTGTATTTGAAAAAACACGCGGTGTGACGCCAAACAAGTCATGTATCCGCGTGCGATGTTGCTCGACTTGGCTTTCAAATTCATCACGATTATAAAAAAAAGAGAGTGAATGATGATACGTCTCTCCTAAAATTTCCGCCTTCCCCGTTGCCACAATTTCTTTAAATTGTGTGATGACTGATGGATCGATTTCTTCAAGTTGATCAAGCAGGACACCCGTGAGAGACAAACTTACTTTAAATCCGGGAACGTCCTTGAGCAATTTCAGAAGTAATGCATTTGTTGGGATGTATGATTTGTGGATGACTTTTTTGAGAATTTTTTTGTTATCAAGTCGCTCTTCATCTGTTTGGAAATAATCTGACGACGTACCAATATCAAAGACGCCAAACCGTCGAATGCGACGGGGTTGATGCGCTTTGAGATAGAGACAAATGGTTGGCATATCTTAAATAAGTGAATGATATATACTGTTGCACTGCTCTGCAGACCTCGACCACTGAAATGATTGAACTTCATCATAGCCATCATGCGTAAGGGATTCATGAAGAGCAGGGTATGACAAAAGTGCGATAAGCTTTTCAGCCAACCCATCAACATCCCAAAAATCCACCTTCAAAGCACTATGCAAACCCTCTGCAACACCTGATTGTTTAGATACGATAACCGGAGTATTATATGTCAACGCCTCAAGGGGAGATATGCCGAATGGCTCTGAGACTGATGGTTGCACGTACACATCAGCAGACGCATACATGCGAGCGAGATTTTTGCCACGCATCCATCCGGCAAAAAGCACATGCCCAGATAATCCCAAGTGCGCGGATAATTCAATCAACTCATATTCTTTTTCTCCAGAACCAACAAGTACCAACTTCGTTCGTGGGTGGATTTTGATCACTTTTTGCATGGCACGAATCAAGTAATCCAACCCTTTATGCAAGGTAAATCGACCTGTATATAAAATGATTGTATATCCATGTTTTTTGAGCTCTAAAATATCATTGTCTTCAACTGTTTCATACGTGTCATCATGCGGAAGTGTCACCCCATTGTGAACGACATCAACACGCGATCGTTTCACGCCGTACTTCGTATGCAAAATGTTTTTCGTGTATTCAGATACTGCGATGATGTGATCTGCTTTTTTGAAACTTTCATGCTCTACTTCGTGCACCGCAGGATTGACACTTCCCCCACTGCGATCAAACTCTGTCGAATGCACATGCATAATCAATGGAGCGGAACTTTGTCGGCGCGCTTCAATCCCAGCCATGTACGTCATCCAATCATGGACATGGATAATATCATGTTCGACATCATGGGCGATCGCTCCTGCAAGTTGTGCATAACGAATCACTTCTCCCATAAGATCAACAGAAAATCCATGATTTCCTGAAAGTGCTTTCTTACGCATATACTCTGTTGGCGTCAGATAAGGAGACAGCAGGGAATACACAGACTTCATATCGATACGACCATTGTCTGCAAATGAAAATGGCATCCAATCAGTATCAAGGGGAATTTCACGCGGAAGCACAAAATGAACATCCACCTCTTGTTGTACAAGTGCCTGTGTCAAGCCATGACAAGCAGTTCCGAGACCGCCACTGTTATGTGGGGGGAATTCCCAACCATACATCAAAATTTTCATACTGCATACATGTGGGTACTTCCCAATTTTTCAGATTGTTCCATATACATCAAAAGCGTTTGGACATATTCAGCATGACTCCATGTCAATGGTGATGCTGAAATATGCTCACCCGTTTCAGGGTGTACTTGCTCAGGAAGTATACCTGATTCAAGTGCTCGCTGGGCAACCCATGTGATATGACTGTACGCCCGTGCTAATTCATCAGGAGATGTTGCTGTCAAAATAAAATACTGTGCAATCCATAGACTTGAGATAATCCATGGATTTCCAGGAAATGATAGGGACGCGCGAAAATAGCCATCATTGACATAGCGAGCAAATCCACCTATCCCCACCTCTCCCTGCAAGCCTTTTTCACAGGAGATATGCTTCATCACATAATCCATCCCGCGAGTGATTTTTTCATCCGTGACATCAAAAATACCAAATCGGTACATCGCATAGACACTTGAAATGTCACAGGTGGTATCGACACGATATTTTTTTCCATCTCGGTAGAGTCGCTTACAAAAATATCCTTCTTTCTCATCGTACAATAAATCGACAAGTGCTTTTTTGATTTTTTCAGCAAAGGTGCGATATTTAAGTTCATTTTGCGTCTTGCCAAGAAGCCCTGCAAATCGAGATGCTGCCATGAGCCCTGCATAGACTGCCCCAGCAGTAAATGCTGATATCCCATACTTCTCTTCCCAAAGATCATAACTCGGCAACGGCAGACCAGTCTCCGTGTCCATGTAGCTCACCATGAATTCTGCAGATTTTTTGATACACGTATTGTAAAGCGTTTCGATAAGCTCTAAATCTTTTGAACTTTCATAATATTCGCCAAGCGCAAACAGCACAAGCGCTGTCTCATCCTCCTGAATAGGCAGATCGTCTGGATCTTGCTGAACCCACGGATGCCACGACGCACCCAATGATCCATCAGGGCGATATTTATGTCGAAGATAGCCTTCTTGGGTCAGAAGCCCATTACAAAAGCGAAAAAACTTTCGCGTGACGTGTGAGTAACCCGCTTTTTGCAAAGCACATGCTGTCAATGCTCCATCTCGGGGCCACATATAATTGTAGTAATCACGACCTTGCTTGAGCAAATCAGAATCACTTGATGCAATGATTGCTCCCGTGTCATCAATATGTGCACGAACAATTAACAACGATTGTTTGAACACCTGTATCAGTCGCTCATCAATACCTTCGTATGAATATCCTTGTTTATTCACCCATGCTTTCCAATAATCTTGTGTCGTTTGCAATAAATACTGCGCCGTTTTTTCCAGCACATAGACATTGAGTTCATAGGCTTCTTCAAGCGTTTTGCCAATACACATCCAATAGTGAATGGTGTAGTCAGCGCCACCTTTGATTTCACAGGTGCACCCCACGACAGAATCCACAAATCCATGTTCGATGGAATTTTGCTCAAGCCGACCGTCTTCTGCATCGACATACGTGCCCTCATGGCCTTCTATGCCAAGCAATCCGACACTATAGTCATCAATACCAACAACATCGTGATCACAATTCATCAAAAATACGCGACGCCCCTTATAGTGAATCAAAACCTTTGCATGTGGATCATAAAAAGCAGTATCTCCACGATGTGCTTCATAAATTTCAAACTGATGATTCATATATAGTTTGATCGTCCGCTTCGTCGTACTATGATTGTGAAGGGTGATATGCCGAATAAAAATATTCTTTTCGTTATACACACAATCCTCAAAACGAATAGATATGTTTTTTTCTTCATGAAACGCATAGACATCACTCGTCATTGAGTCAGAGACCTGTCCTATTTTGAAGGTCCATCCGGGATGATCCATCCAGACGATACCCCCGTCGACAAAGAGGCCAACTTTATGAAGAAGTTTTCCTGCCGTGTGATTCTCAAGCCCCACGTGAGGATAGTACAAATCATAGATTTGCGCATGTTGGTCGAGACCGACCAGAAGTGACCCATTTCCCAATGTTGCTATCTTTGGCATATGCTACAACCTATGTATCAAGGATTGAAGCGTACGAACATACGCCATCCCTCCATACAATCCCATCTCATCCCCCAACTGCGCCACACGAATTGCAGGGAGTTCTGGATATATAGGATGCTTCTTATCAGCATACATGATTTGAGAAAAATATTCTCGGACACGTTCAACATCGAGTGCTTCAGAAAGGACTAAACCACCACCAAGGACGATGGTGTCTGGTGACCACATGACGGTGACTGTACGCAGACCGAGTGCCAGATAGCGTGCAGATTCATCCCACACAGATTCATCCGTGATCTCACGAGGTTCTTTACCAAATCTTCTTGCTAAAGCAGACCCTGATATACGGGCATCAAGCGTCATGGTTTTCCCTTCTTCATCAATAATCATATGCCCCGGTTCCGCTCCATAGACGCCATGCATAATCTTCCCATCGACAATAAGTGCTCCTCCAACCCCCGTACTGATCGTGATGTACGCCATATCTGATGAATCCTTGCCAGCACCATAGTGCGCTTCGCCCAGACCACACAAGGCCGAGTCATTTTCAAGATAGACAGGACATCCAAAGGCATGTCGCATCGTATCAACAAGTGATGCATCTGACCATCCTTTCAAATGAGGAGCATAATGAATCGCCGTTTTATCTGCATTTAAAATAGCAGGTACCCCAATGATAATCCCGCGGATATGCTCGCCAAAAGGAGGTTTGAAATGCTCATGGATCAGATCAATGACATGAGATATGCCTGTGGCGTCAGTTGGAACAATAATCGGCTTCGAAAGTGCATCAAGCGTCAGTGAAGACGCAATTCTTGTCTTTGTCGCACCAATATCACAGAAAATATACATATTATAATTCTCGCATAATTGATCGAACTTTATCTGCAATATGTTCTGCTGTCAAACCTTCATGTGCATATAATTGCTCTGCTGTCCCACTGTGAGGCATGTGTGTGACAGCACACGAATACACTCTCACGGGGCGCGATGACACGGCTGATCGCACCGCATCTGCAAGTCCTCCCACACCATAATGGTCTTCAATCGCTACGAGCGCACGCGTTTGAACACCAGCTGTTTGGAGTGTTTGGACATCAATAGGCTGGATACAATACGCATCAATCACACGCGTATATATATCTTCTTTTTTGAGAATTTCATGCGCTTTGAGTGCTTCGTACAGTGGCGCACCTGTGGCAACAAGGGTGACAACATCTTTTGGTGATGTCTGCAAGGTCTTGCTTCCTCCCAATGGAAATTCCTCATGTTCGTCATAGAGCGGTTGGACATCGTTGCGCGTCGTACGCATGTACGTTATGCCCGCATGCTTGATGCATGCTCGTGCGAGCTTCTCTGTTGAAACATGATCAGCTGGTGACACGACAACAGCATTGTGCAAGGTACGAAATAATGCAATATCTTCAAGGCCCATTTGCGAGACACCATCTTGGCCGATTGAGACACCAACATGCGATCCAACACAATGTATCGGAAGACCTGCATACGCTGACATACGTAGCTGATCATAGGCTCGGGTAAAAAATGCTCCAAAAGTCGATACCCAAGGCATCTTACCTCGTGCTGATAGGCCACACGCGACACCGATCATATTTTGCTCAGCGATGTACATTTCAAAAAATCTTTCAGGATAGGCTTTTTTGAAAGACTCTGAAAAGGTTGAATTACTAACCTCAGCATCCAGAACAACCATCTGTGGATACGTCGCATGCATCTGCACAAGTGCGTGCCCATAAGCTTTTCGAGGAGCAAGAGCACTATCATAGTCTTCTTTGAGCTCCTGCTTTTTTGGAATGTAGGGAGCTGGTTTGCGTTTTTCAGGAAGAGCCAGATGACCGCGAAGAGACAGATCAACAGGTCCGATCTCATCAAGAGCATCATCGGCTTGTTCGCGTGTCAGCACTTTGCCATGCCATCCTTGGGCATCTTCGAGGTGTGCAATGCCTTTCCCTTTGACTGTCCGGGCAAGTATCATGATCGGCTTATCAGGTGGTGTCTTTCCCTGCATAATTAATTGGTATGCCTCTCCAATAGCATGCAGATCATGCCCATCGACTGCCAACGTGTGCCATCCACATGCCTCACATTTTTGTGCATACAAGTCAACATCATACCCATCCATAGTTTCTCCGCGTTGGCCTAACCTATTGATGTCTATAATGCCAATCAGGCTGGATAGCTTGTAGTGTGAAGCGATCTGCATCGCCTCCCAATTTGATCCTTCAGCCATTTCGCTATCCCCCAGAAGGACCCATGTTTTATAGGGAAGGTTATCAAGGTGTTGCGCATTGAGCGCCATTCCCACACCAACTGACAATCCTTGACCGAGAGACCCTGTGGGGACCTCTGTAAAAGGAAAGTTCATTGTTGGATGTCCCTCAAGCCGGCTTCCAAACTGTCGTAAGGTCAAAAGCTCTTCAGGACGAATACCTCCTGCAAGTGCCCACAGCGCATAAAAAAGTGGACTTGCATGGCCTTTTGAAAAAATAAGTCGGTCGTTATTTGGATAGCTTGGATGCTGGATATCGTAGCGAAATGACCCACCAAACATAAGTGCGACCATCAGCTCAACGGCAGAGAGAGAGGATGTCAGATGACCTGAACCTGCCTGCGTTGTCGATTGAATAATCCAATAACGAGCAAGCTGGCAAAGCTTGGCAAGATTATCGGTGGTGGTTTGTACGGTTTCAGAGGATGTGTTCTGCATGCGTATTTAGAGTAATACACCCGCATCCGAAATGCAATTAATGCCTATGCAGACAAGCTAACCGCCAAAGAGGGCAACAGAGTACGGACCTCCCCAACCTATCCCAATATCATGCAACGTGGGATTGATCAAAATAGCCTTGTGTCGAGGGCTGTGCATCCAGCCATCTACGGCTTCTTCGGGGGTGCGAACACGGCACGCGATGATTTCACCAACGCCCCCTTGGGTGTATCCTGCCTCCCGAGCTCGATCATCCGGCCACTTGCCCTGTGCATCTTGGTGATTGCAGTGCGCCATAGCTGGGCCCTCTCCCACCCACAACGCATGGCTACGGGCTGCCTGTTGCAACGATGTATTCCATCCCACTGGTCCAGCCCCGTTTTCACTTCTGCGCTGGTTGATAAGCGTCAAGGTCTGCTCTTCCATCTGCTGAGGATTCAATGGCGGTGCAGAGGGCTCTGCAGGGGGTTGAGTCATCTCGGGAGGTCGTTGCGTTGGTGCTCGCGTCGGGCGCTGGGTTGGTGAGGGCGGTTGTGTCACGGATGCGGTTGGACGACGTGTGACCTGGGGCAAAGAGGTAATGGTCGGCGTCGGCACAGCGGTCACCAATGGCACGGGTGTCAACTGCGTATCACTGACAGGAATGTTAAACACATAGGGCGCAGGATACAGTGGATCAGACTCATCAACCGTATCTGTCGGCTGGCGGGATCGAACTGCTGATGCCAGCAAGCTGATATTATGGGGAAGGTCTTGGATTGACTCGACGATGCGCGCCGGTGCGTGAGCAACTGATCGTCGAAAGGCCGGTTGAACTATCGGAAGTGGTCCAAGAAAGACATAGTTCACCAATCCCCATGACACCATAAACCCAAGCACCTGACCAAGGACGAGCTTCCAATACCGATGCACGAGGTCTTTCATGATTAGTGTTCCTCAATATTAATTATATGTTGAGCCGTATCATGCTTCACCGTCAGGCTATACGTATATTCTTTCAAGGCATCATGATCTTTCGATTCAATTAATTCGAGACCTTCAACCCCGGACGTATTTTTGAGGTACACAGCGATAGCTTTATCCGATGAACCAATCACCTTGAGGGTATAGAGTGTCTCTTGCGGAGGGGTGAGGAGGATCCATGTGACAGTCCCCAACATCGCATCTGGCATACTTTCAGAATGGGGAATGTCATTGCGCAGGCCTGTCAGAGTCGATCCAGATATACGACCTTGACTATCAATGAGTTCAACTCGCTGACCATCAGGAATAGCTATTTTCAAGGTACTCTCCACGGATTGTGGGGCAACGGTTGGTTGCGGGAGTGGCGTCACAGCTGTGAGCCGTCGGGTAGGTAAGGGTTGGGCGGGCTGTTGTGGTATCAACCTATCTCGGAACATACCAAAGCCTATAACACAGATCATGGATATGAAGAAAAAAAGCGCGGTAACTTTCGTCATACTTCATTATATACAGGTTACCTATGAAAATACCTCTCCCTGCCATCCAGGAGAATGAACGACCTGCATATCCTGATTAACGAGAACATATTCGAAATCAAAATGGTCACGAAGGTCATCGGGGGGTATTAAAAATAGGGTTGTTGCAAGAGCATCTGCATACATCGCACTCTCTGCCACAACCCACGTCGCACGTATATACTCTGGAGACTGCAACGTATGTGGATCAATAATATGATGTTGCTTTCCCCACGTTCGCCGATTGCTTCCTGAGCTTGCGATTGCTTGATTGTTCAGCATACATATGCCTATTGCCTGGTCCGGATTTTCAGGATGCTCTAAACCGACACGCAGACTGGATGATCCAACATGTTTCATATCCCCACTTCCATTGACCGATATGGACGTGTAACCCTTTTTAGTTAGCAGCTCAATCAACAGATCGACCGCACAGCCTTTCCCAACAGCGCCAAAATCAATGGCAACGGGGCAGGCAAGCTCTATTTCAGCATCATTGATGATCGTGATGACATCAGTGAGCAGAGGGGCATTTCTGACAACTGATTTTCTTGTGAGTGAATATGAGGCGTCATATCCCATATCCTCAAGCACCTCAGCGATACATGGATTAAACACTCCATGGGTAATCTGCGAAAGTTGAAAACATAGATGCACCATCATCATGAATGGCTTCGGGACACTGACACGCCCTTGAGTGTGCCGAAGCTGACTCACAAACGAGTCCTGCTTAAACCGAGAATAGGTTGCTTCGAAATCATCTAAAAAATCCTCGATCACGTGAGTAAGTGATTCATGCTGTGAAGGAGGACAGGCATCGACATCTATGTCCCATGGCGAGCCCATCGCGTGATGCGTCATATGAAAACGTTCATCACGAGCCATAGCTATCCTTGAGCTTGTTTGACAATTTGGGCAACAGCATCGTTGAAGCCTTGTGGCGTCAATGATGAAGCGGCGACTTTTTCAAGTTTCAGGGTGCGAATATCTTTGCCTACGACTTGTGGGGCAAAAGCATCCTTAAAAATTCCTTGGAAGCGTGCCGTCGTATCGTTAGACGGGACAACCGTCACTTCTGCTGTTACGATAGTATTATTTTTGATCTGCAGTTTGACACCGAGGGATTCTTCACCTTCTGGAGATTGATAGTGCCCTGTTGAGGTATACGTCCCATCTTTGAGCATAGAATCCACACGTGGTGGTTGTGCTTGGTCACTAGGCAGAGCAGTAATCTGCGTTGTCACTGCATCCCCCTGTGGCTTTTGTGTTGAGGAGTATTGAAAGACAGCGATACCAATAATTGCAAATGCGACTATAGCGAGCCCGAGTGTTTTAGAATTCATATCTGTTTGTAAATGTGTAACAATCGTTCTAGAATGGTTTGGTCATGATAACACAGTTACTGCAACGCTTCAATCTCAAAAGCACGCTTGTTCAATGTGCGATCTTATTGAGTATTTTCGCACTTCTTGCTTGTCTCGATCTTGGGAGCTTTGCACTTCAAGGATACACGGGGTTTATGCTGATGATACTTATGACCGTTGGGGTATCCCATATTGTCCAAACTCACGCTCCCCTTATCGGCTTCCAAACAGTCAATCTATACATATCATATATGTTGCTCTTTTTGCTTATCCACCCGATACATTCCTCACTCTGGCTCATTTTTGCAGGGCTGGTCCTGATTGCACAAAAATATCTCCTTCGACCTGCCATACGCATTTTTAACCCGACCGCTTTTGCACTTCTGATAACGTATCTCGCAAGCACTATCACGCACGCTCTTGGATGGACAGATACTTTACTCATCTCCTGGTGGGGGACAGATATGATTCAAAGTGAGATTTTTACGACAGGACTTCTGAGAATAATCATCCCCTCTCTTTTACTCATTGGCTGTGTCTATTTTGTGATGAGCTTTCATAAAGTGCTCCTTGCATCAACTTTTTTTATGACATTTACCGCTGGTGTTCTTATGCATGATTTGAGCACAACCTTCTCATCCACTGCATCACTTACGTTTATCACCGCATCGTTTTTTAATGCAATCGCATTTATGACCTGTATCATGATCTGTGAACCCAAAACATCCCCTGCATTTACCAAACATCAAGCACTCATAGGTGTCCTTGGAGGCGGGCTCCTCTACCTTCTCACACGCACCCCAGCTTCCACATTTGCCATTGCAGATCCGCTGATCACAACAATTCTTCTCGTCAACCTCATCACCTACCCTCTCAAGAAATATGGCATACTGAAATAATGAATTTTTTTAAGCACCATATGTGGGCAGTCGTCCTCACTGGATTAATCGTGAGCTTCACCTTTCCAGCAATAGGTATCCTCATCAGCCCATTCCTTCATCCACTCTTTATGTACCTGATGTTTTTGAGTACGTTGACAATTAATGTCCCTCTACTCATCAAAGATGCGCAACACCCACAAAAAAGTTTGTTCGTATTGCTGATTATTCATATCGTTTCTCCACTAATTGTGTTTCTTTGTAAGCCCCTCTTTTCACAGGAGATTTTCCTTGGGCTTATCATTGCAACAAGCGTGCCAAGTGGGGTATCTGCAATTTTCTTGACACATCTTTTCAAAGGAGATACAACGCGAGCGCTGTTTACCACAAGCCTTTCAAACATGATTACGCCCTTTGTTGTGCCTTTAAGCATCTATATTTTTGCTCATACTGAAGTTGACGTGCATCCTGTAGGTATGATGGTAACAGCGATTAAACTCATATTCATCCCTGCAATCTGTGCTCACTATGTCGCCAAAACGTCTTGGAAAGCACGCTTAGAAAAAAATAACACAGAGGTTATGCTTGCACTGTTGTTGCTCATCATTGTAGGAATTATTGCACCTGTCAGATCATATCTGACGGATAATATATTGTTGACACTCACCTTGTGCGCATATGTTGGAACATTGATCAGTTTTGATTTTATCTTAGGATTTCGTCTCGGTTCGCACACGTCTGAAAAAATCGCCTACGCAATTACGGCCAGCTTTCGAAGCTTTGCGCTTGCGACATTGCTTGCGCTTACGTATTTCAATGGCGTCGTTGCACTTCCTGCAATTACGTATACCATTATGACCAGTCTTCTACTCATTCCTATGCAATGGTTTATTGAAGGTCAGCACACTGCACGCTGAGCAAAAAAAAGCCACGGCTGAAAAGATATTCATAACCGTGGCTTAAAAAAGTTATTTCTTTTTTTTTGTTGCTGGCTTTCGAACGGTTTTCTTTACCGTCTTTTTTACTGCCTTCTTAACTGTCTTTTTGGCAGGTTTCTTAACTACTTTTTTGACTGTCTTTTTAACAGCTTTCTTTACAGTAGCTTTTTTTGGAGCAGCTTTCTTGGTTGTTGTCTTTTTTGTAGCTTTCTTCATGTAACCCACCTCCTTCCGAATGTACAAATATCATTGAGCTCATTTTGCCTCAACACTCTGGCGTGCTGTAGCGCATTGATCTCACATATTTCATGGTACTCTGTCAGCAAAAGTAATTACAAGTGGTAAATACGTTTCGCAGTGTGGTAACGTGTTAACGATATGAAATTGTTTGATCTGATCGTCACCGTAAATACTGGTCTTATTGGAGGAGCAACGCTCATTGGACTTGTGAGTTCGCCATTTTTTTATTCCACACCGACAGCAGTTGAGGCACCACAGGTAGCACAGAAGCCAGTTACATCAGCAGTTGTTGCAGGAGCATATACCCATATCCTTCCTACGATGACACCAACCCCGACACCAACTCCACGTATCGTGAGTGATCCAATTCACATTGATATTCCTAACTTGAGCATCTCAACAGACATAGTGCCTGTTGGCATCACTCCTCAAAATGTGATGGAAGTGCCAAGTGACACAACAAAAATCGGCTGGTTTTCGGGGAGTCCAAAGCCTGGTGAAGAACTGGATCGTGCGTCGATTTTGACAGGACACTTTGACACAACCAGTGGAGAGCCGGGGATTTTTTATCAGCTTGAGACAATTGAATATGGCGATGAGATCCATATTCGAAGTGTCGATGGATCGACCTCTGTTTTCACAGTTACTGATGTCGTCAGTCATCCTCTTGAGGATTTTCCACAAGAAATTGTCTATGGAAAAACAGATGGGACGTATATCAAACTTATCACCTGTGATGGAGTTTGGAATCCAGGGGCACATTCGTATTCACAACGGCTTGTTGTGACAGCCAAATTTGACCATATCCTGGATACAGTTACAACGCAAAGTGACTCTGAGGCTCTACAACCTTTAAACTAGTTGCTTTTTTATAGCGAATCGCGCACAATGATTCTAGACGTCTTATGAATGAACCACAGGTGCCAGAATTTCAGTCAACAACTCCCTCAACTGGTGAAGGGCATTTTACCCCATTGCCAGAAGCCAAACCCTCATCTGGACGCAAACCATTTCTCATTGGATTGACTCTATTGATAGCAATCATTTTGCCTGTCGCAGGATTTTATGTATACACACAGAAACAAACAACGAATAGTCAAGCATCTGTACCGGCTTGTCACACAGGGGCACCACCTTTGCCTCCAGATCCATCATGCTATACAGGTTCAGCGCCATCGAGTTTAGGAGATAACAACTGGACATCATGTGGATCTCCTGCAGAAGGAACCTGTAAAAAGAAGAACGGCGCATGTTATGAATGTCGAGACCGATTTGAAGGTCTGCGTATCATTTGTTCCTGTACTGAACCGACTCCAACTCCTGAAAAACCAAAAGACTGTGTGAGTCCGCTTACATGTATGGACCCCGCAGAAGCGACAGCGCTTGGTTGTGCCCCATCCTCGGATCTTTCAAATTCAAATATGTGTTCACGAGATGGAGGTAGTTCACTCAATGGTGTCTGTTGTAAGAAAGAAATACCAACACCATCTCCAACGCCAACACCAACACGAGAGCCATCACCAACGCCGACACCAACTCCCACGCCGACGCCAACACCTACCGTCACACCAACACCGACGATTACTCAGGCATGTGTCCTTCCCGTCATAACAGTTACCGCCACGTGTGCTACGTGTAGTAGTCCAGCACAATAATCATGAAAGTTTTAAATCAAAACACACAACCAACGACGACAAGCACACCATCAGGACATTCTTCACGTCGTACAACATTTATTCTCATTGGTATTGCTGTTTTGCTTATCAGTCTTGTGGTCGGACTTCTGCTTTCCCGACAAAAGCAAACAACTGAGAACAAAGCGAGTGAAGTTGGCCCATCATGTCCACTTGAAGCGTTTACATGTACCTGGAAGAAAGAAACAGGTGTCACATATACATGTACCATCCTTGAAGTTACTGCCTCAGGAGCTGTAGAAGTAGCTCACCCAGACGTCAAAGATGGCGCAACATCTGCTGATGGTCTCTGTGCTTTTACCCCACAAGCCAACAAAACATACCGCTGTCAAATTCAAGGCACGTTGTTTGAAGGCTGTTCATCGACGGCAACAGCTGATATGACCTGCTCAACGCTTTCACCAACGCCAACACCGACGCCTACGGCCACTCCAATGCCGACACCGAATCCAAAATGTTACATCACATCGTGTAATCCACAAACTGCCAATCACTGTACGACGCTTGGACTTCCAAATCATTCATGTGTTGATACTGACTTAACAACCGCAGGAACAGATTATCGCTGTGTTTCAAACCCGGCTTGCACGACACCTTCATCAACAGATCCTGCAGCATGCTGGTGTGCTGTTCCAACACCGACCGTCACACCGACGCCAACGGCAACTCCTACTGTCACCCCAACACCAACCGTCACGCCAACCGTGACGCCGACACCAACTTCGACCCCAACCGTGACACCAACGCCAACAACAACGCCGAAGCCGACAGATATTATTGTCGTCAACAACACAACAACACCGACTCCAACAGCCGGTGTCACCACAACACCAGTGCCAACATTACCTGTTGCAGGCCTTCCACAGGCAACATACTTGATCATATTGGCAGGTATCGTTGTTGTTGTCGTGGGACTGGCACTCTAATGAAGACCTATGCATGCATCAGGAGTCACAGATAAAAAAATCTTCTACGGACTTGTTGTATTGATTGTCTTGACGGTCTTTCTTATCATTGGAATCACATTCATTCAAAAGCCTCAGACAACGAGCTCTGATGCACAAACACCATCTCTTGATAACGGCGAAATCATCCCAGGCCTTGGGGGTGATAATCAAAACGGAACACCAACAACACCCACAACAGACACTGATACACCAGCAACACCTGACTCGGGGACAAAAGTCATTCCACCAGACTCAACATCCACGCAGGTCACGCCAGTTGTTTCACTAATTCCCGTTACCTCAAGTCCACCTTCGGGCACGACAGTCGCTCCAATTCCAACATCCGGCGTCACACCAACGACTGTTGTGACGACAACCACACTGGCACCTACTTCAACAACGAAAACAGGGACCACGCCGACTCCAACGACAAATTTGACAACAACATCAACATCGACGGGAACAGGTACGACTCCTACTCCAACGTCAACATCTTCTACACAGACGCCAACACCAACAAGTACCGTCCTGGCTCAGGCCTCCACAACGCCCACACCAACAACTTCGACAACATCAACCGGGACATCAACGACGACACAATCAAATAATGCAACGACGACTCCAACCACAGCCCCTAAGTCTCTCCCTGTGACAGGAACTGTTCACCTTACCCTCTTGTTAATAGGGGGAAGTCTTGCACTCGTGGTCTTAGGACTTCTTTTATGACATGCATGAATTCAATAGTTTTGATAGGGTCAGATCACAGAAAAGCCTTTTACACTAGGTCATTGTATTATTTCAATAACACTGTATAATGGACACAGGAATGGAGGTGAGAATGCATGGATAATAAAACACAAGGAACGAGACTCTTCGTAGGAAGCCTATCTTGGAACACAACTGAGGACTCTTTGAAAGATTTTTTTAGTCAGATCGGTGAAGTTGCGGAAGCAAAAGTCATTACTGATAGAGAAACTGGACGAAGTAGAGGATTCGGTTTCGTCGAATACACAAACGTCGATGACGCTAACAAAGCTATTGCTGAGTTAGATGGTAAAGAACTGGATGGTCGAACAATCAAAGTCAACATGGCTGAACAAAAAACAGACAGAGGAGATAGAGATAATAATCGAAACTTTAGTCGAAACAACGATAAATATTAATATTTATCCGATAGTTATGTAGGGCAACTTACATGATGATAGAAAGAGGCGGCGCAAGTCGCCTTTTTTCGTGGCAAGCGAGGAGTAGAAGGGGCATCTTTCGAAGGAGCTGGCTCGATTGTTGGCTGACGTGCACCTTCACGAGGGAGTTTGACAGATAAGGGACGTCCATCAATCAAAATCGAATCACCTTTTGGAGGTCTTTTGTCAAATGCATGAGACAAGTGACCTATCTCATGACCACTATCTCCCCATGCATCACGTTTTCCAAGTGCCATATGCGCCAATTGTATATGCAGGGGGCATTTGAATTCAACCCCCTTTTTATATATACTCTCTCACAGATACGTATGAATACTCTTTTTTCAATTCTTTCAGCAAATCTTCTCATAAGTCTTTTATCGTTTGTCGGCATCATTACGGTGAGCACGACTTTTTTCAAAACAAAGAAAGCAACTCAATTGCTTATTGGCTTTTCAGCTGGTGTACTCCTTGCAACAGCTTTTCTTGATATCCTTCCTGAGGCACTTGACGGAATTGACGCACAACATGCACTTTCCTGGGCAATGATGGGGATGATTAGCGCATTTTTCATGGAACGATCACTCCTCTGGTATCACCATCATCATGAAGATTCGCATGATATCCAGCCGACAGCTTTTTTGATACTTGTGGGAGATGCTATTCATAATTTTATCGATGGACTTGCTATTGCCGCCTCATTTTTAGCAAATCCTGCTCTTGGAGTGACAACGGTCATTGCCATAATTGCGCATGAAGTTCCCCAGGAACTGGCAGATTTTAGCGTCTTGCGACATTGTGGAATGGACCAGCGCAAAGCTCTCATATGGAATTTTATATCAGGCCTCACCTCGATTGTTGGAGGACTCACGGGATATTATCTTTTTCAATCTGCGCCTACTTCTATTTATAGTATGCTTGCCGTTACCGCTGGACTTTTTATGTACATATCAAGCGCAGATCTGATTCCTGAGCTTCATCAATCAGGCGTGCGATCCGGCTGGTTGGCACAATCATGTATGTTTTTGCTTGGAATCGGTATCATTGTCGTTACCGCACATATGTTTTGACTCGATACTATGTGATATACTCTCTCTATGAAAACATTTATCGACAACATCGAAACCCTCGCCCTTGAAAACACCTATTTCCGCCGCGTCTTAAGCACGTCGGATCACAGCCAACTTGTGCTTATGTGCTTGAAGCCAAGTGAAGAAATCGGCATGGAAACACATCCTGACAATGATCAGTTCTTCCGCTGTGAAGCTGGAAGTGGCCGAGTCATCATGGATGGTGTCGAATCTGAATTTCACGATGGATTTGCATTCGTCATCCCAGCTGGCACAGCCCACAATGTCATCAATGCATCAGATTCTGATGAATTGAAGCTGTACACTATTTACTCACCCGCACATCATCCTGATGGGACGGTTCATGCGACGAAGGAAGATGCAATGCGTGGAGAAAGTGTTGAATAATGAAGTCTATAGAACCTGAAGACAGATTATATCCTCACAGACCTGCCCACGATGTGCAAAGTGTCTACTCTGATTTTTCTGAACGACCTAAATACCCTCTTCGTGAGGAGGAACGCACTCAGGCAATAGCTTTTGATAAACTTTTAAGTCGAGGGAAACAACTCAGTGTCGAAAACGGGAAATTAATATCGCATGATCAAGACACAGATCACCAATCTGAATCACAGAGTCTTGAAGACATAGTTCAAATTGCAATAAATAGTCACAACATCTATTTTGACTACTTTTTAACTGATGAGGGGAAGAGACGGTTACTCGACTTCTTTCCTTACACATTTGTCGACTTTTATACTCGAGAAGACTTGCAGACCTTTTTTAAGAATATCAAAAAGAGAGACATTGACCATGACCGAGAAGGCTTTTTGAGATTAGTAGCATCGGCCCGTGAGTATACAGAGGATACATTGCAAAAAGCTTTTAATGAGAATGGGGCTATTGCTGAATCAGATGTCCAGTTGGAAAGATTTACAATCATTGAGGATCCTTCAAAACTTTTAGACGTAATTAGTTTTTATCGAAGAAGGAAATCCCTCTTGCGTTCAATCTCAAAGGAAGGTTTAAATCGTGGTGAGCTTTATTTTCTTCAACTTCATAAAGCACGAATTAATATGTTGCTTGTAGATAGATATTCTGAACTCCTTGCACTCGTAGATCAAATCTACGGGAGCACCGCACCTGAGAAAACACAGATCATTGATGAGATACGAAAATTGATGAGTGGAACAACTGACCCTGAGGGGAAACCTCTTGATTCAAATAAAATAACTGCTCGGACAGCACAGATGGATAAGCGAAAATGGGGAAGTTCTGAAGAGCATAATCCACAAAACCCAGGATATTATTCTGTTATAGATAAAGAGACACACGATCTGCTTGAGGTGCATACGCAAACGACTAGTGCTGTAGATGAGTCCGACTCAATAGAACCACTCTTAAGCCCTGAACAAAAAAGAAGGATTCCATCAGCTGAACGTATGAAGAGTTGGTTTGAGAAGGCATTAGAAGGATATGGTATTCTCAGTCAATATCCCCATGAGGCAAACGACTTCGGGCGGTCAGGCCCAGCTCCTGATAAGAAATGGCAAGTCGTCATTGATCCAAAGGCAACATCTCTATCTGTTTCTCCAAGAAAACAAACAATAAATATTCCCCCGAAGTTTGCTTCTCCCCTTTCAAGAGCAGTGTGTCTACTAGACCATGAAATGGCTCATGTCATGCAAGTACATTTGGCAAAGACACTTGGTATACCGATACTTGATACAATACAAACTGGGAGGACTTCCTCACTCCATGAAGCAGGAGCAATTCAATGGGAGCGAGAAGCCGCACGTGAATACAACAATGAAAGTCGTCCTGTTGGGTTCGCATACATGAAGGCAATCGAGTGTCGAGAGAAAGGTGGATCGTTCGGAGACTGTGTCAAAGCATATTATGATGAAAGAGTACGTACAAATCCATCTGCCAACCCCAAATCATATGTCAAGATGGCTGTTAAAGGAGTCATGCGTATATTCCGAAATAATGGCGACTTAGCGAATGTAAGTTCTCATGTTTACAACAGCAAACCCCTTTCATATGTCGAACAGGAGCAATTCAGACTTTCTGCAGAAAATGCTGGCATGTTGCACATGCTTTTAGTAGGCAGTGCTCATCCACTTGAGTTGTTAGAGATGTATAATCTTGGACTTATTGATATTAATTCAATTCCTTTTCCAAACCAGCGTCCAAGTCAGATGCTTCGAGATACTATCTTAGCATTTGCACAATCGGATGCGCCTGTTCAAAGATCAGAAAAGCCTCAAGAAATTTGATCTTCAAAAACTTCTCGGCTCTATCTAAAGAACCATCGAATCAGCTCATATACAGAAGCACATGCTTCGTATATTCGGATCATAGGTCGGCTTGACGTCTGAAATGCTCGCCATCCATATGCTGACTCAGCAGGACCAGATGCAGGCATAGATGTGTATGCCGGCCATTTTTGCATGCCCGCGATGAGCTGAATTCTAGGCATATGCAGGTCATAGGCAATAATGTTGATACTGATACTTTGATCACTTTTTGCCATTTGAGATCGTATGATTTTGAGAGATTCACGAAGATTTTCATAGGTGTCTTGAGACTTTTCTTCGAGAATGAGTGCTGATTCTGGCATCCCCTTCGCAATCAGATAGTCTGCCATGATGCGGGCATTAGACACACCAAGGTTCTGATTATCTCCGGTGGATAGGATTATCTTGAGGTCTGGGTTCGTAGCCTGTGCCGTGGTATAGGTGGAATATGCCAGATCAAGTGCCGAAGCCGTCTGAGAGGTCGGGCGGGCACGCGAGCGCACGGTGTACGAAGGGACAACGATATAGTCGATGCGGTCGAGCATGCAAACAGTATATCAACTTCGGGTGTTGCACACCCGATGTAGAACATCGGGAGAAAATTAGGCTCATGTTATAATAAATCATATGTACAACAAGCTCACTTTTGAAGAAAATCGCGTCATACATTTTAAAGGCACTGAAGCTCCATTTTCGGGTGAATATGACAACCTGTTTGAGCCAGGCACGTTCATTTGTCGTCGATGCAATAATCCTCTTTATTCAGCTCAAGCAAAATTTGATGCCGGCTGTGGTTGGCCAGCCTTTGACGATTGCTTCCCTGGGGCTATAGAACAGTCCGAAGACCCAGATGGACATAGAACTGAAATTACGTGTGCTCACTGCCATGGACACTTGGGACATGTCTTCAAAGGTGAAAAATTCACTGATACAGACACCCGTCACTGTGTCAATTCCCTTTCGGTAAAATTTATTCCAGATGGTTCAGAAATTCCACCACTTTTGCAACCATAACATTTATCATAAAATGAGCGTATAATCGTGGCATTATGCCATTGATTGAGGCTAGATTGCTCCCGATGTTGCACACCCGAAGTGCCCGCCGGGCCTTTCTCGCCTCAACAGCATCTCTGCTTCTTTGCTTGCAAACGGCTCACGCCCAAAATGAGCCCCCACAACCTCCGTTGCCTCCATATGCTGGGCCTGTTTTTCAGCCTTCTCCAGAAGCCCAAATTGTCATCGACAGCATTGCGCAGAGATATGAGACGCGCACTGTGTTTCCTTCAACATGGGATATTGGCAAAGAGCGCTATCCACTTGAACCTGCCTCTGCAAAAGTTCTGGAAGTCATTGCGTCTGCTTTTGAACATATTGAGCCACTTGTCGGCAGTGCGGATAGATCAAACGCCGAAGAACATACCAGCTATCCGCAGGAGCTTCGCATCTACACACTGCGCGGGTTGGCTGGATCGCCCGGTGGCGGATACGCTGATGATATGATTCAGCTGACGATTCCTGGATCAATCACCTTGCACGATCGAGCACCACGAGATATCGATGGGATTCAGCGTCAAGGGACCGTTGAAGATGAAATCGCACATGCGACGATGCACGAGGTGATGCATCGTTTTACGGTTTTGCATCCTGCACTTTATGAAGATTATGTGCGTCGCTTCTGGAAGCACAACAAGGATAATACGTGGTCGATCAAGGATCGGCGCAACCTCAGTGGGTATCGTGGTGAGCCAAATCCATGGGAGATTTACGCTGATGAGCTAGCAAGTGTTTCGATTCCGATTCGTGATGCATTTGATCAGCGACTTGATGGAACACTATATGGGTATCGAGTGCTCAGTCAAGGTACAAAAATTTTCCTCCTTGCACATCCGGAACTACGACCGTGGGCACAGTCAAGAAATCGATCGGATATTTTCACCTCGTTACCTCGCCTTTTTCTCCCGATGTGCACGAGGTGAATTGAGCTAAAAATTCTGTGACACTTGGAATGCAATGTAAATGCCTACAATTCCACCTAGGGTATTGCCGATGAGTGAAGCGATTGAAAGCGCTCCTGCGCCCCAAAGCATGGGTATGTATCCACCGATAAGTGATCCAATCGTTAGGCCTAGCAGGACAATCTTTTTCGCATCCATAGGCTCAGTATAGCAGGTCTCCCGATGTACAACATCGGGTGTGCAACACCCGATGTTGTTGCATTTTCTCAACAACCTATCCTATACTGCTCATATGGCAATTTTAAAAAACACTAAACTACAGTATGCAGGCTTCTGGACTCGACTTTTAGCTTATGGAGCTGATTTTGCAATCCTTTCCTTACTCAATATGACAGTGAGTAATCTTCTCGGATACAACTCTCTGGCTGTACTGAAAGCGACAACACCTGAAGAGCTTGCTACATTAAGCAAAGCACCTTCCAGCGTCCTTATTTCCGGAATTGCTATAGCACTTTTCTATTATGTTTTCTTTTTGGTTAACTCAGATGGAGCGACAATCGGGAAAAAACTTATGGGGATTCGTATTATCTCTGGTAAGGATAAATCGCTCACATACGCAACGGCACTGATTCGCTATTTTTCACAATTTATTTCAGGGATGGCTTTCATGCTAGGTTATCTCTGGATCGCAATTGATGGAAAAAAGCAGGGATGGCATGACAAAATTGCAAACACATTTGTTGTTAAGACGGGAGCGAAACCTCGCACAATTTTGGCGTCGATACTTACGGTAGTTATACTCCTTTTTTGGCTCATTATCCTTAATCAACTATACTCTCAGTTAAAATTGATAAAAGTGAAATCAACCATAAGCTCTGCGTTAGATACAGGTCTCAATTCAGACATGAAGACACTTTCCCCAGATGCGAAGGCACACCTTGAGAAAGCAAATGCAGACATAAATTCATACATGTCACAGGCTTCAGCTGATAAAAACAGTCCGCTTTTGAAAGATGCTGAGACCGAATATCTTTCAGCCTTGCAGACAGATGGTTCTAATGGCCTCCTTTGGTATCGACTAAGTTATCTTTATAGCACGATGGGTAAAAATAATGAAGCACTGAATGCAGCACTTAAGGCTGTTGAGGTCAACCCGGCCGTTGCTGAATATCATACGAATCTCGGATATACGTATTATTATCTTGGTGACGATAAGGAGGCAGTTAAAAGCTTCTCCGAAAGTCTTCGTATAGATGACACTGATGCGAGAACTCATCTTGGCATAGCTCGGGCATACAAAGGGCTCGGTGTCAAAGAGGAAGCTATTACTCATTACGAAAAAGCCATCGCTGGTTTTGAAAAATACAATGATAATGGCGAGTTTGATGACTATCTCATCAATGCACGGGTCGAATTGAGTAAACTCAAATGAAGTACCTCACCCAAGCCCTCCTCGAGCTCATATTGATGCTTGTGCACTTTCCGCTGAGCCTCACGCTTCTCTTCATCAATTGGGATCCCAAACCGGGGGCAACAAACAAACCTACGATTATCCTTGTGGAGCGCTGGATAAAGCGAAATCCCCTTCACATTTTCATGAAGAGATACTTTGAAAAGCATGGTTACACGGTTCATAGCATCAATTTTCCGATGCTTTCAGGTTCATTCCCTGAGTCAGCACAACAGCTCCATGACTACATCACATCGCATGCGCTCAATGACGTCATCCTCATCGGTCTGAGCAATGGAGGCTTAACGTGTTATGAATATCTTGAAAATTATGATGGCTGGCAGAAGGCTGGCTTGCTTATTACTGTTGGAAGCCCATTTGGTGGGGCAATTCGGGCGCATCTGCTCTATGGAACACAGGTAAAGCAGGATATTGATCCGCATGGTACATATATCAAAAAAATTCGAGCTATTTCTTCAAGACATCTTGACCAGATCTACTGCATTGGGGCAAAGGTTGATCAGATGGTAGGAAATGAGCAAAGTTATCTTCCAGGAGCGCACCGGATCAACATTGATGTCATCGGGCACAACCTTTTGCATACGATTTGGAGGCCAACCTTTGATACAATCAATATGATAATAACTACTTAATATGATTACACTTGTCCTACCAATTTTTGCATTCTATATGATGGCATTCGGACTACTTATGTCATATGGGCTTTATAATTCAGATGTATGGTTTATTGGAGGTATATATTATGCGGGCATCTTTATAATTGTATCAGTGATATCTATAGGAATATATTCACTCCTAAATTTAATGGTGACCAAAGGGTTTCATAAGTCTGTGTCAAGAAGATCTCACAAGATTTACATATCATGCATGCTTCTTGGAATTAATTCAGCAACAATTCTGTTTCTTGTATTTCTAGTTTGGCAATTGTTCGCTGCGTAAGTCGCTCAATTTTAATCACCGCATCCCAACATGCTCCTTCAGCCCTGCGATAAACTCATGCTTTCCACCATGTGAGGGATGTCTGATTTTGGGCACATCATAGCCGAGACTGTCAAGGGATGCTTTTGCCTGATTACCAACAGCGATGATCTTTGAAATATCAAACAGACGAATAATTTCTTGCAAGAATGGTTTACCCAGCTCCAATTCTACTGAAGTTGGCGCACGATTAGACAGATCAGAATCGCCAAATGGATGAAATGGTAATGCCCCCCAGATCAGGGGGACACGCGATACATCCGACATTGCTCCCCACACGATTGTTGCAGAGGGCTCCTTCCACATTTTATCCGGAAATTCCGAACTCTTTGCGTATCCGCGAGCTGATCCAAACATATCGATCTCTGGAATGCCCTGCAACATAATATACTCACTCATAAATGGCACCCCCGTTTGGCGAGTGCCTTGATAGCCCGGAGCTTCTCCAACAAGGAGCGTATCTGGTTTTTGTGAAGCCATCTCTGTGAGATACAAACGGAGGTTGTTTCGACGAATGGCATTGTCAGACGCATGTTGGCCTTCTGAAGCATAGTGGTTGAAAGCTCGATCCGGTCGTGTTCGTGCAAGAGAGTCAATGAACGCATCGATGTCAGAGGTCTGGATCATTTCTTTTTGGAATCACCTTGGATCATTGAAATTGCTTCATTGACCGTGGTCATAAACTGTGCTGGAAAGATAATGGTGGAATTTTTCTCCACACTAATGTCTGCCATCGTTTGAAGTGTGCGTAGTTGCAGTGCAACAGGATGCTTTGAAATGATATCCGCAGCTTCACCAAGTTTGACTGCTGCTTGAAACTCTCCTTCGGCACCAACAATTTTTGCACGACGTTCGCGCTCTGCCTCAGCTTCTTTCGCCATCGCACGTTGCATATTTTCAGGCAAGAAAATATCTTTGATCTCCACAGCAGTCACCTGCACTCCCCACGGCTCTGTATGAGAATCAATCACATCTTTGATTTTTTTATTGATCTGCGGGGTTTGAGAAAGAAGCTCATCAAGTTTGAATTGCCCAACCACATTTCGCACGGTTGTCTGACTAATCTGATTGACCGCATCATAGACATTTTCAATGGCGATAACGGATTTTTGCGGATCAACAATGTGATAATACGCAACCGCTGCAATGTCGATCGAAACATTATCCTTTGTGATAATTTTCTGTGACGGGATATCCATCGTCACCGTGCGAAGCTGAACCTTTGTCATCTGCTCCAAGAAAGGGATAAGGATGATAAGCCCCGGGCCACGAACACCTGTGCACTTACCAAGAAAGAAAATCACGCCTCGGTCATATTCTTTGACGACTCGAAGTGAAACAGCTGCGAGGATAAATGCTATGAAAATATAAATCGCGTACATGGTGAAAGTATAGCAGGTCAATGTAGTGCTAGTCTAGATCCATCTACAGTCTATCTGTCAATGAATTTACAGAATCTGGATCAATTGGACACTTATTGTCAATAGACCCCTTACATTTTTCCACATCATAACGACCTAAAAATTGGTCCAGCCCACGAGCTTTGAGTCGAAGAGAAGTACGCATTCCAAGTTTGCGAACTCCAAGCATTTCACCTAACTTTCTTCGAACAAATGGGCACTCACCAATACAGTTTGTCATATAGGGCAAGTATACAACTTTTCAGATAAATATCAACTCGCTCTGAGCTCAATCCCGATGTACAACATCGGGTGTGCAACACCCGATGTTTACACCGCACGAATTTTCTCCGTCAGCGCTTCTCCTAATTTTCTGTTCGCTTCTTCATCCAAATGAATGCCATCAACATCTGAAATCGTCACGTAGGGAGCACTGTTAAAATAAGCAAGATTTTTTTCAGCAGTATACTTTTCTACAAGAGGAGCAAGTTCGAGAAGTTTCGCACGCGCACCTTTGAAAAATTCACCAAAAGCCTTAATTGATGCTTCTTCATTGATTGGAGGAGCAGATACAAGCATAATTTTTGGAACAGTAAAGCCGAGATGATCAGCCCACCAATTGACCTTCTCAAGATATCCATCATAACCAGCGACAATCTGCGCCGGTGATTTGCCAGCGCCATTATTTGCATCATTTGTACCAAGGAAAAGGACTATCAGATCCAAGGGTAGATGACTGCCCAGAATCGCCCCAAATTGCTCAGCGCCATTTCTATATGGAAAATACGGATTTTCGCCTTCAAGCATTCTGCCCCGCAACCCTTCCTCAATAATATTGTATTCAACACCAAGAATAGTTTGCATGACTCCTGTGAAGCGGACATCGGCAGGATGTCGCAGTCCACCGGGTATTTTCCCAAAGGTGTAGGAGTCACCAAAGATCAGGATGTTTTTCGCAGTTGGCCGTGTATTCATATATGCGTGTGGTTCTCAGACGAGATCATTTTTTTGCCCAACGCGTAATGTAAACGCCATAAAGCAACAAGCCAAGGATTACGATAAACATGAGACTTTCTACAATCACCTCTGACCATAGCACCATTCCTAAACCAACAAAGATCATTTTTGTTGGTAGTACTTTTGGTTTGCGAAGGCTTATGCTAACACCAACGAGGGCAAGAAGCGATCCGATTATCATCATCAGACCAACTGTCGGACTCCCCCCTAGACTATTCATCCACCCTGCAAAGAGAAAAAATAACGATATCAAAAATACAGCAAGATCTACAAGTTGTTTTTTCATAGTAATTGCTAAATCAAGTAATAGCTTAGTCTAGGCTATAGTTATATCTTTTGCAATATTGAATAAAATTGTATAGTTATTTCGGACTTTCCTAAAGGGCCATTCCGTAAGTGAAAAACTATACGACACTGCGATTCGAGCTCAATCCCGATGTACAACATCGGGTGTGCAACACCCGAAGTTGTTTTGTATACTGAAACCATGGACAACGCCTACCAGTGGTACTCAACCCTCATCCGCCCGGCATGGGCACCGCCGAGTTGGCTTTTTGGCCCTGTGTGGACAGTGCTCTATACTGGCATAGCCATATCATTCGGACGCGTTTTTTATCTTGCATGGAAGAAAAAACTGCCGTCTCGCATCGCTTTACCCTTTGCACTCAATCTGTTGGCAAATTTTTCATTTACACCACTTCAATTTGGACTCAAGAACAACCTCCTCGCCGCCATCGACATCTTGCTTGTCCTCGTCACGTTGATCTGGGCAATGAAAGCTATTTACAAGCGCGTGCGCTGGATTGCGCTGATGCAGATTCCGTATCTTCTCTGGGTGAGCTTTGCAACAGTTTTGCAACTTACAATCACCTATCTCAACCTGTAGCATATGTCCTCACGCACCATACACGTCAATGATCTGATGCAAAAGAATTATTCCTACACGTGCAGTGCGCCGATGGGGGCAGATTTTGATCCGCGATTCCGCCCTCAGCTCACCCCCAAGGAAATGCTTGAGCGCGGAGTGTTTGGCGGAAAATACATGACAGATTGCATGGCCGAATTTCCTGCAGATTGGTTCACACATGCGAAACTTTGCCCTGAGAAGCATGATCCAGCTCTGAACGAATTTGGCGTCAATGCAAGCCAACAACTTTCGGTCTGGCAAGCGAAAGGCTGGATTTATAAGGATGATCCCCGAGGATGGTTTCAATGGTACTGTCGGTACTTTATGGGGAGGCGCATTCCAGAGGAGGATGACAGGCAAATCAAAAGGTGGCTGGCGATGAAGCGACACATTTCACAAATTCGCAAAAACTGCGCACCGGGAGACTCATCATGCCGGCCAAAACAGAGACAAGCTCTTCTTCACTGGGCTTATAATAGTAGGAAGATGTGAAGAGCCACTGCTACAATCTGAAAAAACTTTTATAGTAAGCTAGGATATTCCTTTTTTATGTCCCTTGAGCTTGGTGAATCCGTATGCAACACCAGCACCGACAACACCCGCAACAATATCACGAGCGTCAGGCGTACGAGTTCCAGTATTCACAACTGGATGGATGTACTGGTCAATTTCAAGCGCTGTATTGAGAGCTATTGCTGCCGCCGCAGATACTCTTGGACTTGTCCCCAAAACCGCTCTCATAAAATGGTAACTTAAATATGATCCTGTAGCTGGTGCACCATATGACTCTAAAAACCGTGTAAGCATATCTGCACGGGTTCCGATGTAAACAATAGCTGAAGTGAGAAGTCCCATTAACTGGAGACTGTTCAATTTTTCATAATTGCCCAGTACCAACGAAATTTCCCTTTCCCCCAACTTGTAGCTTACAAGCACTCCAGCGCTTTCTTTGTCTGTAGAAACAACGTGTCCTTGTTGATCATTTTCCATAATGTAGTAGTTGATGAATGGATATGTAGCGCGATCTACTCTCCCTCAAAGGCCTTTTGCAACGTCGCAAGGTCAAATTTCTTCATAGACAAAAAAGCTTTTGTTACCCGGCCGACCTGTTTGGACGTACCCGTGCTCATCAATTCATTCATAGCTTTCGGGACAATCTGCCAGGAGACGCCATAGGCATCCTTGAGCCAACCGCACTGCTCTGACTCCGGGACTGCACTCAGAGACCAAAAATGATCGACTTCTGCTTGATCCTCACACGAAACAATAAATGAAATGCCTTCGTTGAATGAAAACTCATGTTTATGCGCACTATCCATTGCTACAAACCACTGATTATCCAGCATGAAATCTGTAAACATGATGGACCCCTCTGCATCGGGTTCCATACCTGCTGGATAGCGAGCAATAGCCCCGCGGTGAGAATCTTTGAACAAAGAAATATAGTGATCTGTCGCCTCCTCAGTTTTGCCACATACATCACCCGTGAAAAGCAAAGCCGGCATGATTGTAGGACGTTCTTCACCATCCGGCCTCGTGAGAATCAATTGCCATGAAATGCCATACTTGTCTTCAACCCATCCGTATTTTTCGCTAAACGGATACGTATCAAGAGGCATGAGCGCTTTCCCACCATCGAGAAGTTTGCCCCACATTTTTTCAAGTTGCTCCTGCGCATCTGAATGACGTGATGGATCAAAATTCACCATGAATGAAATTGATGGATTGGTTTTGAAATATGGCCCAGCACTGATACTCATAAACGAGTATCCCCAGAGGGTAAAGTTGACGATATCACAATCCCCCGAAGGCGTGTCGTGAATCGTGTTAATGGAATCAATACGAGATTCAGGGAAAACAGATGTGTAAAACTCAGCTGATTCTTTGGCCTGCTTGTCAAACCAAAGGTGCGGAGTTATTTTTTGCATAGAAATAGTGTAGCACAATTATCGGACAAGATGCCCCATCACCTCTGATGCCTCAATCACATCTAACACATTTTGCAACTGACCCGGAAAAAGCAAATGTCCCTCTAGGTCGCTTACAGGTACCCACTTATATTGACGAAGTTCTGCATCCTGAATAACAATATCGGCATCTTCTCCAACAAATCGGACAAGAAATTGTGTTTGATGTTGCCCACGAAATGGTCGCCCCTCTGCAATGACACGGACCAAAACGTCATCTGGAAAATCATATATGTTTTCAATCCCCGATTGCTCAAGAATGTCAAATTTGTCTGTCCCAAGCTCTTCAAGCAGTTCTCGCAAGATGCCTTCCTGCGGACTCTCTCCCGGTTCGATACCACCTCCAGGAAGATTCCATTCATCGTCATTGTAAGAATGTGTCTGAACGAGAAGAATATGATCATCACTGTTAAAAATAATCGCGTTTGATTTTTTGCGATATGGGAGGGTGGATCTGTCTGGAAGGGTGGTGGACATAAAGATTTATAAATTTGTGTGTTCGGACTGCTTCACGCGCACTGTCTCCGTCATCGTGTGTGTACTGACATAGGCAAGCGCATCGACGTCAGGATCATACAGCTCGATCATGTCAAGATCTGGTCGGTTTGGCAAGATACGGGCTCCAGTGATCACTCTCCCATCAATCATTTCTTGTTTAGTCTTGAGATATTCAGCCTGCTCCATATAAAAATCAACATCTCCAACATGATGGCGATAAGGATCTGGCTTACGAATATACAGATACATGTATGTCGTTTCGGGGATGTCTCCTTGCGACGGAACAATGATTGGTTCATGCAGTCGAAAATATTTCTGATGCAGATTATCAGACTCCTCCGTCAGCTCTTTTCGCATGTTTGTCAGATAAACATATTCATCATCATAATGACAAAACACCCCCATATTTCCAGCATTTGGGAAATACATTCCAAAGGATTGTTTACAGAGCTGATGACATGAAAAATGTATGTGTGAAATAGCCTCAAGAAGGGATTCCTTTGTTGTGATTGGGCTGAATCGATAGGATCTTAATTGGTATTGCATAGATAGCTTTCACTTCTCCTCACTCCTGCATTATCAATTTCAACGTCGCGACATTTTGCATGGGCGTACCCGTACTTCGGAAGACCGTATATGCTTTATCCGATACATCAATACTCCCCTCAATGACATCTTTCAAATAGTGAACATTTTCTTTTTTTAAGATACCTTTTTCATGAGCAGCTTTCAAATCACTGACAAAATTGATTGAGTCCTCCCAGTCAGTAATAATATGCCCTGTATCAGTATTAAGCACATCATTTTCAAGCTCTCCATGATCTGAGGTTGTTCTGTAAGATGTGATAATTGCACCTTTTTTTATCTTTGGAATATCGTCTGCAGTGATGATTGGATGATTCGTACTTGTATGCATTATGATGACATCATAGAGTGAGATATCAGGGGTTTTGACATAGACCGCATTGACGCCACATTCTGATGCAAATTGAATAAATGGATCTACATTTCCCGATGCATTAACAATATCAACTGTCTCAAGATCAGGAAAAATTTCTTTGAGATACCGCAATGAACAGCGTGATATTTTGCCAGTCCCATAGATAATGATTCGCTTCTCTCGTAAGCTCTTAACGCCCAGTATCTGAAGGAGCAATGCATCCATGACTCCCGTGCGCTTATCTGCATATTCAGTAAAATCTATGTTGAGTTCAACTTTCCCATCACAAAAAACAAGTGCTTGTTGTGGTGCTTTTTTCGAAATGGGATCGTATGGACTAGCTGTATGATAGATGCGCGGAGGATTTTCGCCACGTGGCTCAAAGATAAAATAGTTGAAATAATCACCAAGAAACGTATCCTTCAAAAAGAATTCAGGCACATATTTGTGCATTGCATATGCATCCTGATGAATGAAAACATCTTTGATACTGTCGATCAATTTTTGTGCCTGCATAGTTGGTATTATAGCAATTTCAAACTCTACAGATATTGAGTTCGTTATACATGCTTCCTTGTACCCAAGTCCTGATTAAAACGTAATAGATACCCATCTGGATCTTGGACAAGTAATTCTTTATTACCAATTTCTTTATCACCCATCCTTCGCCAAACCTCTTCTATATGCTGGTATATTGCAATACCTTTGAGGGTAAGTGATTCATGCATCGATACAACATCTGAAATCTTTATTTGCAAATTTATACCTCTACCGAATGGGTACTCAAGATCACCTGTCTCCCACCAACCATTGCGTTCATTTATCATCAAGTGACTTCCTTCTAAAGAAAGCATAGCAAATTTATCCTCAGGTCGATCATAATCTATAACACAACCCAAAATATTTGTATAAAAGTCGAGGCTTTTTTCATAATTTGATACTAAGAGTTCTGGAATAAGTGAGCTTTTCATGAGAGTAAGTATAACAGGAGTTAAAATTTGACTGAATTGCAATCAATTATTTGAGTATCCTTTTCTTCACTGCACCTGGCACAAGACGAAATGCTCATCGATTCTCCTTTTTGTATATCATTGGCTTGCCAAGTACTGCTGTGCACTCACGATATTTCAAGCAGTTTTGATTTGCCACCACGTGCTCTTTTGTATGAGTCCCTTTTGAAGATTTTTTTCATGAAAAGAGTATATCAGGGATTCTATCGTCACAGGGGATTTTGAGACTTGCTAGCAGAGGTCGACACTGTGGGAACTTTTTACACTATGTCTTCGGTTTTGACTTCTCCCGTACGTTTATAGTAACCAAAGAAAATCCCGCTTGGGGTAACTTTAGATTTAAAAAGCTTAAAAGCGGCAGGAATTGTACCTTTTTCAAATAACCTTTTTCCTGTCCCAAGTGTAAGAGGAAATATTTTTAGCCAAAGTTCATCTACTAAATCATTTTCCATGAGTGATTGAATAAGATGAGCGCTACCATACACTTGTAAATCCGGACCCGTTGATTTCTTTAGCTTTTTTAATTCAGTAATATCTTTTAAAACTTCTGTGTTTTCCCAGGCTGGGTTTTTTAATGTCGTGGATACGACATATTTTGGAACTTTGTTTATTTGCGGCCAGCCTTCAGCTTCTGTAGTGTGATGTGGCCAAAATCCTGAAAAGATATCATATGTTTTTCGCCCAAGGAGTAATCCAGCGGTTTCTTTCATTTGTATTCCCATTTCTTTCCCGCCAGCTTCATCAAAATAGGGGGCCATCCATCCACCATATTTAAATCCTTCGGCTGTATCTTCTTTAGACCCACCCGGAGCTTGGATTACGCCATCCAGTGTAATAAATTCGACAACAATAATTTTTCTCATTAAACCATTCTATCAAATATCCTCAAGGAGTAATTGCGAAGTTTCCGAGGTTAAATTACATCTAGTTTTGGGCTGGGGAACAAGGATTCGAACCCTGAATAATTGGACCAAAACCAATTGTGATGCCATTTCACCATTCCCCAAATCTGAGATATTATACCAAGCGCAGATGAGTCTGCATAGCCGTAAATAGCGACAAACCTGTTATAATACATCTATATGAAAGCTGGATACGTCGCGCTGATTGGTCGTCCGAATGTGGGGAAATCCACCCTCGTCAACAACCTCATCGGCACAAAAGTTGCCATCACATCACCGAAGCCACAGACAACTCGATTTCCTATCGAGGGGCTTTTTGAGGATGAGCGAGGGCAAATCATTTTTGTGGACACACCAGGGATTTTCAAAAAGGCAAAAGATGAAGTCTCCAAGCGGATCAACATGAAGGCGCTTGAGCCATTCAAAAAAACAGTCAATCTGGTGCTCTATGTCATCGACCACACGCGAACGCGAGATTTTGAAGAAGCAAAAGTCCTCGGAATTGTGCGCAAACTTCATGTCCCCACCATTCTCGTGTACAACAAAGTCGACGTCACGGAGCCTACATTCCGTCCCCTGTATGCATTTTTGGAAGATGAATTTGACACAGTGGTAGAAGTATCCGCCCTCGAACGAACTCATTTGAAAACTCTTTTAGAAGTGATTTTTGACAAGTTACCTGAGGTTGACGCCCCTCTTATTGAAAAAGGTGAATATGTATATCCAGCTCTCAATCTTGACAGCAAGACATTTATTGCTGAAATAATCCGTGAAAAAGTATTCTTACGCACTCGCAAAGAAGTGCCCTACACGAGTACCGTTGTTGTGGACGAGATCAAAGAGCGTGATGCACACACGACATACATCAAGGCTGAGGTCCTCACGACGGATGACGTCTACAAAAAAATGCTTATCGGCGCGGGAGGTCGTCGAATCAAGGAGATTGGCAGTATGGCCCGCAAGGAATTGGAGCTCTCAACAGGGCGCAAAATCTATCTCGAACTCACCGTGCGCACGGATCGGCATTGGCCAACTACTTTGACGTAGGTCCAAGGTGACGGTCAAGATAAGCAAATGTATCTTCAAGAAAGTATGGTGGGGGTTCAATATCCGGCGTGGTAGTCACGAGCCATTGCACGATAGCCTCTTCTTTTGCAGTCTGCAATTCAGATCGCTCGTGCAAATCACGAATTGCTGTGAGATCAACCTTGGGGGCACGTTGTCCTTCACCAGCCTCATCACTCATGCCTCAACTATACTCTTTTCTACGACAATTGCAAGCGCTTCAAACATTCTGCCTTGCCAAGAATTTCCATACTTTCGTTTGTTGGCGGAGTGACTTTTTTACCTGTTAAGGCGACCCGCACAAGCATGAAAAATTTGCCAAACGCCATACCGACTTCCTGAGCAGTCCCTTGAAGATGCTCCCCAATGATATCTGCATGCCAATCCTTTTCATCAATCCGGTCAAGGTCCGCGACGATTTTAGCAAAAATATCTGCTTGGTCTGACAGCTCAACTTCATATGTTGTTGGTGCTTCAATGAAAAATCGGCAATAGGCATCATAGTCCTGCAACGTCTTGAGGCGCGTCTGGACAAGCGGAACAGTATATCCAATCAATTCACGTGAATAGGCACCGTCTTTGTATGTCTGCGTATACTCATAAATATGATCTGCCAAGGCATCCGCACTCATCATCCGAATATACTCACCATTCATCCATTCCAGTTTCGTCAGATCAAATGCAGGTCCTGTTGGAGAGACATCCTTAAACTCGAAAAGATCAATAAATTCCTGGAGTGAAAAAATTTCTTTTCCCTCAGGATGTGACCAGCCCTGAAGACATAAAAAATTGCGAAGCGCATCAGGCACGATCCCATGTTCCTGATACCACGAGATGTTTGTGTGCCCGTGACGTTTGCTCATCTTGCTCCTATCCATATTGCGCAGAATCGGGGTGTGGTTGTAGTTGATTTCAGGCCATCCGAAGGCTCTATACAATAACGCATGCTTCGGCCACGATGAAATCCACTCCTCTCCACGAATTGGATCAGTGATATTCATTAAATGATCATCCACAACAACAGCAAGATGGTATGTTGCAAAGCCGTCAGATTTGAGTAACACTTGGTCATCAATGAGCGCCAACTCAAAATCAATGGGGCCACGAAGCGAGTCCTGAAGGGTAATGGTTTTTTTGCCATCAACCTCATCAGGGATTTTGAGACGAATGACATATGGCTCAGTGTTCGCCAGCTTTTCCTGAACACTTTCAGCGCTCAATGAACGACATTTCCTATCATACATCGGTGGCTTTTTCTCATGTTGCTGGGTTGCACGGACTTCATCAAGTCGCTCCTTTGTGCAAAAGCAGTAATAGGCATGCCCCTGTGCGACAAGATCCTCGGCATGCTTCTTGTATAAAGACAAGCGCTCAGATTGTCGATACGGGCCATACTCTCCCCCCATTCGCGCACTTTCATCCTCCGGAATGTTGAGCCATTCAAGCGCTTTGTAAATGGCTTCCTCAGCCCCCTCAACTTTTCGCGTCTGATCCGTATCTTCGATACGAACCACAAACACGCCTCCATGCTTGTGCGCCAAGGCGTAGTCAAAAAGAGATTGATACATCGTGCCAATATGAGGAAAGCCTGTTGGGGATGGAGCGATGCGGGTGCGGGTGGTTTTTTGAGTACGGGTGTTCATGTGAGTAGGATGAGCTAAATGTCCGCTTTTGGGCTTCCTGTCATGCTTGAATTATAGCATACGGTCAGCTAGTATGAGAGTTGATCCCGATGTATAACTTCGGGTGTTGCACACCCGAAGTTATACATCGGGATTGAGCTCAAAAATGTCCCTTTCAGAACTATCATACTACGTCAGAAAAATTGGACCTGTCGCGTTGGTAGGCTTCATAATGCTGATGATTTTTTACGTCATAATTACAACACTTTTATCACTCGCTCCGAAGACGTCACAACAGCAGACAAATGTCCCATATGCGCCACCGTTTGGGATCCTTGAACCAATCCATTTCGTGCATTCGATCAACTATCCATCAGACGTATCCTTCACGATCGACAATATTGAGGGACGACCCATCACCACAGACACTGAAGCACTCGTTTATGCTGTCCCCTCAAGTCGAACGAAATTTGGCTATCAGCAATCATTGGCATTTATGGCAAAGGCAGTTGGCATCGATACTGAGACACAAAAGTATCAATTAAGGGGACTTAGCGCGCGCTATCAGGACGAACTGCGCACGTTGGATGTCGATATAACGACGTTTAATTTTGAATATGAGCTCAATTATAGGAAGACACCGACCATTTTTTCCCGAAGTGCAACACCCGATGTTAACACAGCCAAAGAGGAGGCAAAAAGCTTCCTTCGCAAGATGAATAAGTTTTCGCAATACCTTGCCCAGGGAACCCAAAATGTGATCTACCTATCGTATGATCCGCAAGTTGATGTTTTTAATGTCGTTCAAACCCCAGAAGAAGCCAATGTTGTGGAGGTGGACTTTTTTGCGCCAAATCTCGACAACCACCCGGTGGTGTCGCCGACATATTTTAACAGTCATATCTTTGTCACCATGGTCTTCACACAAGATGGTCCTGTTGTGATCAAGTCACATGTTGCAAGCTTCGAACCTCAGACATCAATCCAAGCGGGACAGTCAGCGCCGGCCCAAGGGGCAGACGCCGTGCCAACTTCGGGAACGTATCCGCTCAAAACAGGTGACGAGGCATGGCAGGAGCTTATCACAGGCAAAGGTATTATTGTCTCACCTTCAAAAGGATCGACGAAAATCATTGTCCGAGAAATGTTTATCGGCTACTACGCACTTGAAGAATACCATCCGTACATGATGCCCGTTTATGTATTCCTTGGGGATAATGGCTTTGCAGGGTATGTCTCTGCTGTGAAGAATGAGTTTGTCTCAAAGGTAGTCAAGCAAACAACCGCCCCGTCAGAGTATCCATTGCCAACTCTTGAAAGCGAACCGGCGACACCGACAGCTATGCCTGAACAGATAGAGACACCTATCCCAACAGAAGCTTCACCTGCAGAAAATATCTAGACCACCGCTAGACCGACCTAGCGATTCTTTTCGTTCTTGACAAAGAAGTATGTCCCCAAGACGACAAAGACCGTAAAGAATATACCAATAACACCGAGATTAAACAACGGACTATGCAGAACGACTTTCGAATATTCAGGACGTCCCAAATAAAATATCCCGCGAGCAAAATCGACTGCATAGGTCATTGGTGCAATACGTGACAAAACGAGCAAAATAAAGGGGAGGTGTTGAATAGGACTAAAAACACCAGCGAGAAAAAATTGTGGAAACAACAAGAATGGAAATATTTGATTTGCAGAGCGTTCATTACCCATCTGAGACATGACAATCAGACCAAATGATCCCCCCAGAAATGCTGACACGAGCGCTACAGGAATCAGTGACAAAAATTGCACAAATGTCAAGGGGACGCCAATGATAAGTCCGAAAATAACAATTGCAATTCCTTGCATGGACGAGACAAGTGTCTCTCCTAAAATTTTTCCGATAATAATCGTATAACGTGAAACGGGCGCAATAAATAATTCCTGACTAAAATCATTTGCTCGATCCTCGACAAGAGAGATAAGTCCTGAAGCAGTCGACTGAAACATTGTTTGACCAAAAACACCCGTAAAAATAAACACCAATAAATTATATCCCGTCTGCTCGCCCCAGTTTGACTGCAAACTACCGCCAAGCGCACCGATAAATATTACAGGAAATATCAAACTTGCAAACATACGCGGACGATCCCGGAGCAGTTTAGACAAGTCTCGATACGCAATTGCATATATTGCTCGAAGTTCATGAATGAGTGAGTTGGTGCGTGCCATAAAAAATACGATTTACGATCGAGAAATAATTTCTAAATATGCTTCTTCAAGTGTTGGTGTATGAACATGAACATTCGACAACGGCGTCTTGATAGATTTCAAAATTTCATGTGCTGTCTGCTTTCCCATGTCAATTTTAAAACCACCTTGTGCTTCAACAGTATAGTGCACCTTCTTTGCTTTCAGCTCATCTTTCAAATCTGCTGTTTGCTCCGATGACACAAGCAAATATTCATCAATCAAATCTTTTTTGATATCACGTGGAGTGCCTTGAGAAACTATTTTTCCATTTCCCATGACACACAGATAATCAGATCCTTCTGCTTCTTCTAAATAATGCGTTGTCAAAAAAATAGTGGTGTTGTTTTTTTGTCGAACGACCTGCAGATATTCCCACAAGTTTTTACGACTCAAAGGATCAAGCCCCGTTGTTGGCTCATCCAAAAAGAGCACTTTCGGATTGTGGGTAAGACTTCGGATAATTTCAAGCTTTCGCTTCATACCACCAGAAAACGTTTTGATGGGTTTGTGAATATCTTCAGAAATACCCAAGACTTCTGCCAAGTCGCCAACAACCTTCTTGTACGCCTGAGGCATCAAACTATATGTCGGTCGAAATGGATAGAGTCCATAAAGCATCGCATGAATACGGACATTTTCCTCAGCGGTGAGATTAAGATCCAGACTTGGATTTTGAAAAATGACACCGATCGAATTTCTGATTTTGTGTGACTGCGTATCTATATCATACCCAGCAATGTTCACATCCCCTGATGTCTTGGCGAGTGTCGTCGTCAGTATAGAAATCGTCGTTGTTTTACCTGCGCCATTGGGACCAAGCAATGAAAAAAAAGCTCCTTCTTCAACATAAAATGACACATCGTCAACCGCAGGCTTTGTTGCTTTTTTGTACTGTTTAACTAGATGGTCGACAGTAATAATATGCTTTGGTGTCATAGATTATTTTTGAATATCTCGTGGGTCTTGATAGTGTACAGCATTTTGTATCCATGTCACAAGCGCTGTCGTATCTAAAAAGCGATCATCGCTTTTCATCAGCACAAGTAGATATTCTTTATCATGGTATTTATAAAGGGTAATCAAATTCTCTCCAGCAAGATCTGTCTTCCCCGTTTTCAGGCCTGCTACTCCAGGAATTTCTCCAAGGAGGCGATTGACATTTTGGAGGGGATGAAAATTCACATAATCAACATCTGAGACTGTGATACTTTTGATGGAAACAATTTTGGCAAGTGTTTGATTTTTAAGAAGTTCACGACCTGCAAGTGATAGATCAAAGACAGATGAATGTTGCAAGGCATTATCAAGTCCAGCAGGATTTAAAAAATTAGAATCCTCCATCCCCAAAGATCGTGCTTTTTGATTCATTGCATCAACAAAAGCACTATAGCCACGAGGATAATTGTCCGCCAACACGTAAGCGGCATCATTCCCAGATTGCACAAGTGCTCCATATAATAAATTCTCAAACGTGATGCGCTCACCCTGAACAAGTCCCATGGTCTGTCCTTCATCAACAACCCGTCGCACCGTGAGAACCTGGTCCAGTGAATAGACATCCATTGCCGTAAGTGCCGTAATAACCTTTGTTGTTGACGCAGGAAATAAATGTCCATGTGGATTTTTTGCATACAGTGGCGTTGCCGTTTGCAGATCAATGACATACACACCTTGCGCTGTTGTAAAAGGAGCAGGTACGGAGGGCAGAACATATGGAATTGGATTAATCGGATACTCGCGAACAGGTGCAGGTGCGGTCGCAAAAAGTTTTCGATGATGTGAAAAAAGTCGCGTATATCGAGAATCCCCTGGATAAAAAAGAAAGGCGAATGAAAAAACAAAAAGCCCGAGATACGTCCTCAAATGAAAAAGGGTAACGCGGGTAGAATCCTGCGCAGGGACAGTGGCAGTTTTATTTACGGGCATTGTCCGTGGTTTAGTCTTGAGTTGATTTCGCATACAAGGTTGGAAGATGCACATCA
Source organism: uncultured Gammaproteobacteria bacterium (assembly GCA_964477065.1). Taxonomy (GTDB): domain Bacteria; phylum Patescibacteriota; class Microgenomatia; order UBA1406; family HO2-37-13b; genus 2-02-FULL-43-11-A. The sequence goes on from CAYZCU010000001.1 coordinate 67,875, forward strand.
ATACGTTCCATGTCGCGAGGGAACAGTGTTGCTTCACGAATGTTTTTCAGATCTAAAATATTCATGACAATGCGCTCACAGCCAAATGAAAATCCACCTTCTGGTGGCATGCCGTAGCGAAATGCTTGCATGTACAACTCACTTTTGGCAATATCGACACCTCGCTCGTGTGCTTTTTGTAAAAGAACTTCGGGGTTGTGAATGCGCTGACCGCCCGTCAACCATTCAACACCGTGTCCGAGCAGATCAAATCCAAGTGTGTAGCCAAGATCGTCAGGATCTTCGAAGTGATAAAACGGTCGCTTTGATGTTGGGTAATGTGATACCCAAACCATATCGATCCCATGCGTCTCCTGTGCCCATCGACACAGCTCTCGTTCATCTTCAGGTTCAAGGTCGGGCTCTTGGCGATTATCACGCCCTGTGCGCTCAAAAATAATCTGCTGGCCTTCTCGAAGTTTGATACGTGGAATAGTCTTTGTCATGTCTGGAAGGGTCACATTGTGCATGCGCAATTCGTCTGCACAGCGCTTGCCAACTTCATCAATAATAAACTTGATTGTATACTCAGCCATGTCAACAACATCTGTCCATGAGTCGATAAATCCAAGCTCCGCATCAAGCGCTGTTGCTTCAGTTAAGTGACGAGTGGTCACGGATGGCTCTGCTCGCATGATCTTCGTCACGGTAAAAACGCGCTCAAAAATACTCACCATGATTTGCTTATAAAATTGTGGACTCTGTGAAAGATATGCCTTGTAATCAAAATATGGGACTTCAAATACCTCAGATCCCCCTTCTGCAATTTCAGGAATCAGGATAGGGGCTTGAAATTCGGTGAACTTTTTTGCCTGCAAGGCTTTGCGGAACGCATCGACAACAACCTCTTGGACTTTGAAAATGGCTTTCACTTTAGCATTTCGTAAGGTGAGGGAGCGATTATCCAGAAGCACGGGAAGCGTTACTCCAAGATCAGGTTTACTTACCTCAAAAGGAAGCGTCTGTGCGAATGATACGATCTCGATAGTTTCTATAGCCAGCTCGATTGTCCCTGTGGGGAGCTCTGTATTGACCATCGTCTCTGGACGTTTGTTGACAACACCTGTAAGTGTGAGGACTGATTCAGGAGTGATAGTCCGTGCGAGCTCAACCGTTGGACCAAATGCGACACATTGGATCTTGCCTGTTGCATCTCTTAAATCGATAAAGATCACCTTTTTATGATCGCGAATGGTATCTGCCCATCCGCGAAGGGTTACTTTCTGGTCTATCGCAGTAAGGGCATCAGTGACAGAGAAGGATTTCATATGGGTATTATAGCTTGCACAGAGGCGGAGAGCAAGAAGAGGTGATGTTATCTCATTGTCACATCTGGCATCCTTGTATTATAGTTATGACTCCAATCAAAGGGAGCACTACATGATCCACATAAACCTTTTCCCTGACGAAGCAAGCGCATAAGTACTTTATCTAGGTAGGTATCAACTTTGTATATAGACAAGTCAAAATAGTCGATTGTGTCAATAATTCCTCTGCCATGGCACTCACCTCGAGAAATAAAAGCAGATCGGTGAGGAGGAATGTCAATCTCTTGGCCTTTTCTGTAAAAGACTCCTCGATACCTCTTCTCCAATTGTTCTGCCTTTTTAATTTGAAAAAGCCTTACCCGTCGTCTGAATGCTTCTTGTGAACCCATGGAGAGAATTCTACAGCAATAAAGCTATTCGTCAAGTCTCTCAAGTTTCTTGATCATCCCCTGCAAACTTTCCCGTCCATTCCACACATTGATATCCAGCGTGTACTGCACGGATACAGCATCCCCGTGAGTAAGAGCGAGGATCTCCGGAGAGGCATTAAATGAAATCATCTCGCAGGTTTTATTGTTATAACGAATAAGCAATTTCACATGAGAGCCTGTCTTTCCCATAGGACGGATGTCGTCAATCTCCCCGTTTGACATGAAAACAGGATTCTGAAATTGCATGCCAAATGGCCCTAGTTCTGCAAGTGCCCGTGCAAGTTGAAGAGAGGTATTTGAAAGTGGCATCGCAATATCTATGGTTTCAATTGGAATCAACATCTCATCCGTTATCTCCTGTTCGGACTTGTCATGCACAGCTTGCGTAAATGCATCGATCTGATCACATTCAATCGTAAACCCACCTGCAGCTGCATGTCCGCCCACATCAACAAGATAGTCTTTGAGATCAACAAGAAAATTGGTAATATGTACCCCTTCAACGGACCGCACTGATGCCTTCGCAAATTTCTCAGAAAGGGACATGACAATCGTCGGCCGATAAAAAGTCTGAAGAACCTTTCCAGCAATCAAGCCAATAATACCTTCTTCCCATGCATCAGAGGCCAGCACAATAACCTTATCACTCGGATTGACCATTTTCAAAGCATCGCTGACTGCCATTTGAACCTTTTTTTGTCTATCAGTGTTAATAGTTTCTGCTTTTTTTGCTAAGTCAGTCGCTTTCTCAATCGACGTCGTGCACAATAGACGCAAGGCATCCATCGCATGCTCAAGCCGACCAAATGCATTGATTCGTGGCGCTATCATATATCCCACATGATAGGCAGTGACAGGTTTTGTTGGATCAATACCTGCTGTGCGCATCAACTCTCGCAAACCCATGCGGTTTGTCGTACTCAGCGCATTCAGACCTGCTCGGGCAAGTGCTCGCGATGGGCCAACAAGTGGCACAAGATCAGCAATAATCCCAATTGAAGCAAGCGCCACATAATCGCTACGAAAAAGATAGGTAATATGTTCGTGATTTTGGACATGCCCCATCGACTCCACTAGATGCTTCGCAAAAAAATATGCCACGCCAGCTCCAGAAACAGCTGATGTATGAAACACGGCAAACGCATCGGGTGGGTGGCCATTTTGCATATGATGATGATCCGTCACGATGATCGGCACGCCCTTTTGCTTAGCGTGGGTAATCTGCTCGTGCGCAACAATGCCATGATCGACGCTGATGATAAGCGCTGGGTTGTGCTGGGCAATAACATGGTCAATGCCTTCGTGCGAAAAGCCATATCCTTCCGATCGCGCAGGGACGTAGGGCATGACATTGAATCCAAGCTTATGGAGAGCTTCCCACATGATCGCTCCGCCCGTGACGCCATCGGCGTCGTAGTCAGTGTAGACCACGATCGGGGCGTGAGAGGCGTGGAGGTCGGCGAGGAGATTGGAGGTGCGGTCGAGGGCAGACCGGATCTCGTAACCGGCAGGTTGGTCGTGAGAAAGAAGATCGATGAGGTTGATATCAGTTGGATGTTTCGGATGGAGAAAGTCTTGCATGTCCTCGACATGACGATCTGCAAGTAGGTTTTGGACGAGCACTTCAGGGTCTACTTCACTTTCGTAGGTGCGAATAATACGTCGAGGCATGAAGAAAGTATACCAAGCTTCGATGCAATGCGTGCTCATGTAGGTCCGGTCTGTAACAGATCCGATCTCCGTTTTCATGAATTTTTCATAACTCGCGTGATAGAATATGATATGGCTTATCAGATGGACCTTCCCGAACATGTTCGCACTTTTACAGACCTCTTCTTTGATCGAGGATATCGTGTATATCCAGTTGGGGGATGTGTGCGAGATTCATTGCTGGGAAAGCCCGTCGTCGATTGGGATTTCACGACAGACTGCACTCCAGAAATGATGCTGACGTTTATTCCTCACGCGAAATACGAAAATAGCTTTGGGACAGTCCTTGTGCCCATCATCCTTTCCGCCGATGAAACCCAATTGTTTGAAATAACACCGTTTCGAACAGAAAGCATGTATACAAACAACCGTCATCCTGACGCGATAGAATGGGCTCAAACACTTGATGAAGATGTGCAACGACGTGATTTTACAATAAATGCACTCGCTTATGACATCCAGAGCGCAACAATCATAGATCTGGTTGAGGGTAAACACGACCTCGAAGCGCGGTGCATACGGGCTGTTGGAAATCCAAAAATTCGCTTTCAAGAAGATGCCCTCCGGATGCTCCGCGCAATTCGCTTTTCTGCACAGCTTGGCTTTACTATTGAGAAGAAAACATTGCTCGCCCTTTCAGAGCAATCTCATTTGATACAAAATATTTCGTGGGAACGTATTCGAGATGAGCTCACAAAAATTATCATGGCTCCGCAAAAACCCGAACCAAGCCCACAACACTCCACAACCGATCAACCGAGCCCTTTCTTGCTCCTGCACCAAACAGGCCTTCTGAAATACATCCTCCCTGAACTTGATGCTTGTTTTGGCGTCGATCAAAAAAGCCCCGAGCGCCACCACCAATTTGATGTGGGGACACATCTCGTCGAAGCTCTTCGCAATTGTCCATCAACAAACCCGGTCGTTCGCTGGGCAACCCTCTTGCATGACATCGGCAAGGCTCAAACCCGCGCCGTTGATCCAGATACAGGGATCACAACCTTTTACAACCACGAGGTTGTGGGAGCAGAGCAAGCGGACGCTCTTGCACGACGACTGAAGTTTTCAAAGAAAGATCGAGAGCTCCTTGTGAATCTCATTCGACAGCATATGTTTTCTGTTGAAGAAACACAAACAGATAAATCTATTAGGCGATTCATCCGTCGCGTTGGCAAAGAACATATTCAAGATATGCTTGATATTCGGACTGCTGACAGGCTTGGCTCTGGCACGCCTGAGACATCATGGCGCACAGAACTTTTCAAGAAACGTATTGACGACGTTCAAGAAATGCCTTTTGAAATTCGAGATCTCGCAATCAAAGGGGAGCATATCATGGAAAGACTTGCTCTGAAACCAAGCCCTATCATCGGCACAATTCTCAAGGCCTTATTTGAAGAAGTGGTTGATGGGACGCTCACGAACGAGTTGGAAGCGTTGATTGCCCGTATGGAAGAGCTTGCCCCAGAAATCCTCAGCACACTTGCAGAAGAGTAATTTATTTCCTTCCACTACTTGGCGTGCATTTCCTTCTGCCTCGACAGTCTTCAGTAACCCATCGTGTAGCTCCTTCAACTTGATGCCCGACTCTAACTGATGAAGCATCAACTCTCGGTGGCTTCACAACTGGCTTTTCCGTCCCATTACCCTTTTCACGTTCAATATACATTTTTTGATAGTATGAATGAATAAAAATTGGAGTATAGCAAATCTTCAGATTCCATTTCAAGGCAAAAAAAACAGCGACACGAAGTCGCTGTTTTCAAAACCGCCAAACCTTTTACTTTCCTTTCAATATTTCGATACTTTCAATCGTCACATCTTTCACTGGTCGATCTTGTGGTCCAACCTGCACTTCTGCAATAGCATTAACCACATCCATCCCCTCTGTCACGCGACCAAAGATAGTATGCATACCATTAAGCCATGGCGTTGGAGCATGAGTAATGAAAAACTGTGAGCCATTTGTATCTGGTCCACGATTTGCCATTGCCAATATTCCTGGTTCATCAAATTCTTCAGGTGAAAATTCATCTTCAAACATATATCCAGGACCTCCAGTGCCGTTGCCATCAGGATCACCACCTTGGATCATAAACCCTTTGATCACGCGATGAAAAATCGTGCCATCGTAAAATCCCTTTTGTGCGAGAACGACAAAGTTATTGACGGTCATTGGCGTGTCTTTGGCAGTCAGTGCAATCGTAATATCGCCCATACTTGTTTTAATACGAGCACTATATTGAGCATTTTCATCAATCTCCATCGCTGGCGCTTTTCCGTTTTCTTCTTTCATAGTTTGTTCACCTCCTTTTTTTTGTGTCGTAGTTGTCTCTGTGGGTTTCTTTACCCCGATGTATGGTAGTCCAAAGCGAATAAAAAGAACACCCAGAACCAATCCAATTCCAGCAACAATGAGTATATCTTTTTTCATGCGCTTCATTATATACTATTGACATGACCATCGAAACTATCTTTTACACGCTTGGCGTTATCTCCATGACCATCATGCTTGGCGTCATGATTGGGTTGATTGTGATGATTATTCGTGTACGATCAGCTCTCATCTCATTTCGTGATGGATTTGCAGGCAAGGTTATTGGCATTCTTCGCGAAAAAAATATGAAAGTGGCGTCCGCACTTGGGTTGACGCTTGCCCATTATTTTATGAATACGATGAAGAAAAATTTTGCAGAAAAGGCTCGCTCTCGAGAAAACAATTCTTAAAGGGCAACGGAGCTTTCAGTCAGAATATACATCTCTCTGTTGTATTCACCCACACCGACAAATTCGCCTTTCCCTTTTATTACGGCTTCGTATGGCGCACAGTGACGACAGCCATTTTTTTCATCAACTTCACAATTAAAATGATTGAGCTGGCGGGCCAATTTGATCCGCTTGGCAATCTGCATAATCTGTTGTTTGGCGGTATCTTCATCCGGAAGTGCCACTTCCTCTGGCGTATCTGAGAGTTGCATGTACCAGTAACTCATCTTCTCAATTTTTCGCGATTGTGTATGCAACAAAAGTAGTAAATATATGGGCAACTGCAATGATCCCTCTTTTTCCCGTGTCCTCCCTGTCTTAAAATCCAGCACATGAATACTATCAGTTGCTTCAAGATATTCGATCCAGTCAATCTTTCCACAAAGAATCATATTATCTTCTTCTGAAAACCAGTAGTTGGGAAGATCTTGTTTCAAGCGGAGTGCCTTGTTGGCAAGGGGTCCGGGATGCTGTTGGACAGTCTGCACCATCTGAAGCGCTCGGTTTTTGTAGTCATTTTCCAGATCATCAGATTGAAAGCCTCCCTTTTTACCAGCGATGGTCTCCCACATGCGCGTGATACGATTTTCAAGAGGTTCTCCAAAACGCTGATCAACGGGCAGGCTGGCTAATTCATCTAAAGCACCATGAACAACCTGTCCAAGCGCAAGAGCTGGCTTAATGATAGAAATTTTCTTCCCCGAACGAGGATTTTTGTACATGTTTGCATAATAATACAAGCGCGGACATTTCAGAAAATCAGAAATAGAAGAATGCGAAAGCCAGATAGCTCCATACTTGTCATCATCTGTTTTGGGTTGCATAGCTGAGGATAGTATACCAGTTATCGGTTCTGGGGATAGACAACAAGAACACCTTTATCATGAGGGTACGTAGCAATAGGAGAATCGAGACTTTGTCGAATAACAGATGTCGCACCTAAATGCCATACCTCATCTTTTAGTCTGTAAACTGAGGAAGGGTCACTAAACCTTCTTCCGACAGCTCTTATAAGTAAGTTGGGATCATAATCATATACACCATTATTGGTGACTTGTAGATACACACCTGCTCCTCGTTGAATATTACGCTGCAGAGCCTCCCTCATAAAAGGTAATAGGCGACCATGACCATGCCCAAAACTCTCAAATGAGAGTGTCTCAGCAATTTGTGCGACATGCCTTTTCGATACACTTTGTCCTTGTGCAAGTTCGATTTTCATAGTTAAAAATGTTGAGGATATGTAAGTAGAACACCTCGTGAATGGTGGAAAGTATGTGGATGTTGCAATGGATACGCATCAGCTTTGAAGTCATAACCGACTGCTGATACACAACGCTTTAATCGTTTCAGTGAACGAGCATCACCTGCTGTATATCCCATTGTAGCCAAAAGAAGAGTTGAAGAATTATACTGCTCAAAAACTCGAAAAAATAGCCCACCTCCAGGATGGATATTATGCCTTACAACTCCACGAACTGCCTCTCTAAAGCTTTGTGTTACAGGGGCAAGTGATGTCCCAATGGTAATATTTTCAAGAACAGATTCAGGTAATCGATGAATTTGGCCTTTTGACTGCAATTCGATCAACATATCTGCATATAGTACCAAAGTTTGCTGAGACGTCAACGAGCATTTATCGATTTCGGGGAGCACGAAAGAGGATGCCTGCTGAACTTGCTCCTCTGAAAGCTCTATATGCATCTGGGTTCATTTCTGGATATGAATGAGCTACAACTGTAACCGGGTGATATCCTTCAGTGTATGTTTTAAATAAGTTGAGAGCTCGCAGATCGAAGGGCCCACCGAGAGCATCTACGTAAATATCCCCATCTCGATACACCCCAAGACCCCTATCATTTTCAGGAAAATGAGATAGAACAACTCCTTGAAGAAACGATGTAGCTGTTCTATCTTGAGACAACCCAAGAAGCCTTGCTGCATGTACTACCTCAGGATGAAGACCATAAAAATCTGCTTTCCGACATTCAACTACTTTCATTTCTTCCTCCCCTCAAACCAAACGAGTAACGGTGTTGCAACAAACGGAGATGAATATGTCCCTGTAACTGTTCCAATGAGTAGTGCGCCTGCAAAAAATTGTATCGCAGCTCCGCCCATAAACGTCAGAGGAATCAGCATCAAAATAATCGTAAATGAATTATTCAGAGATCGGACCATCGTTTCAGTGAGCGCGCGATTGGCCAACATCTCGATCGGAAGCCCTGATGTGCGACGATACTCGCGAATTTTATCAAACACAACAATCGTATCGTGCACAGAGAACGACATTGTAGTCAAAAGTGCCGTGACAAAAAGGGCATCAACTTCTGCCCCGAGATGTCCCAACAATGCATAGCCACCTATCAATACGAGAAAATCGTGAAGCATTGCCAAAACAGCAGACATGCCATAGCTGAACTTCTTAAAGGTATATGAGACATACAGCAAGATTCCCAAAATAGCGACAATCGAAGCGATAATCGTCTTGCGGATGGTTTCGGCCCCAAGAGATGGGCCAACGGTATCGAAGGTGAGCACATCAACTTTCCCAGCTCGAGCGAGGAGGGCTTTGCGTATAGTGCCTTCCTGTGTTTCAGTCATAGGAGTTGCTCGCGCTTCAATTTCTCGCGCCGTGACAGTAAGCTCAACGAGTTTGATCTTTTCCTTTTTGAACATATCACGCACTTCACTGTCAGAGACAGGCTTTGCAACACGATAGCCAACGACAGACCCACCAGTGAAATCAATGCTATATGTCAATCCCGTTGTCACAAGTGTGTAGATCCCCACCCCAATCACAAAACTGGAAATCAAGACATACAACTTTGTGTATTTCAAAAAATTAATCATATCTTTCGTGGTGAATTCTGTAATGCGTGGATTTTACGAGCATAAAATGTATTCATCAAACGACGAGTAATCACAATTCCCGTAAACAAACTTGTCACGACACCAATAATAAGCGTTACAGCAAACCCTCTGATCAAGCCAAACTGTGGAAAGAAATCCCAGTTGAGCGGATTGAAAAGAATCAAACCAACCATAATCGTTGCAATGTTAGCATCTTTGATAGCATCCATCGCTTTGCCAAATCCAGAGTTGAGAGCGACATCAAATCGCTTCCCCTTGCGCTCTTCCTCCTTGATTCGTTCAAAAATAAGAATGTTTGAATCCACAGCCATGCCGACGGATAATATAAATCCAGCGACACCGGGGAGCGTCAAAACGATAGGAATTGCTCGAAATACTGCCAACGAAATCAGTGCATACAGAGCCAATCCAATGCCAGCGATGACGCCCATCCAACGATAATAGACGCCCATGAAAACAATGACGGACGTAAGTCCCACGATCCCCGCCACGATACTTTTCTCGATAGACTCTTGACCAAGAGAT
>CAYZCU010000002.1:0-51429 GCA_964477065.1 uncultured Gammaproteobacteria bacterium
AGATAACCTTGTAGGATTGAAAGAAAATGTTATAATTGGAAGACTTATTCCAGTCACCCAAGAGCTCCTGCATAGCTATTATGGAGAAGCAGGCGAGGGATTGGATTCATCTGTAACCGAAAGTGATGTCGTATCTGAACCAGAAATGGTATCAGAAAAAATCATCCTTTCAGATGATGTGCTGAGTGAATCTGCTGAGGATACTTCAGAGGAAGAACCAGAAGATATGGAAGCCGAGCTTTCTGACGCACATGATCTTGTTGAACCAACAGATGATGAAATAGCTCAAGTTACTGAAGAAGATCTCGATGACGAGACCGAAGCATAATACATTTACTAAATCACTGTGCCAACCGTAAATCAACTTATTAAACATAACCGAAAGCCGAAGACGCAGAAAGCTAATGCTGTGGGTCTGAAGCATTCATTTAACAGCGTTAAGCGACGACGTTCTCAAAACATGAGTCCGTTCAAGCGAGGCGTCTGTACGGTTGTACGTACGATGACTCCAAAAAAGCCGAATTCAGCTCTTCGTAAAGTAGCTCGTGTGAAGCTTTCAAATGGAGCAGAAGTGACAGCATACATTCCTGGTATTGGACATAATCTTGCTGAGCACTCAGTTGTTATGGTTCGAGGAGGTCGTGTTAAAGACCTTCCAGGAGTCAAATATCATATCGTTCGCGGTGTCTATGATACCCAGGGAGTTGATAAGCGAGCAACATCACGTTCTAAGTACGGTGCACGAAAAGCAACTAAATAATATTACATTAAACTAACATGCCACGAAGAGGATATAAAAGACAACCCGTAGGACTCGATCCAGTACATGATAGCCATGAAGTGGCTAAACTGATCAACTATGTCATGCAAGATGGAAAAAAGAGCGTCGCTCAAAAACAAGTCTATGCAGCATTTGATGCGATCAAAGAGGCAAAACTTGATCCAATGGAGGTCCTACAAAAAGCTATTTCACATGTTGCCCCTGCTAAGGAAGTCAAACCGAAGCGTGTTGGAGGAGCATCATATCTCGTCCCTGTTGATACTCGACAACAGCGCAAAGTATTTTTAGCACTTAACTGGATTATCACTGCCGCTCAAGCACGATCAAACAAGCAATACAAGACCTTCGGTCAGAAGTTGCAAGCAGAGCTTCTTGATGCGTATAATAATCAAGGAGAAGCAGTCAATAAACGACTTCAAGTTGAAAAACTTGCAGCTGCAAACAAAGCATTTGCTCATTTCAACTGGTAAATTTTCTCACTCGCTCATATGGCACAAAATATCATTACGAAGAACAGAAATATTGATCCGGATAAGATTCGAAATATTGGTATTATTGCGCACATTGATGCTGGTAAAACAACGACAACGGAGCGAATACTTTTTTATACGGGTCAGTCATACAAAATCGGAAATATTGATGATGGTGACACACAGATGGACTGGATGGAGCAGGAAAAAGAGCGTGGTATTACCATCGTCTCTGCTGCGACGACAACTTTCTGGAAAGAGCACCGTATCAACATTATTGATACCCCAGGGCATGTGGACTTCACAGCTGAGGTAGAACGATCTTTGCGAGTTCTGGATGGTGCGGTCATGGTCTTTGATGCTGAGGAAGGTGTTCAATCACAGTCTGAAACAGTCTGGCGTCAAGCTGATAAATACAACGTCTCCCGTATTGCTTTCATCAACAAGATGGATAAATTGGGCGCAAATTTTGAAAATACACTTGATGATATTCGAAACCGTCTTGGTGCACGACCGGTGCCACTTGTCTATCCGATCGGAGCTGAAAATGACTTTGTCGGTGTTGTTGATCTTGTCAATATGAAGGCACTTGTATGGGGTAAAGATGACAAAGGCGTTGAAATTGAAAAAAAGGAAATTCCAGCTGAACTCGCTGATGCAGTCGCAAAGTATCGATCAGACATGATTGAAGCAGCCGCTGAGTCTGATGATGCACTGATGGAAAAATATTTGGCTGGTGAAGAGTTGACAACAGCTGAAATTAAGCAAGGAATTCGTAAAGCAACTATTGCCTATGATATTGTCCCTGTTTACTGTGGTACATCACTCCGAAACAAAGGAGTTCAACCAGTTTTGGATGGAGTTGTTGATTATCTGCCGTCTCCAAAAGACTTGCAGGTTGTCAAAGGTCTTGACCCAAAAACGGGTGACGAAATTTCACGACCGCTTTCTACTGAAGAGCCACTGACTGCTATGGCATTCAAGATCCAGCTCGACCCACATGTGGGTAAGCTGACGTATGCTCGTGTGTATGCAGGTGTCCTGAAAGCTGGCTCATATGTCTACAATGTTGGGAAGCGACAGCGCGAGCGTGTCGGACGTATCCTCTTGATGCATGCAAACCAGCGCGAGGAAATTGATACCGCCTATGCTGGAGAAATTGTTGGTCTTATTGGACCAAAGTCCACAGGAACTGGAGATTCATTGACAGATGAAGCACATCAAATGATGCTTGAGCAGATTACATTCCCAGAACCAGTTATCTCACTTGCTATTGAACCAAAAACAAAGTCCGATCAAGAAAAGCTTTCATTTGTCTTGCAACGACTTGCTGAAGAAGATCCAACATTCCGAGTCAAAGTTGATCATGAAACAAATCAGACGATTATCTCAGGGATGGGAGAGCTTCATCTGGAAATCATCGTCGATCGTATGAAGCGTGAAATGGGTATGGACGTCAATGTTGGTAAGCCACAAGTCGCCTATCGTGAAGCTATCTCAAAGTCTATCGAATCTGAAGGTAAATACATTAAGCAAAGTGGAGGTCGTGGACAATATGGTCACTGTTATGTCCGCCTTGAACCACTTGGTCGCGGTGAAGGATTTGAATTTGTGAATGCAATCAAGGGAGGAACAATTCCACAAGAATACATCCCATCTGTTGAAAAAGGAATTATCGAAGCAATGGAAAAAGGTGTCTTGCTTGGATACCCACTTGTTGACATAAAAGCAACCTTGTACGATGGCTCATTCCATGATGTCGACTCATCAGATATGGCATTTAAGGTAGCAGGATCAATCGCCTTGCAAGAAGGAGCAAAGCGCGCTGGCTTGCAACTCCTTGAGCCTATCATGAAGCTTGAAGTGACAGTCCCTGATGAATTCATGGGGGCAATCATTGGAGACATCTCAAGCCGACGTGGAAAGATTCAAAGTACTGAAACGCGCGGTAAATCAGTCGTCATCACTGCATTTGCACCATTGGCTGAGCTTTCAGGATATGTTACGACTATCCGCTCACTCACCCAAGGTCGAGGTATTCCTTACATGGAGCCTGCTCATTATGAGGAAGTTCCTGTCAATGTCGTACAGAAGCTTCAATCAGCACAGGTATAAGATCCAGTAGCTTCATGGTACTATGAAAGTATGAGTCATCGTCATACCTCTCACTCATTAATACCGCCTACCTATGCAATCTATGCAGTTTTACTGAGTATAGGAGCTCTCGTGAGCATCATATACCTACCTCCGACATCTCTGTTTATAGTGGGGTTTGTGTCATGCATGGTAGCGGGAAGTCTGTACTATGGATTGACACCACTTCTGTCCTTACCTAATCGTGTGCTTGTTTTTGTAAGTGTCGCAGGCTTTTTGATACTGAGACTTTCTGCTGTGCTGACTATCTTGAATGCGACATTGCTCCTCAGTCTGATCGTAACTATAGCCGTACTGTTGCGTCAAAAATGATATACTGTCTCCATGCGAGATCATGCAGTTATACAGAAAACCTTTTTGTATCGGTTCTCTGAAAAGGCAATACCGACGCTTGTCTGGATAACAATTCTCATGCCTGTCTGGCTTTCTCCATTTCATCCGGCTGTTTCTGCCTATCTTATCCTTGGGTACCTTATCTACTTTCTCTATAAAGCCCTCAAGATGTCATATTATGGCATAGTATCCTTTCGCTTGATGAATAGGGCAGAGCGAACAGACTGGAGTGCATTACTTTCACAAGAGTCAGAGGCAGACACGGTACATCATTTTGCCATGATTGTTATTGCGACAGAATCGGAGACTAAGGTCGAAAAGACACTCGAGTATATGCGTGATCAAAAATATGATCATACGAAACTCAACATTATCCTTGCGATGGAAGACCGTATCGAAGGCTCACATGAAAAAGGGGACTATCTTCTGAAAAAGTTTAAGGGCGATTTTCACTCTATCGAAGCAGTGTATCATACGCTTGTTGAAGGGGAAGTTATTGGGAAGGCAAGCAATGCAACATTTGCATCAAAGAGAATTAGTGAAATCGCTCAAAAAAGAGGTCTTGATCCAAAGAACATCCTGATATCCGTCTGTGATGCGGATAGCCTTTTGCCCGATGAATACTTTTCATATCTTACGTATAAATTTTTGCATGAAGAAGATCGAGAGTATCGTTTTTACGCAGCTCCCGTCCTTTTGTACAACAACTATTGGAAACTTCCCTTTCCCGTACGGATGCAGATGACATTATCATCAGTCGCTCGCGTGAGCTTCTTGTCTCAAAAAGACGATCTTATACAAATTTCAACCTATTCTCTCACCCTCTGGATGCTTGAAGAGGTCGGCTACTGGGATGTTGATATAATCCCTGAGGATTGGCATATCTGGATGCAAGCATTTTATGAGCTGGGTGAAAAGGTCAAGACAATTCCGTTGTATACGCCCATTATCCGTGATGGTGTTTTGCGTCCAACGTATATGAAGACACTCAAAATGCGCTATGATCAAGAGAAGCGATGGGCATGGGGAGTAACAGATGTGCCGTATTCAATTGCACGTTTTTTTAACAGTCCACATATAAACTTTTGGGTCAAATTAAGAAGAATCTTATTTGTGACAGAGAATCATTTTATGTGGCCAACAGCGTTTTTTTTGCTCACGGTAAGTGCCTCAATCCCAGGCCTCATTAATCCAGCATTTGAGCGAACAGTCCTTGGCCTGCTTCTACCAAAATTAGCCTCATTTATACTTTCATCTGCGTCAATTATGCTCCTGCTTGCTGTGTACTTTGATTACCAGCTTCGTAAGCGAATCAATATCGATACAAGCTGGAAGCAAGTCCCCATGCTGTTTATTCAATGGTATCTGCTTCCCGTTGTCTCATTTATCTTTTCTGCGCTACCGGCACTTGATGCGCACACACGGTTGTTGCTGGGAAAGAAGCTTGAGTATAAGACGACAAAGAAGGTCGACTAAAATTCTCCTGATCCGAAGTTCACATTGATCGCCGTTGGGCTTGTGCCAATACCAACATGTGTCCATCCAGTATCAAGCTGGTTTGCATTATGGCCAGGGCTTTGTGAGAAAACCCATTCAATAACATGCGTGCCTGAAAGTGGTCCGCCATAAAATGAATTTTCACCGACTCGATTGAAGCGAAGCTGATTAAAGCCATCCTGTTCGTTCAAATACGTGTTGAAGCCAGCATGCTTATCAGTTCCTTTGATTGTGTCAAAGTACGTGGCACGCTGTTGCGCGTAGGAAGCCAGTCGATCGTTCCAAGCGAGTGCTTGGCTCCCTTTGGTGGCTCGATACGCGTTGAGGGCCTGAAACACCTCCTCAGGTGTAGCCATAGATGCGTCATAGCCTACTTTAATTGAATACGTCACATCATCAACCTTGTGTGCAACACCCCATGGCTCATCTGGCGTGGTGCTTGCAGTAGCCGATTTTCGAGCAATACTAGGTCCTGATGTCGGTTGAACCTGTCTGATCTGAAGCTGGTCATTGGAGCTTACAGCCTGCCTTTGTGATACAAATGAATGCGTTTGTTGTTGATAGTCGAGTAATTTTTTGCGAATACGTTGCAGATTGTTTTTATTTTGATAGATATTCCACCCAAGAATCACCATAAACGTGCACAATGCCAAAAGCACAATTGATGATCTAGTGATATGATACTGGTTACGAGTTTTGACGGTAGCGTTCATCTATGCGATCCCAGTTGATAACATGCCATATTGCACTGAGATAGTCAGCACGTCGGTTATTGTACAGCAGATAATACGCATGTTCCCAAACATCAATGCCCAGCAGTGGAATGTCCCCAGTCATGAGGGGAGAATTCTGGTTAGGCGTCGTTATAATCTGGAGTGCTCCCTCGTGCATAACAAGCCATACCCACCCACTTCCAAACACCGTGAGAGCCTTTTTTGACATCTCTTCTTGAAACTGTGCAATAGATCCAAATGACGCTTCCAATGCCTCCTTGAGCGATCCTTGAGGCTGAGATGCCCCACCTGGCGTAAGTGACTCCCAGAAGAGGGTATGATTAGCATGTCCTCCACCATTGTTTGTGACAGGTGTACGTAATGTCTCAGGTAATGAATTTATCGAGGAGAGAAGTTCCTCAAGAGGCATGTTTTGATACTCGGGGAAATTTTCGAACGCTGTGTTGAGGTTCGTAATATACGTTGCATGATGCTTATCATGATGTAGGTGCATTGTTGCAGTATCAATATGTGGTTCAAGTGCATCGTAAGCAAAGGCAAGTTCAGGTAATGTAAACATGGCGTAGTATGTACTAATAACAGCATCATTGTACGGCTCATAGCGTGGTCTGTCAAATAGAACCCAAGGATCCGCTCTGAGATTATTTGGTATACTATCGAGTATGTTCAAGAGAATCCCGCGTGTCGTGAGTATCTATCTCATCTCATTGACGATCATGATTGGCCTCTTTGTGCTGAAATACAATGATCTTCCCCTGCAGGTCCCCCTTTTTTACTCATTACCAGAATCAGAGAGTCAAATTGTTCCTATGTTGTACCTGTTGTGGATTCCAGTAATTGAAGGATTACTGCTGATATGCAATGGCGCAGTCCGTGCATTGTGGTTTCGGGAATCGCACCTGGCAAACGATATTATTACCTGGACTGATTACACCGTGTGCATAGGGTTTACGTATGTATTTATCAAAATTGTGACGCTTGTTTCATGATTCCTGTCATACATATTCTCATAGTAAGTTTCTGTGCTGGACTCATATCTCTTGCAGTAACGCCTGTTGTGATAGCTCTATCCAAGAAGTATGGATTTGTGGATGATCCGCAGAAGCGATCACATCCCGCACGCGTCCATACGGGGATCATACCACGTGCAGGTGGGCTGGTTCTGTACTTTTCTATTCTCGTAACAGCCCTTTTATTTCTCAAGATGACGCCAATTTTGATAGGGATACTCCTTGGTGGCGGAGCAATAATCGTTATGGGCTTACTCGATGACTTATTTGATACATCACCGATAGGGAGACTTATAGCAAGCTTTATTATCGTTGGTTTTGTTATTTTATGTGGGATAGGCGTTCCGTACATCACCAATCCATTTGGTGGGGTGATTCATCTTGATCAGTATAAATGGACAATTGAGCTATTTGGAAGTAAACATAGTTTTCTCTTTCTCTCAAACATCTTCTCACTATTGTGGATTGTGGCGATTATGAACTTTGTGAGTTGGAGTAGTGGTGTTGATGGGCAGTTGCCCGGATTTGTTGGTATATCATGTATTTTTATTGGTCTGCTTGCCTTTCGCTTTTCAGCACATGAAATATCGAGTGAGACAGTAGGTGTTTTCGCATTTATCGTCGCGGGTGCATTTTTGGGCTTTTTACCGTGGCATTTTTACCCTCAAAAAATCATGCCTGGGTACAGTGGTGGTGCACTGGCAGGATTTCTTCTCGGTGTGCTGTCGATTTTATCCTGGAGTAAAATTGGGACTGTTGCACTTGTGCTCTCTGTGCCCCTTGTTGACGCTGTCTATATCATCATTCGTCGTATCAAAAATGGCACGTCACCTGTCAGGGCAGACCGTGGTCATTTTCACCATCGGCTCATGGAAATCGGGTGGGGCAAGCGTCGTATTGCTGTCTTTTATTGGTTAATCTCAGCCATTTTTGGTAGTACTGCGCTTTATTTTGAACGCCAGGAGAAGCTGTTTGCGCTTGGTGTGAGTGCACTCTTGCTTGCTTTTTTTATCTCCTTTATCAATCGTATTAAAGACCTTGATATCAGGAAGTAATGGGTGCGTCTATGGAGTTACACGTGTGTAGTCTGCAGATATCCATCCTGTTTTGCCTTTGATATATTCAATCAGATACCAACCAGATTTTTCATCCTGGACGCTAAAGATATCCCCAGGCGTCACTTTTGCAGATTCAGATGCACTTGTTGATGGAGCAGATCTTACGCGAAGCCATCCAGTATCGGTCTTGAGTATCTCGATTTTTTTCAAACCAGGTGCAGGCGTTGTTTTAAGCACGCCCGTTGGTGTCGGGGTCAGAGTTCCTGATGCGCTTGCCTGTAAGTCAGCACTATCTGATGCCTCAAGGCGTTTTTTATCAAGCTCAACCTTTTTATGTGTTGGGTCAAGAGCAAGCTGATAGTCAGCAATAACTTTGTACCCTTCTTGGACCTTGATTTTTTGGCTGCGGCGAAAGAATCCAGGGCTAAATACAGAGAGTTCATGATCGCCTTCAAGGACGTTGCTCAGAATCAATGGGGCAATGCCTTGTTCTTCATCATCAAGATAGACGATTGCGCCATCAGGTTTTGTGCGAATATCAATCTGGCCTATATGCTTTTTATCAGGCTTTGTGAGCATTTTTTCAACGGTGAGAACAACACCCGATGAGGTCACATCACTTGAACCGATTTCTCTGCTGACAAAGGTACGTGCATTATGTGAAATATGCACCTTCCCATTCCACGTTGCAGATGACGAACCCTCACGAGCGTCAGGGACAAGCTTAATAAGCACATCACCTTCAGCAAGTGTTGCTTCAAAAGGGGTTCTGCCGACTGGTTTATTGCTAATAAAGACATTAGCTGTTGGGGAAGAAATAATCTGAAGTCGTCCGTCTTTATTTGTTTGAGAGGTGTATATAAAACGTATACTCGCAAATAAGCAGAATATGATAAAGAGCAGAATAAGGTACCGAAGCTTCTTTTTCATAAGTGTGCCTATTATAGTAGATCGATCTGAAGCTGGCAATGGTATAATGCAGATATGATTGTTGATACCGTAACACTGGAAATTCAAGCTGGGAATGGAGGAAATGGAGCCGTTTCATTTCGCCGAGAGAAATTTATCCCACGAGGGGGTCCTGATGGTGGTAATGGAGGAAAGGGTGGAAGCATTTACTTTGAATCTGTTCCTGACATCACCGCGCTCAAGCAATTTCGCCATACGAAGTCCGTTATCGCAAAAAATGGTGGCCATGGTAAAGCTAAAAAGATGCATGGTGAAAATGCGGACGATGTGGTCATTCGTATTCCTGTCGGTTCGACGGTCACGCGTCATGGATCAGGGTATGTTTGGACATTTGATGAGGTTGGTATTCGCAAGCGGATTGCACGAGGTGGATATGGTGGAAAAGGAAATTTTGAGTTTCGCTCCAGTACCAACCAAACGCCTCAAGAGTTTGAAAAAGGTCGAACTGGCGAATCCTTCCAGGTAACTATCGACATGCGTTTTATCGCAGATGTTGGGCTTGTTGGACTGCCCAGTGCAGGGAAATCAAGTTTACTGAATGCTTTGACTGAGGCGCACGCAAAAGTTGGTGCCTATCCTTTTACCACACTTGAGCCCAACCTTGGTGTCGCAGGTCATACCCTCATCGCTGATATTCCAGGGCTTATTGAGGGAGCTCATGAAGGCAAGGGTCTTGGTATTCGATTTCTGAAACATATCGAAAAAACAAAAGTGCTTCTCCATTGTATTGATAGCACTGTTGATAACCCCCGTGAGGCGTATCGAGTGATACGTGATGAACTTGGCGCTTTTAATCCAGAATTATGTGAGAAAAAAGAAATTATTCTCTTGACGAAGTCTGATTTGTGCACAGATACACAGATGAAGAAGCTAAAAAAGCTTTTTCCAGAGCATCAAGTACTGACAGTATCTATCATTGACGATGTTCAGATGAAGAATCTCTACACACTTCTTCAGACGCTTTGATATGATATACGCATGTCTCAGTATGTATGCGAAAATTGCGGTTTTGGATCTGCCTCTTGGTATGGGAAATGCCCTGAATGTCATCAGTGGAGCACGTTCAAAAAATTTTCAACAGGGACGAAAAAATCAACTGGTCGAGATGGCATAGAAAAAAAAGCGACATTTTCTACGCTCAAGACTCGTACAAAACAAAGCTCAAAACGTATTCCAACAGATGTTCATGAATGTGATCGTGTGCTTGGTGGTGGGTTTATTGAAGGTGAGGTCATCCTGATAGCTGGAGCTCCCGGTGTTGGAAAATCTACCCTGCTTCTGAAAATTTTGTCCCATCTGCGAACAGTGTATGTCTCAGGTGAAGAATCTGGTGAGCAAATCCTCCAGCGCGCAGAGCGACTGCAGGTCGATACATCGAAACTCCTGTTTTCTTCAGATAATGAAGTCATGGGCATACTTTCTGCCCTTCAAGATAATGCAGGAGATTATGATGTCGTGGTCATTGATTCTATCCAAACAGTCTATTCAAGCTCAATTGAAGCAAGTATGGGGAGTGTCTCTCAGATCAAGGAATCAGCAAGTAAGATCGTTGAATGGGCGAAGCGAAATCACACCATTGTGATCATTGTTGGACATATCACAAAGGATGGTGATATTGCAGGTCCAAAGACGCTTGAGCACCTTGTCGACTGTGTGTTGTACCTAGAAGGTGAGCCTCAGTCTTCCTTTCGTATCTTGCGCGCACATAAAAATAGATTTGGTGCGACAGATGAGGTCGGTATATTTGAAATGAAGGAAACGGGGATTGAGGAAGTTGATAAGCCATCTGTCCTCATCGATCCTGCAACGCAGTATGAATCTGGCAGGGCGCTTGTGGCCACAATTGAAGGGAGTCGACCGCTTTTTTATGAAGTCCAATCACTTGTTGTCCCATCCGCGCTTACAATCCCGAGACGTGTCGTAACAGGCGTCGATAGTAATCGTCTTCAGCTCCTGCTGGCAGTCATGAGGAGGCATATGGGAGTCAAACTTGACACGTATGATGTGTATGTCAATATTGTTGGCGGGTTGTCAGCGCGTACGCCGAGTGCTGATCTTGGGATTATTGCTTCCATCCTTTCCGCGGTTGAGGATAAGCCATTGCAGGCAGGGACGGTATTTATTGGTGAGGTCGGTCTGCTTGGTGAAGTTCGAGCTGTGCAAAGTCAGCATAAAGTTCTTGATAATATATCTCGATTTGGTCTCAAAAAGGCATTTTCATCTGTAGATATTCAAACTGTCAAACGGATCAAATCCCTCGTGTGGTAGTATAGAATCAACTATGAAGTTTCGCGTGTATGCCTACAGTGTTGTTGGCCTTGTTGTGGTGCTGATTGTCTTGCTCTCTGTATCATCTCAGCAGACCTTTACGTATCGCTCAAAGGCTCGTGAGCAATCTGAGCAGACTATCAGCTCATTGTCACAAGCGGTTATTGCACTTCCTGCGTCAGATAGAGGAACATGTGTCAGCTCACTCACCTACCTTCCCACGAAAGATGATGCGACGCGCTCATGCTTCGTCCAGTTCGTGTGTACATCTAGCTCATCAACACAGTCCGTGCCCCCTTCATGTGCGAAAGAAGGGCCTCTGACAACATGTGATGCGCAAGCCCCCTGCCAGTCGATATCAATGTGGGCATTGCAAGCTCAAAAGTACTGTGGATGTACCTAGCTAAGCTATGAAAGATGTGTTTCCTTTTTCGCAAAGTAAGCTTCGTAGACGCCTCCACAAAGAAGCAGGATATTCATACTTATATACCAGTGAGGGAGGCTTGATGTCAGTGGGGTAATCACAAAGATACACGCAATAATCAGAGGTGCAGTCATCGTATGAAATGCAATTTGAATGAGCTTACCGAGACTGATCATTTTACGAGATTGATGCGTTTGGAATAAGATCGCATAGATAACCCAGGTGATACATGAAGTGACAAGTGCGAGAAATATGTGTGATATAAGTACGAATCCTGAGACAAATATGATTCCTCCAATATATAAGACAAGTATACTCAGCCAATAATATTTCAGTGAATGAGATAAAACTTGAAGAATCTGGTTAAAAGTTGTCGAAGTAATTTTTATAGGATCTTCCTTTTCATAATCAAATGATCGAATCTGATCCCCAACCTTCGTATAAATATGTCCCTCTGTCATGAGTACTGGAGTATCATAATCGTCAATCATATCCATTTGAGCCTTTGGATCAATAACGACTAACGGCATAGGATTTGATGATAATGGTGAAAAGAGAATGAATGGCTTATCATAGTTTGTTGTTAGTCGTCCTTGAGGAGTAATAGTTACTATCAGATCTTTTGGATAGCTCAGAGACAAAGTCTGTATGAGTGATTGAAGCCGAGGTTTTGGAAAAACGGTCACAAATGCGAGATACTGAGCTGTGGTCGTAAAAATGACCGTAACCATAACGAGCATGAGAAAGTATCGCAATGAAAATGACATTGCTGTCGTACGGAGCTTGTGGTAATAGTAGTCAAATGGGATGAGAGAGTGTCTGAGAACATGCCAAAATGTACGGATTTTTTGCATATACCTATCATACGAGTGCTCTACATATATTTCAATGCATATTTCTGTATTGCAATTTGACAAACTCTTTCGTATAATCTGCCTAGATTTGCTCAATGCATGACAGGATTTTTGTGCTGTGAGGTATTGACCACATCTTTTTGATTTAAAAGTTACTGAAATAACAATGGCAAAGGATACATTTACCAGAAATAAACCACACTTGAACATTGGTACCATTGGTCACGTTGATCATGGTAAAACCACAACCACTTCAGCTATTCATCACGTGCTTGCAAAAGCAGGATTAGCAGAAGAGTTATCAATCTCACAGATCGATAAAGCTCCTGAAGAAAAAGAAAGAGGAGTTACTATCAATCTTTCTCATACTGAATACGAGACAGCTACACGCCACTATGCTCATATTGATGCTCCTGGACATGCTGATTACATTAAGAACATGATTACTGGTGCTGCACAAATGGACGGCGCTATCCTTGTTGTTTCTGCTCCTGATGGTCCTATGCCTCAGACGCGAGAACACGTGCTTCTTGCACGACAGGTTAACGTTCCAGCATTGGTTGTCTTCTTGAATAAGACAGACATGGTTCAAGATGAAGAAATTCTTGAGCTTGTTGAAATGGAAATTCGAGATCTTTTGACAAAGTATGAATTCCCTGGTGACACTGTTCCAGTGATCCGCGGATCAGCTTTGAAAGCTCTTGAAGGTGATGCTGCCGCTGAAAAGGCAATTCTTGACCTTATGCAAGCAGTTGATGACTTCATTCCAGAACCAGTCCGAGATATTGCTAAGCCATTCTTGATGCCCGTTGAAGACGTCTTTACCATTCAAGGTCGAGGTACAGTCGCAACAGGTAAGGTTGAGCGCGGTATTATCAAAGTCGGTGAAGAGGTTGAAGTTGTTGGTCTTGGAAAAGACACAAAGAAAACAACCATCACTGGTGTTGAAATGTTCCGAAAGACGCTTGATCAAGGTCAAGCAGGAGACAATGTCGGACTTCTTCTTCGAGGAATCGAAAAGACAGACATTGAAAGAGGACAAGTTATTGCTAAGACTGGATCTGTTAATCCACACACTGAGTTTGAGGCTGAGATTTATGTCTTGACCAAAGAAGAAGGTGGACGACACAGCCCATTCTTTAAAGGCTACCGACCACAATTCTACATTCGTACAACGGATGTAACGGGAGAGGTTACTCTTCCAGCAGGAGTTGAAATGGTTATGCCTGGAGATAACTTGAAAGTACAAGCAAAGCTTATTTATCCAGTTGCACTCGAAGAAGGTCTTCGTTTCGCAGTCCGCGAAGGTGGACGAACCGTCGGTGCAGGTGTTGTAACGAAAGTTATAGCATAAGCTCAATAGAGACCCTGTATATCTGGGAAACCAGGTATACAGGGAAGCTCGTGACATAAATTAACATAGACACATGCCAAAAGGATTAATCAGAATCAAGCTCAAGTCATATGATCATCGTCTTATTGACGAGACCTGTCAGAAACTTGTTGATACAGCCACGAAGACTGGTGCGTCCTTTATTGGTCCTATCCCTCTTCCTACAAAAACAGAGAAATATGTTGTCCAGAAGGCAGCATTTATCGATAAAGACAGCCGTGAATACTTCGGATTGAAAACACACAAGCGCGTTCTAGATATCGTCAATCCGACAAATCAGACGATTGACTCGTTGATGCACCTTGATCTCCCTGCTGGTGTCAGTGTTGAAGTTAAAATGAACTAGGCCTATGCCTGTTCAGTTGCACGATACCTACTCCTTCTGCATTTACTGCGGTGGTAAGCTCAAGCATGACGAAGGCACCGTATACACGTGCCAATTATGCTCAAAGCGCTCATATTTGTCACCGACTCCTGGATGTAACTGTATCTTAATCCAAAATGACGCCTGCCTGATGGTCCAACGTGCTCGTGATCCAGATGCTGGTACATGGAGTCTGCCAGGTGGATTTTCACACTCTGATGAAACGTGTGAGGAGACGATGATCAGAGAGGCCAAGGAAGAGCTTGGCATACAAGTCGCAATCGATGGGCTTGTTGGATCAGATTATTGTACTTACATTTACCAAGGCATAGGTCGTCCTGTGCTTGTTATATATGGCGTTGGGAGGATTATATCAGGGGATATTGTGTGTGCTGATGATGTCTCTGACTATCAATGGGTCACTCTCGATGAGTTAACGACACTGCCACTTTTTCACGAGTTCGAAGTTGAAATGATTTCCAAGGCTTTTTCGTGTAAGAGAGAGATCTGATATGGGCTTTTGTAGGCATATTATCGTTGACTTGTACGGTAGCATAGTATATAATTCATCTCACATGCCAGTTTCATTTTTGACGTCGGCTGTAGTGCGATAAGCATCAGAGCATGAGGACACACGTGACCTCAATCTGAGGTCTTTTTTTTGACTATGATTACAAAAGGAATATTAGGAACAAAAGGAGCAACAGAGCAAGTCTTTTCAAAGACAGGCGATCGTATTCCTGTTACGCGTATTTCTACATCCCCCTGCTTCGTCGTAGCTGTTAAGACACATGATGTCGATGGCTACTGGGCAATCCAAATTGCTTTCGGAGAAGCAAAAAAGATGCCAAAGCCACAACAAGGAATCATCACAAAGGCGGGGATAAAAACCCCGCTTCGTTTTTTAAAGGAGATACGTTTTGATACTGCTGAGCTAGTAGAAAAAGGCGATCTCAAAGGTATAAAGATGGGAGATTTTGAAGTGTATCCAGGTCAAGAGCTCTCATCATTAGATCTTTTCGCAGAAGGTGATACAGTCACCGTGACAGGCATTTCAAAAGGAAAAGGATTTCAAGGTGTCGTAAAGCGCCATGGTTTTAAAGGAGGCAAACGTACGCATGGTCAATCTGACCGTGAGCGCGCTCCTGGATCTATCGGATCAGGAACCACAATCGGCCGAGTCTTTAAAGGACTGCGTATGGCAGGCCGTATGGGCGGAGATACGATTACGGTGAAGAATCTTGAGGTTATTGCTGTTGAAGAGGGAGCACTTTTGGTTAAAGGAATTGTCCCAGGAGTCCCTGGTGGATTGATTGTTGTACGATCAGCATCAAAACTTCCTGAAAAAGCAATTATTGAAGAAGAGACACCAGTTGTTGAAGAAGCACCCGTCGAAGGAGAAGCACCAGCTAACGAAGAATCACCAGTCGTTGAAGAGGCACCAGTTGAGGAAGTTACAGCAGACGCAACTGCATAAATACTATGGCAGATACAGTATCAAAGAAAAAATCATTGAAACCGACACAGGAAACTGTTGCACGGGTCTTTACTGCGCAGGGAGAAGAGAAAGGAACATTTTCTTTGCCAGGAATGATTTTTAATGTCGTCGCATCAGCAACATTGCTTGCTCAGTACGTACGAGTGTACCTTTCCAATCAGCGCCAAGGGACTCATAAAACAAAGACACGAGGTGAAGTATCTGGATCAACAAAAAAGATTTATCGTCAAAAGGGAACAGGACGAGCACGACATGGAGCTAAAATGGCACCAATTTTTGTCGGTGGAGGTATTGCACATGGCCCATCTGTCCGAACACATGCCTTGAGCATGAACAAAAAACAGCGACAGAAGGCTCTCTATAGAGGACTTACACTCAAAGCGGAACAAAACAAAGTTCTTGTTGTTGAAGGAATTTCAGCATTCAAAGGTAAAACCAAGGAGATGGCATCATTGATGAAAACGATGAATCTTGAGCCACAAAAGACACTCGTTGTGTACTCTCCGGAGCAAGCAGAGCTGTTTCAAAAATTGATGAGTAATGTTAATGACGCACGAACATCACAAGATAGATTGATGAATGCGTATGATGTATTACGTGCTGATACACTTGTCTTTACTCATGAAGCGTTGAACGACTTTTTAGCATTTAGAGAGGCAACAAAGTAATATGAGAATTCACGATGTTGTTATTAAACCCCTGATTACTGAAAAGGCACTGGCTCATGGTCAGAAAAATGTCTATGTATTTCAGGTTGCTTCAGATGCAAATAAGAATCAAATTAAAGAAGCCATTACAACACTTTTCAAGGTTGAAGTTGGAACGATCAAAACATTGCTCAAGAAGGGGAAAGTTCGACGAGTTGGCAAGCGTGCGAAGATGAAAACCATGCCTGATACCAAAAAAGCATATGTAACGGTTACAAAAGGGACAATTGATGTTGTACCACAAGCATAAGTAATAGACGATTATGGAGACACAAAAATTTTCACGAACAAAGCCACAAAAAAGCTTGATCACCATCTTGCAAAAGCATTCTGGTCGAGATAATACTGGTCAAGTTTCTGTTCGACACCAAGGTGGACGACAGAAAAGATATTATCGTGAAATAGATTTTAAGCGTGATAAGCGTGATATTGAAGGAACAGTTGTGCAAGTCGAATACGACCCAAACAGAACTGCAAATATTGCATTGATTGAATACACAGACGGCGAAAAAAGATACATCGTTCATCCAGAAGGATTGAAAGTTGGAGATATCGTCATTGCTGGTACAACAGATAAAATGACACCAGGGAATGCAATGCTTTTGGCAAACATTCCACTTGGAGCACAGATTCACAATGTCGAACTGTATCCAGGAAAAGGTGGCCAGATTGTCAAGACGGCAGGAAGTACAGCGACAGTTATTGCTAAAGAGGGTGACTATGCTGACATTAAATTGCCATCTAAAGAGGTTCGAAAGGTTCTTCTGACATGTTTTGCAACAATTGGACGAATCAGTAACATTGAACATAAATTGAGAAATTTGCGTAAAGCAGGTCGAAGCCGATTGATGGGTATTCGCCCAACAGTCCGAGGAGTCGCTCAGAATCCTTCATCTCATCCACATGGAGGAGGAGAAGGTCGAAGTTCTGAGGGTATGCATCCAAAGACACCATGGGGTAAGCCAGCACGCGGTAAACGAACACGTCAACACACCTGGAGTAATGCATTAATAGTTAAGTCACGCCGATCAGATAAGTAATATGGAAGTCCGAGCACACATAAAATTTGTTCGCATCTCACCGATCAAACTGCGATTTTTGGTTGATAGCTTGAAAAAGATGTCACCACAGGTTGCCCTTGATCACTTGGGATTGAGCCAACTTCGAACAGCAAAGGTCTTTTACAAGGCTATCAAATCTGCTGTGTCGAATGGATCAGCACTTCCAGGATTTGATCCACGAAAAGCACATTTTAAAGTATTGTCAGTAGATGAAGGTCCAGTTTTGAAGAGATATCGTGCTGGTTCACGAGGTATGGCACGTCCATATGTTCGTAAATCATCACATATTACTGTTGTTCTTGAGCAAGCAGGTATTGAGCAGAAGGCTCGAACAAAATCACAGACACCAAAGGTTATTGAATCAGCAGTTGATACACAAGCACCACTGGTTGATAATGTGAAACCAACAACAGAGCGCTCAGCAAAGAGTGCAAAGCCACGTACCGTTGGGACAAAAACAGTTACAAATCGTCAAAGGACCACGAATAAATAATCACTATGGGTCAAAAAGTTAATCCAAATGGTTTCAGACTCGGTATTACCCGAACATGGGATTCACGTTGGATGTTTGCAAATAAGAAAGATTACCGTGACAATATCATGGTAGATATCAAAATCAGAACAGCCGTTCTTGAAAAGTTTAAATTTGCATTCGTTACACGTGTCGAGATTGAGCGAGCTATTAATAAACTCGTTGTTACAATCCATGCGGTAAAGCCCGGAATGATCATTGGTCGTGGTGGAAAAGGACTTGAGGATGTAAAAAAATTAATTGTTGATATAATTGGAGCTGAGAAAGTCAAAAATGACAAGATCAAGATTGATATCAAGATTGAGCCAGTTAAGAGACCATATCTCAACGCATACTATGTAGCGTACGATATTGCTTCGAAACTCGAGAGAAATCTACCACATCGATCACTTGCACATCATGCAATTGAGCGAGTTATGGAGTCAGGCGCAAAAGGAATTAAAATCCAACTTGGAGGACGTATCCGTGGAGCTTCAATTGCTCGTCGCGAGAAATACTCTGAAGGAACAGTTCCTGCATCAACTATTCGAGAGGATGTTGATTATGCAGAGATTCCAGCATTGACGAAATCAGGCTATGTTGGTGTAAAAGTTTGGATTGCTCGTAAAGCTGAATAAATACCTATGTTATTGCAACCGAAAAAAAGAAAATTTAGACGTGAGTTTCGAGGCCAATGGCGCAGTGTTGCTGTAAAGGGCAACCATGTTAACTTTGGGACGCACGGGATTAAGAGTTTAACAAGTGGATATATCACAGATCGACAAATTGAATCATGTCGTGTTGTTTTGGCTCGTGCAACGAGAAAGGTTGGTCGTTTTTGGATCAGAATCTTTCCCCATAAGCCATATACAAAGAAGCCCCCTGAAGTAACAATGGG
The DNA here is from genome assembly GCA_964477065.1 of uncultured Gammaproteobacteria bacterium. Taxonomy (GTDB): domain Bacteria; phylum Patescibacteriota; class Microgenomatia; order UBA1406; family HO2-37-13b; genus 2-02-FULL-43-11-A. The sequence continues at coordinate 18,985 of CAYZCU010000002.1, forward strand.
TGCTGGAAAAGGTGATGTTTCGCACTATGTTGCATCAGTTGCACCAGGAACAGTGATGTTTGAATTTGAAGGTATGGATCCAGAGACAACACAAAAGATTATGAAAAATGTATCATCAAAACTTGGTGTACAGACAAAATTAGTGACAAAGCATATATAACATGAAAATTAAAAATACAGATGCATATCAATCAATGGACGCCGACAAGCTGATCATTGAGTTGCACAAAGCTCATGCTGAGCTTTCAAAGCAATTACTGGATATGCGTATGAAGCAAGTCAAAGATACAAACGAAGTTGCAAAAACAAAGAAAAGAATTGCACTTATCGAAACGTATAGACGAGCAGCAATGTTACAAAAGCCCGTTACAACAAAGTAATTACCGAATTAATACACTATCATGGCAAAAACATTAACAGGAAAAGTTGTTTCAACAAAGATGACTGATACCATCGTTGTCTCTGTTGAACGTGCATATCAGCATCCCGTCTATCACAAGACTATCCGACGTCACAAAAAGTATAAAGCTCATGTGACAACAGATATGCAGATCAAAGATGGAGATACAGTGGATATTGTTGAATGTCGACCGCTGTCTCGAGATAAAAGATTTACCGTTTCGAAAGTTTATACACAATAAAACATGTTACAATTACGATCCGTCTTAACAGTTGCAGATAACACAGGTGCAAAGTATGCATACCTGATTGGTATTCCTGGACGCGGAAATATGAAGACCGCTTCTATCGGAGATATCATAACTGCTGTTGTCAAAGATGCAGATCCGTATGCACAAGTGAAAAAAGGAGATGTGGTACATGCAGTCGTTGTACGAACTCGAAAAGAAGTTCGACGTAAAGATGGAAGTTATGTGCGATTTGATGATAATGCGTGTGTTATTTTGCAAGGTCCCAAATCAATGGATCCAAAAGGATCACGTTTCTTTGGACCACTTGCACGTGAAGTAAAAGATCGAGGATACAACAAAATTGCAAGTTTGGCATCAGAAATATACTAATATCATGAAAATCAGAGTTGGAGATTATGTTCGAGTCATGGTAGGCAAAGATAAAGGCAAAGAGTCTGTTGTCGATCGTGTCTATCCAAAGCAAAATAAAGTTTTGCTTCAAGGACTTAATCAATATAAGAAACACATGAAGAAAAGCGATCAATTTCCACAAGGAGGAGTTGTCGAAGTGCCACGCGCACTTGATGCCTCTAATGTGATGCTTGTTACAGCAGATAGTAAGTCTGTGACACGTGTCGGGTATATTGTCGAAGGTAACAAAAAAATCAGATTTGAAAAAAAGTCAGGCGAGAGAATTAAAGAAAAGGTTGCAAAAAAATAACGTATGAAACTTAAAGATCATTACATTCAAAAAGTTGCTGGCGAATTACAAAAGGATTTGGGTATCAAAAATATCCATGCAATCCCTCGTATTTCAAAAGTTATTTTAAATGTTGGTGTAGGTGATGCTGCAACAAACAAAAAAGCAATTGAAAAAGTAGTTGAAGAATTGACATTAATTTCTGGTCAAAAGCCAGTTATTGCACTTGCTCGTAAATCCGTTTCTGCATTTAAAATCAGAAAAGGTCAAGCAATCGGTGTCAAAGTAACACTTCGTGGTAAAAACATGTTTGATTTTCTTGAAAAGCTATTCAAGATTGTTTTGCCTCGAATCCGAGATTTTAGAGGACTGCGAGGAACAAGTTTTGATGGACATGGCAATTTAAATATTGGAATTTCTGATCAAACCCTGTTCCCAGAGATAGAGTATGATAAAATAGACAGGATTAGAGGGGTTGAAATTACAATTGTCACAACAGCCCAAAATGATGAGCATGCTCGAAAATTGTGTGAAAAAATGGGATTAGTATTTAAGGAAGAAGTAGAAAAATAATATGGCACGTAAAGCAATGATACAAAAAGAGCTCAAGAGAGCAAAGTTGGTTGCAAAATTTGCAAAGCGACGAGCAGAGTTGAAAGCTCAGGGTGACTTTGCTGGTCTTGCACAATTGCCACGTAATTCAAGTGCAACTCGACAACGAAATAGATGTTCATTGACTGGACGAAGCCGTGGATACATTCGACGATTTGGATTATCACGCATCGAATTTAGAGAACGAGCATTAGGAGGAGAACTTCCTGGAGTTAAAAAGATTTCTTGGTAAGACACATTTATGACACGATCATTACGAAAAGGACCATTTATTGACGAAAAATTACTTAAAAAAGTAATGAAGCAAAAAGATTCGGGAGATAAATCCCCTATCAAAACATGGGCACGAGGAACTGATATTGCACCTGAGTATGTTGGTCATCGTTTTGATGTGTATAACGGTAAGAAATTTATTGAAGTATTCGTTTCTGAAGGCATGGTTGGACATAAACTCGGTGAGTTTTCTCCAACACGAACCTTTAAAGGACACGGATCAGTTACAAAGCGAACAATGGATAAGACCTAGTAGAAATTTAGTGATCTAGTAACCTAGAGATCTAGAGAAAATTAATTACATATAAAATTTACTATTTACGAAAACAAACCTAGCATACTAGATTTCCAGATCACTAGATTACTAGAACACTAAAACCATGAACAGCACACATATCGACATGATAATCCGTATCAAAAATGGATACATGGCAGAAAAGAAAAAGGTATCTGCAATGTATTCACGATTGAATGAAAATATTCTCAAAATTATGCTTGAGCATGGTTATATTGAGGAATATTCAGTTGCTGAAGATGGAAACAAAAAAACATTGCATATGACATTGAAGTATGATGGTCGCCACCCAGCTGTTCAGGATGTGAAATTGTATTCACGACCAGGACGTCGCCAGTACATGAAAAGTGAAAAGATACGACCAGTACAAGGTGGACTTGGTTTGTCACTTATCTCTACATCAAAGGGACTGATGACAGATAGTGATGCACGACAAAAAGGTATTGGTGGAGAAGTTATTGTAAGCATTTGGTAATATGTCAAAAATAGGAGAAAGCCCCATTAAGGTTGAAAGTGGTATTCAAGTCACTCTTGAGCCAGACGTCGTTCTGGTGAAGGGTCCTCTTGGCGAACTTTCAATTGAAATTCCAAAAGGGATCATCGTCAAACAAGATGGTGATATTCTTCATATTGAAAGACTTGCAGAATCAAAGAAAGTACGATCACTCCATGGACTTATTCGAAGCTTGATCGCAAATGCAGTCAAGGGTGTGACAAAAGCATGGGAGAAAAATTTGGAAGTACATGGCACAGGATACAAAGTTCGTATGCAAGGAAAAGATTTAGTTTTCGATGTTGGTTATTCACATTCAGTGACCTTTTCAGCAGTTGCAGGTTTGACCTATACAGCTGACAAGAACAAAGTAACAATCTCTGGAGTTGATAAGCAATATGTTGGTGAAATTGCAAACAAGATTAAAGCTATTCGAAAACCAGATCCGTACAAAGGAAAGGGAATACGATATGAAGGCGAAGTATTACATTTGAAGCCTGGTAAGAAGGCTGCCACAGGATAGTATGAAAAACAAACGATTAGCTCGACAGCAAAAAACAAAAATGAGAGTTCGTGCTCGCATTGTGCGACAGAGTGAATTCCCACGTTTAAGTGTTCATCGATCAAACAATCATATTTATGTTCAACTTATCAATGATTTTGAAATGAAAACACTCGCACATGCTAGTGATGCAAAACTTGATCATACAAAGATGAATAGAACACAGCTTGCTCAAGAAGTCGGTAAAATGATGGGAGAGCAGATTAAAAAATTAAAGATCTCACAAGTTGTTTTCGATCGTGGATGTCATCCTTACAAAGGTCGAATCAAAGCACTTGCTGATGCAGTTCGAGAAACAGGAATTACCATTTAATATATTGTATTTATTCAATCATGGCAGACGATAGAAATCAAAATCGACGACGACGAGATGAAGGACCACAAGATGGTATTCAAGAAGAAGTCTTGCAGATCAAGCGTGTTGTTAAAAAAACAACAGGTGGGAGTCACATTACCTTTACAGCACTTGTAGTAGTTGGTGATAAAAAAGGCAAGGTCGGTCTTGGTTTAGGTCGAGGTAAGGAAGTTCCGCAAGCAATTCAAAAAGCTATAAAACTTGCTCGCCGACAGATGTTTACCGTCCCTGTGTACAATGAAACATTGCCACATGATATTACGTTTAAATATCGTGCTGCACGATTGATTTTGAAACCAGCTCCACAAGGAACGGGTTTGAAAGTTGGAAGTGTGGTGAGAACAATTTTTGCACTTGCAGGAATTACGAATGCATCTGGTAAAATTCTTGGTTCACGTAACCAAGCAGCAAATGCATATGCTGTCACCTTAGCATTACAGAAATTAAAAACGAGAGCATAATACTATGTCAATCTTATCCGAACTACCAAAACTTATCACGCCACGTATTAAGCGCAAAGGACGCGGTCTTGGAAGTGGAAGTGGTGCAAAATCTGGTCGTGGAACAACTCGACATCAGACTGCACGACGAAGTATGCCACTCTTTTTTGAAGGTGGACAAAATCGCATAACAAAGAAGTATCCTTTGCTTCGTGGTAAGACTCGAAACAAATCAGTACATGAAAAGCCATACACCATCAACGTTGAAGATTTGAAGATTTTTCCAAAAGATACACGAATCGATCTCAAACTATTGATGAAGTCTCAGCTTGTTGGCAAAGATGCGCATATCAGAGGAGCAAAAATATTGGGCAGAGGTGCACTTACCGTAGCATTGCATATTGCTCTTCCTGTTTCACAAAAAGCAGGGGAGAAAATTTCGCAAGCAGGTGGTACACTTATTGAAGCATGAACAACCCAATAACAAAATTGACACTCGCCCTTCGCGATCAAGAACTTCGAAAAAAGATACTGTTTACGTTTTTCATCATTACGGTTTTTCGCATTTTTGCATTTATTCCTGTTCCCGTCGTTGATCGAACAGCACTGCAAACACTGTTTGGTTCAAGTGCTTTTTTTTCTCTTCTAGATATCTTTTCTGGAGGAACACTGATTAACTTTTCAGTGATGGCTCTTGGTCTTGGTCCGTACATTAATGCATCGATCATCTTGCAACTTTTTACGATGATTATTCCAAAACTGGAAGAATTGAGTAAAGAAGGCGAATATGGTCGTGCAAAGATTAACCAGTACACGCGCTTTCTCACGCTCCCCATAACACTTATTCAATCAATCGCACTTTATAGTCTCTTAAGTAGTCAAAAGGTCATCCCTACACTGAACTTCCTTGAATTTCTTGCATTTGTATCAACGATCACAGCTGGATCATTTATTTTGATGTGGCTTGGAGAAATGATTACGGAATATGGATTGGGGAATGGAATCTCCATGCTCATATTTGTTGGTATTGTCTCGCGTGTTCCTGTGAAGGCAAGCCAAGCATTCACAACCGCTTCGCAAGATACGATCATGCCTCTTCTATTTGTCATTTTCTGTATGGTGGCTGTTATTTATGCAGTTGTCATTATTAATCAGGCAGTAAGAAAAGTGCCTGTCTACTATGCAAAACGTATTAAGGGCAACCGCGTATTTCAGGGAGGATCAAACTATCTGCCTTTGCGCCTTAATCAGGCGGGAGTTATTCCTATTATTTTTGCAATTTCATTTGTGCTTTTCCCACAACTCATTGGAAACTTCCTTGTCACACTCAAGAATCCAGCTGTGCAATCATTTGCCCAGGTTCTGATAAAAACTTTTGATCCCAAAGGCCTTTTTTACAATGGGATGTATTTTGTGCTTGTTATAGCCTTTACTTTTTTCTATACGATTGTTGTCTTTAATCCAGAAAAAATTTCTGAAGAAATTCAAAAGCATGGAGGATTTATTCCTGGTATTCGACCTGGACGATCAACAAAAGAGTACTTACAGCGAATTGTCTATCGTATTACGACAGTCGGGGCGCTATTTCTTGGGCTCATCGCAATTATGCCTGCGGTTCTTTCAGCATTGACAGGGACGCAATCAATCATTATCGGAGGAACTGGTGTATTGATCGTTGTCTCAGTTGTCTTAGAGACATTCAAGACGATTGAAACGCAGATTGCAATGAAAAGTTATGACAAATTTGCTCGTTAAATCGGGCTAAAATTTGGTATAATCACTGTTTGAACGAGATAGTTACAACAATTTACTTGAGATATGGCAAAAAAAGGTCAACGAAATCAGCACGGCATGCAATGTTCTGTCTGTAAAAATGTCACACATGTGACTCAGCGAAACAAGCAAAATACCCCTGAACCTCTTAAACTGAGTATGTATTGCAATACCTGCAAAAAGCACACTGAGCATAAGGAGCGAAAAAAGTTACACTAAAGCATGAATATTATTCTCATTGGTCCACCTGGATCTGGAAAATCGACTCAGGGGACTCTTTTGAGCGAAGCTTTAAAATTACCCTACTTCTCAGTTGGATCGATTCTACGCTCTCTTGCAGAAGGTTCAGATGATCGTGCAAACATGATTCGTGGCTTTCTGGATGCAGGTAATTTGCTCCCAGCAGATATCGTCCTCTCTATTATTCATGAGCATCTTCAGCACGAAAATCATAAAAACGGGTTTATTCTTGATGGTTTTCCACGCAGTCTTGAGGAAGCTCAGAAATTTGATCAGCATATAGATAAAGTTATTTATATTCGCTTGCCTGACAAAGAATCACTTTGGCGCATTGCAAAGCGCACAGATAAGCGACATGATCAATCTGCCTCAACTATATTGCACCGCATCGAAGTTTTTCATGAAGAAACGGATAAAGTTATCGCCTACTACAAAGAAAGGGGACTTGTCTTGGAAGTTGATGGCATGCCATCTGCCGAAGATATTCACCACCAGATCATTCAATCACTTACCTAGTATGATTACCCTCAAGTCAGCAAGCGAGATAGCTACGATGAAAGAGGGTGGTGCTATGCTTCATGAGGCCCTCATATACGCACAAAAGGTTATACAAGCCGATATGACGACACATGCGCTCAATACCCTCATAGAAGAGCGTATAGAGGCGCTGGGAGGCGAACCTGGGTTTAAACGGGTGCATGGATATAACTGGGGAACATGTATCTGTATCAATGATCAGATTGTGCATACTCCTCCATCTGATCGAATTATTCAAGATGGTGATGTCGTAACGATCGATGCTGGTGTATACTATGGAGGTTTCCATACAGATTCAGCAGTCACGCTACAGGTAGGTCCACAAGATCCTGCAGTAACACTTTTTCTGGATACAGGTAAAAAAGCCCTTGAGAAGGCTCTGAAAGTTGCCAAGGTTGGCAATAGAATCGGGCATATTTCACAGGCTTTTCAGGAAACAATTGAGTCAGCTGGATATAGTATCGTCAAGGAGTTGACGGGCCACGGAGTTGGTCATGAGCTTCATGAGGATCCCTATATACCCTGCTTTGTTGATCGACCTGTCATGAAAACAAAGGAATTGAAGGTGGGAATGACACTTGCTCTGGAAGTTATGTATGCGATGGGTAAGCCAAAAATCGCGACAGAACGCGACGGATGGTCAATTCACCTTGTTGATAAAAGCATTGCGGGGACATTCGAGCACAGTATTGCGCTGACTGAAAATGGGACTTTAATTTTGACATAGGTCTATGGTACAATATAAACTCTATGCAAAGTAACAGTAGAGGTAGATCGAAGAGTAATAAGCCGGGGAAACCATTTACCGTCCGAAAAGAAAATCCAGATGTGATACGTGTTTTTGGAGAAGTCGTCGAAAACTTGCCAAACAGACTTTTTCGTGTCAAGCTTGACGAAGCACATGGGAATAATGTTTTGATCTGTTATTTGTCTGGAAAAATGAGGAAGAATTATATTAAAATCCTTCCTGGAGATAAGGTCGAACTTGAAATATCTAAGTACGATCAAGATAAAGGTCGCATAGTTTATAGAAAATAATGAAAGTACGAGCATCAATTACAACAATGTGTAAGAATTGTAAAATCGTCATCCGAAAAGGACGACGATATGTGCGTTGTACGGTTAATCCAAAACATATTCAAAAACAAGGATAAATAATTATGATACGACTAGCAGGCCATAACTTACCAGATACACATCGCATCGAATTTGCGCTGACATCTATTTATGGTATTGGCTGGAAGCGAGCAGGAGACATCTTGAAAGCAATTAAGCTCGATAAAGATACCAAAGTAGCTGATTTGACTGATGAAAGTGTTCAAATGCTTCAGGCAGCTGTGAGTAAGTACAAAGTTGAGGGAGATTTGCGAGAAGAGACAAACGACAACATCAAGAGACTTCGTGAAATAAGTGCGTATCGTGGATCTCGTCATGCACGAGGCTTGCCAGCACATGGTCAGCGAACACGCTCTAATGCGCGTACGCAACGAGGTAAGAAGAAAACAGTTGGCTCATTTACAAAAGAAGATCTTGCACGAATGCAACAACAGAATAAAAAATAACCTATGGCTGTTAAAAAAGAAAAGAAACATATTGAAAAGGGTCGAATATATGTCACTGCGACATATAACAATACTCTTGTAACAGTTACGGATGATAAGGGGCAACCCTGCCTCAATGGTTCATGTGGTATGTATGGATTTTCTGGAACACGAAAATCAACACCGTATGCAGCAACAGTGACCGTGCAAACAGTCCTGCAAAAAGCTCTTGATGAACACCATATGCGCGAGGTTGCAATTTATATAAAAGGAATTGGTCCAGGGCGATCAGCAGCGCTGAAAGCTATCAAAGCAATGGGAGTAAATGTTAATAAGATTATGGATGTGACACCTGTCCCACATAACGGGGTTCGTCCACCGAAACAACGAAAGGGATAACTTTTCAATACACCTATGCGATACACAGGACCACGAAACAGATTAGCACGCCGAGAGGGAGTTGATTTGGGCTTGAAAACTGAAGGATCAAAAGCGCAAGCAAGTTTGCTTCGTCGATTAGCTATTAAGCCGGGACAAAAGCCAAATAGTCGATTTAAAAAGCTGACAGAATATGGTCAACAGCTTCGTGAAAAGCAAAAAGTACAACGTATGTATGGCCTGACAGAATCAACATTGCGAAAATATTTTGAAAAAGCAAGTATGCATGTTGGAAACACAAGTCATCTTTTTGTTCATTTTCTTGAATGGAGACTCGATAATGTTGTGTATCGACTTGGTTTTGCACCAACACGTGCATCAGCTCGACAATTAGTAAACCACGGTCATTTTTTGGTTAATGGTAAGAAAGCAAGTATCCCATCAGCTCAAGTAAAAGTTGATGATATTATTACTTTTAAAAAAGATAAAACACGTTCAATTCCGTATGTGCAAGAATTGCTCAGTCAAAAAAACACCACCCTTCCAGTTTGGCTTGAAAGAAAAGCTGATGCAGGTAAGGTTGTTGGTGTGCCCGAAGTTGAATCCATCGGTAACGATGTGAACCTTCAGGCTGTTATAGAGTTCTATTCCCGATAAAATATATGTTGGTACCAGACTTCGTTACACAAACAATTGATGGGACAGAGAGTTATGCAAAGTTTGTATTTACTCCACTCCCTGCAGGATTTGGCAATAGCATGGGTAATGCATTGCGACGCGTTATGCTTTCTTCACTTGAGGGTCCTGCTATTACGTATGTCAAAATGAATGATGTTGTGCATCCTTTTTCAACCCTTGAAGGGGTGAAAGAGTCTGGACTTGAAATTATTCTTAATTTGAAGGAATTGCGCTTTAGAGCAACAGGTAAAGGTCCATTCACCTTGACCTTATCACATAAAGGAAAAGGTGTTGTGACAGGAGCAGATTTCAAAGGTGACGTCGAAGTTGTCAACACAGATCAGCAGATTGCTGAACTGACCACACCAAAGGCACATCTTGATATCGAACTTACGATTGAAATGGGTATTGGATACAGTCCATCTGAAGAAAAAGAGAAACCAACATTTGGGACACTCGCTATGGATTCTGTCTTCTCACCTGTTAAGCGAACAACCTTCAAAGTTGAAGATGAGCGTGTTGGACGAAAGACAAATTTTGATAAATTGACACTTGAGGTCTGGACTGATGGATCAATCACTCCTCATGATGCATTGACTCGATCAGCACATATTTTGGGATCATTCTTTACCTACATGATGTCTGGTGAAGATGTTGAAGGTCGAAAATCAGTTGGGTCTGATGGTGTTGCCCTTTCAGGTACAGCACATGTCGATCCGCATGTCTATGAAATCATTATCGATGAACTTGATTTGCCAACACGAGTCATCAATGCACTGCTTCGAGAAAAAATTGAAACAGTTGGTGATCTCGCTGAAAGAGGACAAGAAGCACTTGTCAGCTTGAAGGGCGTTGGTCGAAAGTCCATTTCATTGATTGAGAAGGAAATTGAAAAATTAGGAGTTATTCTTGAAGATAAGTAAATGAAACACGGTATCAAAAAAGTCAAGTTCACGAAAGGTCAAGATTCGCACCAAGCACTTGTGCGTAAGTTGTGTTTGAATTTCTTGAAGCATGGACACATTGATACCACGACAAAGCGAGCAAAATTTTTGAAGGCTCGTATTGATCGCATGGTTCATAAGGCTCAGAAGGGAACTCTTGCAGACAGGAACGTATTGCTCAAAGAATTAGCTGACGTAACTGCAGTTGATAATTTGATCAATGTTATTGCTCCTACATTTAAGCGATCAACAGGATTTGTCTCATTGTCAAAATTGATGATTCGCGAAGGTGATAGTGCAGATATGTCTCGACTTGTATGGGTCAAAGAAGCTCAAACAGAAAAAGGTGTGACGCCTGATGCGAAACCCGCAAAAAAGCCAGCAGTCAAAAAAGTTACTGAAAAGAAATAATATATGGCACATCTTACACATCTGACACCAAGCGCCCGAAAGGAAGACGTTGTTCGCAACTGGCATCTGATTGATATGAAGGGTAAGGTCCTTGGTCGAACAGTTTCTGACATCAGTCAATTGCTTATCGGTAAACATAAGAAAGATTACATTTCTCATGTTGATAGCGGAGATTATGTGGTGGTTATCAATGCAAAAGATGTTGTGGTGACTGGACGCAAGGCTGAACAAAAGGTTTATACACGATACTCTGGCTACCCAGGTGGCTTACGAGAAGCATCATACAAACAGGTTATGGAAAAGGATCCACGAAAGATCATCCAAAATGCTGTTAATGGGATGTTGCCTAAAAATAAGCTTCGTGCGCAGAGGATGACTCGATTATATGTTTTTTCGGATAATACACATCCTTATTCTGATAAATTTTAACTATGGCAACTAAAGCAAAAGCACTGACATATTATGAAGCAATTGGTCGACGCCGATCAGCAGTTGCCCGCGTTCGATTGTATATCCAAAAAGCAAAGACATTAAGTGTTAATTCTGAGGTTAAAAAAGGTGAAATCATGGTCAATGATCTTCCAATTGATACGTACTTTCCCCTTGATACTGACAAAAAAGTATATTTGAAGCCTTTGGAAATTGCTGATGCTGTTGGTCGATTTGCAATCTCAATCGTCGTTCGCGGTGGTGGGAAGCATGGCCAGCTCGAAGCAACAGCTATGGGCCTTGCACGAACACTTGAGCTTGTCGATGGATCCCTACGAGCACAGTTGAAGCCTGAAGGACTCCTTACCCGTGATTCACGCACTCGTGAGCGCCGAAAGCCTGGTACAGGTGGACGAGCACGACGTCAAAAGCAGTCACCAAAGCGATAAGCTACTGCGTTCCAACAAGAAAGATCGCTTTCCATGGTCGATACACAGAGTAGAAGGTTCTATCCTGCGTGACTGTCCCATCTGCCTGAATAACTTTATACGTAAATGATGACTTTGCCCCAGGTGCAGACCAGTCTACTTGCTTAGTAACGCCACGAGGAAGCGTAGGATCGTCTTGATAGAGCGCCTCTGGAGCAGGTCGCTGATCGTACAGCCGAGGTTCTGACAGCTCAACACGACGATTATCCTTTGTTCCATAAAACTCAAAAACGACTGTTCGAGCTACCGTATCAGTCTTTGTTTGAATCAAGATATGTCCCGGTGTGTCATTTTTAAACTTAAAGTCCACAGTTGGACTGTACACTGTCGCGTCGAGTCCGGGCTTACTATCATTTTCATAGTAGTGGACACGATAGGCATGTGCATGACGTTCGACGATCGGCAGTCCCGTATTGAGCGCCGCTCGAAAAAGTGTTGAAGAGTTTTGACAAATCCCTCCACCATCTCCCAACACCGTACGACCTTCTTTAATTACATAGCCTGTTTTGTACCCAGTTGAAAGAGATACATCACCCAAGGTGGCATTATATGAAAATGTTTCTCCAGGGGGAATCAAGACGCCATGAAACCGTGATGCTGACAAGAGGACATTATGGACCCGCTCAGGAGATGAACCTGTGTAGTTTGACTTCCCTTCACCTATCTTCTCTTGTATACCAAGGTCGTTTGTATCGCCTGTTTTAATCTCTGGGGCAACCACCGTATCATGGACCAAGAATGTTGGAGAGGGACTGAGCTTTGGATTAAGCAAAAAGGTAACGATATCATCATGTGTTGCATCTTTATCAATCTCGATACCGTTTTTCTCAGTTTTAAATGACGTTACCCGATTGTTTTTAAATGTAAACAATGCATCTTCGGCAGGCACTGAGTATGTTTCATCAACCTCTTCGAGATACGTATCGACGGGCTCCATGGTAAACATTGGCTTGTAGGTGAAGGTATATTCATTAAGATTAAAGAACGTACTTGCGATTTGAAGCAGACGACTGGGGAGATGAGGAGTTCGTCCAATAAGCAGTGCCTGATCAGCAATATGGTCGCTATCATAGTGAAGCGCAAGTGTCTTCCCTGAAAAAGTAGCGACTGATTCCTCATAACGCACATGTAAAATCAGGGTACTGAGGGCTTTATTCTTGGGTTTGAAGTAGGCATGTATATCCTGACGTGTTTTCCCTCCAAAATCTACCCCGTTGACAACAACATGCGGGTAAACTTTTCCATCATATTTTTGTGTCTGTTCGACTGCATAGGTACAGAGAACAAACATACTGATACTGACAAAAAGTATGACAAACAATAGTGATCGTGTTATGGTGTATTTCATGTACGAATGACTTTAAAACAAGATTGAAATCAACTACTATTATAGTATGGCCGATGAGCAAAAAACAAATGCCAGTCAATCTGAAAATATCCCTATCTACAAGGCTGATCCAATAGATGAATCAGCAGATCATCCAGTTCCTTTTAAAACTGAAATTGTTCCTGAAAACATTCCTGAGGTAACTCCAGAGGAATTGACCCTGTCTGATCTTGGTGGGGGAGGCGATGCTACGGTCCCTGTCATTGATGATGCATCATTTGGCGGGCGAAGCGAGGTAAAAAAGTATCTTTTTCTCGGTCTGGGCGTCGTTGCTGCGATCATTATCTTTTTGCTTGTCTTTCTCTTTATTCGATCACTTTTTGGAGTGAAAAAAAGTGCTGGTGTCCTTGAATATTGGGGGTTATGGGAAGAGAAAGCAGTGATGAAGCCAATTATTGATGAATATACACGCTTACACCCTGAAGTAACCATCAATTATGTTAAACAAGATCCTCGAGATTATCGTGAAAAACTCTTGACTCGAGGGAAAGAAGGGCGAGGTCCTGATATATTCCGATTTCACAATACGTGGCTCCCAAGCATCATTGAGCTTGCAGCCCCACTTCCCCAGAGTGCGATGAGCTCAGCAGAATTTGAGAAAACATTTTATGAAGTTACAAAGGATGATCTGTATGCAAACAGTAGCTACTATGGCATACCTTTGGGGATTGATGGGCTTGTCTTGGTTTACAATACGGATCTCTTTAAAAAAGTTGGCATATCATCGCCTCCGCAAACGTGGGATGATGTTTTGACAGATGCAGATGCCCTGCGAGTTGAAGACGTTGATAAAAACATCCTCACCTCAGGTATAGCTCTTGGTACTGCTGAAAATATAGAGCATTATTCTGATATTTTTGCATGGATGCTCCTTCAAAATGGAGGTGATATTCGTCGTATGAGTGATCCTGAGGGCGTTGAGGTGTTGAAAAATTATCGTCAATTTGCAGAGCCACAGTTGAATTTTTGGAATGAGTCCATGCCCAACAGCATTTCAGCATTTGCTCAAGGGAAAGTTGCCATGATTATTGTTCCATCGTGGCAGATATTGGAAATTTTGTCCCAAAACCCTGATATTCACATGAAGGCAACAGTCCTTCCTGTTTTACCAGGGACACAGCAATTATCTCTGGCGACGTATTGGGTTGAGGGAGTTTCTAAGACAAGTAAGCACCAAGAAGAAGCATGGGCATTTCTTGTCTATCTCAGTAAAAAAGACACGATGACGAAACTTTATCAAGAGCAGGCCAAAGTCCGACCATTTGGTGTCGCGTACTCGCGTGTTGATTTGCGAGATACGCTTCTGACCCATCCGTATCTTGGTGCAGTCCTTGAACAAGCTCCGCACATGAAAAGCCTTCCTCTTGCGTCTCGAACCTATGATAATGGCATCAATGATGATAGTATTACGTATATACGTGATGCGATACATGCAACAATGAAAGGAATTTCATACCAGCAGGCTTTGCAAACTGCCTCACAGGGGGTGCAACAAGTATTAGAAAAGTATAAAATTGAGTAATGGGATTATTTTCTGAAAAAAAAACTAACCAGCTAGAATACATTGCAGTTTTTCTGCTTTGCCAGCAAGACGCTCGCGCATGGGTCTGTACGGTCAATGCATCTACTCGTCAGGTGGAGCTTATTGATGAAAAAAAATTCACCACAACGCCAACATGGGATAGTCTTGTCTATGACATTGATGAAATTTTGTTTGCTTTTGAAAAAGAGCATGACATCAAGCTACAAAAAGCGACATTCTTTGTCTATTCACATCTGATAGACACTCAATCAGGGGAATTGCAGGCACAGTACCTGGACGTATTGAAATCAGTTCTCGCTCAAAATGAACTTGAGTCACTTGGGTACATCGAGTTAGAAGAAAGCCTTGCCCTAGCATTCGCAGAATTTGAACATACTCCATTGAACGCTGTTTTTGTCGAAGTAGACATGTCATCTGTATTTATGTGTGTGTACAAAGGTGGTCGAAAGCTTTTTCACGAAACTCGATCGAAATCAGCAAGTGTCATCAATGATATTGAGGACATTATCAAAAATATGCCTGCTCAGCTGTTGCTCCCAGCCCGTATTGTCATGTATGACACACCATCTGTTGAGCATGAATCGCATGCTCTTTTGATGCATCCATGGAATGATCCTCACTTCATTCAAATTCCTCAATTTGGTGTGGTGAAAGAGTCAGAGCTGAAAAGTGCCCTTGTGCATGGAGTCGCGCAGGAATTATTCGGGCAAAGTTCATCTCGTATTGTTTTGCCAGCTCAACAAGCTGAAGTGGTCGTTGATGATAAGCCCACCTCAAGCATTGCCCCACAATCGGTACAAGCACACGAAAATCTGATGGGATTTGTTATCGGAGCTGATGTGCGTACGGATACTGTAGCAGATCAGAAGCCATCGTACGTACCCGTGCAAGAACCATCAGTTGAATCATCATACAGTGCTCCACAGAGTGAGTCTGATTATGGAGAAGCACCTGAATCGTTTGATCAAGATAAACTATCTCTGCGAGACCGATTGCTTGGTATACTCTCACGTATGAAATCAATGTTTGATATGCGTGGGCGACTCCCATCAGGGATACCCGTCAAGAAGCTGATCATACTTGCATGTGGGCTTATTCTCGTTTGTGGGAGTGTCTGGGGAGCCTTATACTATGCCCATTCAGCTAAAATAACTGTCATCTATGCTACTGAGCCGATTGAAGACACGATACAACTCGGAGATGAGGTTACGCTTACTGAGCATAAAGAAACAATCTCATCTTCAGCAAAAGTCGCAACATCCGGGCAAGATGATGTTGGAGAAAAAGCAAAGGGCACGTGTGTCATATACAATGCTGATGACAAGGCAAAGACATTTGATAAAGGAGCGAAGCTCAAATCAGCCGATGGGCTTGTTTTTACGCTTGATAAAGCGGTCACTGTCGATGGTGCTAAAAAGACGGTCACGGATGATGAAAACATTTTGACTTCCACATCAAAAGCATCTGTAACAGTCACAGCTGAAGATATTGGTACAAAATACAATATTAAAAAGGAAACGAAGTTGAGTATTGAGGGATTTTCGGACACGACCTATTTTGCAAAATCAGAATCTGCCTTTACTGGCGGATCAAGTAAGCAGATTCAAACTGTTGATAAGGCAGATTATGCAGCCCTTGATAAAAAGATTAAGGCTGATATCGATACCAAGAGCGCTGAAAAGTTGCGTGCTATTGCCGGAACAGGTGGTATTGTCAAGGATTTAACCGTTATTGATACGACAGGGCAAACGTACTCAAAAGAAATTGCTGAAGAAGCGAAGGAAGTATCATCTCAGGTCAAAGCAGACGTTGTGTTTTACTCTCTGGATGACTCGCAGGTAAAAAAGCTTATTTTAGATAAGGTTCGTTCTCAAATCCCAGATGGGTATCTTCTTGCAACATCACAGGTAACATTTCGGGTAACGAAGGCAGTGCGTGATAAGAAATCGAAAAAGGTAACAATCTCGGTAGCAAGTAAAGCACTTCCTCAGCTTGAGATTGATAAAAATAAAGTTATAGTTGCAGTGAAAGGGAAGGATATTGATTCGGCAGAAAAGGTTATACGAACAGATTTTAAAGCTGAGGGAATAGATGCAGTTATCACAACACCTCTTCCATTCCTTCGATCACGCATACCGTACTTCTCAAAGCATATTAGTGTAGATCTCAAAGCACTCAACTAGTCTCAATGGCATTATATAGTTACCACAAAAAACCAACAGGTGCCACAAAGCATCTTTTGACGTATGTTTCATATACGACCATGACAATTGGGGCGCTGTTTCTCTTTTGGTCATTCTATCCTATAGTAGCATCAGAACTCTACAGTACTTTTTTTATTCAAAATGATGTTGTTGCCCCAATACCAGGCTCTTTTGAATCTACAACCGTTGAAAAGGCCCGCTCGATTAAAAACGGTGATGAGGCATACTCAACAAATCTTGTTGACTATACACAAGCCTCATCGTGGTTCACGAATGCGCCTTCCCAGAACATCAATGCCTATAGCAGTGATATCAAAGAATATACACTTTCCATCCCAAAGCTCAACATCGACAATGTACGTGTTGTCGTGGGTGGCGATAATTTGCTTGAAGGACTTATCCAATATCTACCTGAAAACCCACCCGGAATAGAGGGAACAGTCAATATATTCGGGCATTCAACCCATCCTTCTCTGTACAAAAAAAAAGAATACCAGTCGAATTTTACCTTCATTCCCTCCTTGGAGGTAGGGGATATATTTTATGTCACTGTTGATTCAGTCCGCTATACCTATGAAATATATGATCGCGTGGTGATAAAACCATCAGATATTGGGGCCTTGCAACCGAAATATGATAATTCTTATGTCAATCTGTACACATGTGTCCCTGTGGGCACATTTAACAGCCGTCTTCAGATAAAAGCTCGCCTGAAAGAGATTCCTGCTCTCTAGTTCAATTCGCATACTTAGGCCTATAAAATGTGATATAATTTGTGATGCGTATGCCCAAAAGAAAAGCCCACGAGCATCAAACGGCCTTAGATGTGCTTTTTGCCCCATTATATAGGCTTATTTTCATATGTGTAGTCGTTATCATATTTATCGGTGATATAGTTTTAGCTATACTTACTGGGCTCTTCACGGCATTTGACTTCTTAGTTGTATCAAGTGTCAAAACACCAGGCTTCCTTGTCTCCAGGAGTAGTGCTTTTGCCAAAAAAATTGTGAATAAGCTCCATATTTCTGTACCTCGGGCTCTTACACCAACCAAAAATAAACCATCACATCACTATAGTGTCAAAATTCGATACTTTCTGTATGGAATACTCACGGGACTTATTGGCATTGCACTCTATCAGAGTTATCTGTTTGTGACGTCCTTACCAAACCCTCGGCTTATTGGATCAGTGAACTTTTCAGTCTCAACACAAATATTTGATCGTCATGGTGCGCTTTTGTATGACCTGTATCGAGATCAGGATCGTACACCAGTCAAAATTGATAGTTTACCTGAGGATATTATTCATGCGACACTTTCGATTGAGGATAGAAATTTTTACAATCACAATGGTATATCACTTGTGGGAGGAGTTCTGCGAGCGATGAAGGATACATATAAAACGGGTGATTTACAGGGGGGTTCAACGATTACTCAGCAATTAGTCAAAACCTCATTGCTATCCCCAGAGCGTACCTTTGAGCGAAAGGTCAAGGAAGTCATCTTGGCCATTTGGACTGAACGCATCTACACAAAGAAGCAGATTTTAGAAATGTATCTCAATCAGGTTGCTTATGGCGGAACTGCCTATGGGATTGAAGAGGCATCACGAACGTACTTTGATAAATCTGCACAGGAGTTGACGTTATCAGAGTCAGCCCTGCTTGCCGGACTGACACGAGCACCATCATCCTATTCACCATATGTCAATCCACAACTTGCTATTCAACGAAGAAATGAGGTATTGCAAAGTATGTACGAGACTGGATACATTTCCAAAACAGAATACGACACGGAGGTTCGTCGAGCACTCAAGATTCAGCCTCCCAAAAACTTTATTCGCGCGCCACATTTTGTCTTTTATGTCAAGTCATTGCTTGAAAAGAAATATGGTATTCGACGTGTCGAAGAGGGCGGATTGCGCGTTGTGACAACGCTGGATATCACGATGCAAGACGAGATAGAAAAGATTCTCAAAGAAGAAGTGGCGAAAGTCGCATCACTGAATGTCAGCAACGGGGCTGTCCTTGTCACATCTCCAAGTACGGGGGAAATCTTGGCAATGGTTGGATCGAAAAATTATTATGAAGATCCGTATGGAGCGTTTAATGTAGCAACTGCACGAAGACAGCCTGGATCATCTATCAAGCCTCTTGTGTATGCACTCGCGCTGGAAAAAGGTATACTCACAGCTTCAACACCCATCCTCGATGCGCCAATTGCCTATGTAACTGCAGGTGCTCCTCGCTATGTTCCCGTCAATTATGATGGGCAGTTTCACGGGAATGTCCCGATGCGCTTTGCACTTGCCAACTCATACAACATTCCAGCTGTGAAAACGCTTGAAATGGTTGGCGTCCGTCCTTTTATTGATTTTGCACAATCTATGGGAATCACGACGTGGGATACACCAACACGATATGGCCTTTCACTGGCTCTTGGTGGAGCAGAAGTCAAAATGGTTGACATGGCAGAAGCATATGGTGTCTTTGCCAATTATGGTTCACGCGTGGATCTTAACCCATTGCTGAAGGTTGAAGATTATCGAGGAAATGTTCTTGAAGAATTTCATGTAACTCGAACAGACAATATCATCTCACCCAAGACTGCGTTTATCATGTCTGATATTCTTTCAGACAATAATGCACGCAAGTTTGCCTTTGGACTTCAATCAGATCTCAATATCCCTGGCTATAAAGTAGCAGTCAAGACTGGAACGACCAACAGTAAACGTGATAACTGGACACATGGGTACACCCGAAAGTTTTTTGTCGGCGTCTGGGTCGGCAACAACAACAACACGCCTATGAATCCACAGCTGACGTCGGGTGTGACTGGCGCATCACCGATTTGGAAGCGTGTCATGACGTATGTTTTGGATAAAAATATCCCTGTAACGGGAGATGTCCAACCGCCCACAGAATTCAGTTTGCCTGAAGGTATTGCTTCACGATCGTGTTATGGTGGTGTGATCGAATACTACATGGATGCAGAGCAAGCCTCTAAGGCCTGTCCCCAAGGCCAGTTTGGACTAACGCCAACTCCTGCACCGCAAATCAATCTATAACTGTGTGAAGTATTCTTGGGGGATGATAAGTGTTCGAAGTGTCTCCACCGTCTTGGCATCTTTAGCGGGTTTGATAATCACTGCATGGATGTTGTCACCAATCTGGAATTTACTAAAGCCAGATTTTTCAAGAGCAAGTGTTTTAGAATTCATCAAAACTTGTTTTGTCGTGTTTTCGATATCAAGCGTGTACGTATCTTTATCAAGTGTCAGCACATCGATCGTAAATGCGTCTTTATTGATGGCGGTAATATGTCCTTGCAGGACCGTGTACTGTGTTTGCTTATAAATACGATTTGCAGAAACTTGATTTTCAATGACTGGTCCAGAGACGATAACATAATCATCTTTTTCAAGATCAGAAGCTGATAGTTCTTCTTGGTCCTCAAGTGATGCTGTCAGTATAGAGGTAACGGTATCATCAAGAGTCACTGTATATTCGACATCCGACTCTGTTTTAAGCGTGATCGTTGACTTTTGTATTTTAGTAATAGTTCCTTTAATAATCTTTTTAGTTTTTTTATTCATCTGTTCAACTTTATTTTCAATTTTTTCTTTGAGGGATTGGACTGTTTTGTTTAAAGTGGTGTCGTCAGTAGAAGTTGGTTCTGCAGATGGTGTCGCTTCTTGTGTTGGCGTGGGGGTTGTCAAAGCCTGGATTGGAGATGTGAAAAAACCTGCCATGACTAACATGAAGCTTAAGGTAATAAGTGATTTTTGTATCATTTTTCAGGGATATAATGGACAACAAGTGTTCGACTATCAATAGTTTTATCTTTATAGGAGGTAAGCCGAATAATATTTTCACCAGGTAGTATGTCGACATCAACACTGAATGTTTTCCCTTTTGATTTTTCGACATGTTCAGCTGTTTCAGACTGGATGACAAGCAACGCTCCTGCCTGAGCAGATCCCTTGAGTGTGATCGTCGATGAGTCTGAGATAGACTCATTTTCTGGTGACGTTATCAGAAGGGGTGCGATTTCTTGTGTGACGATTGAGACTGTTGGGGTAATACTTCCCTGAAGGACATCGGATGAATTTCGTTGTGCTTGCTTGGATTGCCACATGACAAGGGCACCAATGCTCACACCAGCAAGTATCCCAAGAATAATTGCTATACTTGTTTCTTTTTTCATACTGAGTGTGTAAATCTTACGCAATGCGAGCTGAAAAGTCAAATAGACATCAGTTTGTGATCTGATAGGGGGTTAATTTGATATACTACTGGCATGACACATAACGAGTTACGCCAGGCATATATCACGTTTTTTCAGGAAAGGGGACATGTCTCAATTGAACCAGCTTCGCTGGTGCTTCAAAACGATGCCACAACACTTTTTACGAGTTCAGGCATGCAACCGCTCGTCCCCTATTTGGCGGGTACACAGCGTCATGCTAGTGGAAATCGACTTGTTGATGTTCAGCCATGTATCCGAACACAAGATATCGATGACGTTGGAGACAATCGACATACGACGTTCTTTGAGATGTTGGGAAATTGGTCTCTTGGAGATTATTTCAAAAAGGAGCAAATAACATGGAAATGGGAGTTTCTGACGAAAATTGTTGGCTTAGCCCCTGAAAAATTGTATGTAACAGTCTTTGAAGGTGATGACCTTGTCCAGCGTGACGAAGAATCTGCTCAGATCTGGCGTGACCTTGGAATCGCTGATGATCATATTTATTATTATGGGGTCAAAAGTAATTGGTGGTCTCGCTCGGGCACTCCTGAAAAGATGCCAACTGGTGAAATTGGTGGCCCTGATAGTGAAATATTTTATGATTTTGGCAATGGACCGCATACTGGGCCTGATTCAGATGAAAAGCGATTCTTGGAGATCGGGAACTCGGTGTTTATGCAATATATGAAAAATGCAGATGGATCCCTGAGCATGTTGCCACAAAAAAATGTTGATTTTGGAGGAGGACTTGAGCGTATTCTTGCTGCTCAACAGGGCAATCCTGATATTTTCCTCACAGATCTGTTTACTCCTGTGATGAAAACTCTTGAAGAGGTAACCCACACAAAGTATGCTGATCATTCGTACGATCTGCGCATCATCGTAGATCACATGCGTGCCTCTCTTTTCTTGATACATGATGGGGTACAACCCTCTAACAAGGAGCATGGATATATTCTCCGTCGGTTGCTACGACGGGCGGGTATGCGTATGCATGCCCTGACGGGTGGTGTCGAGGGGCTCTCATTGCTGAAGATGTGTGTCAAACCTCTCATCCAGACCTATGATGGCATCTACTTTGACGCGACGGAAAATGCTGTGATTGAAGCCTGTATTGACGCTGAAATGAAACGATTTAGCGCAACATTCGAAAAAGGGCTGGCGATGATTCGCAAACAGTCCACAATAAACGGTAAGACTGCCTTTGATCTGTTTCAATCGTATGGCTTTCCCGTCGAGTTAACTGCTGAAATTGCAGAGTCCCAGGGCATGTCCCTTGATATGCATGAATATGAAGCTGAAAAAGAAAAGCATCGTCAATTGTCTCAGACATCCTCTGCAGGAAAGTTTAAAGGGGGACTTGCAGATGCATCAGATCAAGTTGTGCGATTTCATACAGCGACGCACCTCTTGCACCAGGCATTGCGGGATGTATGTGGTGCAAGTATCCGTCAGGAGGGGTCAAATATCACGCAGGAGCGATTGCGATTTGATGTCTTCTGTGACCATGTCATCTCACCTGAAGATGTGCAGACTGTTGAAAAAATTATGAATGAAAAAATCAAAGAAGACCTGCCTGTGTATCAACGCACTATGGATCGTCAGCATGCAGATCAGCTAGGGGCTCAGTCTTTTTTTAAAGAAAAAGATGGTGATACAGTCAGCGTGTATGCTATTGGAGGAACTGAAGATGATATGACAGGGGCATACTCGCTTGAGTTTTGTGGAGGACCACATGTCATGCGAACAGGAGAAATTGGGCCAATCGCTATCCAAAAGTTCCAAAAAATTGGAGCTCAGCTTACGAGGTTTTATGTCATCTCAGCTTCATAGATAGCCACATTTGTAAAGTATCGAGTGAATTTGATACAATGAGCTATTGTCTATGGACATTCAAAAAATAAGCACGACTGCGCGACTTTGGATTCGTAACAACGTCCAAAAGATGCGGTTGTTTCTGCAAAAACTTGATTCACACGAACATCCCTCATGGGTTCCAGGATTTATATCGAGAAAAGTTTTTTTTGTCATTGCAGGTATAGTAGCTCTTGGCGCAGGAATTGGTATCTACTCATACATTTTCAAAGATCTTCCTGATCCTACTGGTCTGCGTAACTATGGGGTCATTCCCTTGTCATCTAAAATTTATGACCGTAATGGGGAATTGCTGTACGAGGTCTACAATGAGGAAAACAGAACACCTATTCATCTGAAGGAACTTCCCCCTTATGTTGCTCAAGCAACACTTGCTATTGAAGATAAAGATTTTTACAGGCATGGTGGTATCTCGATATTTGGAGGCGTACTGCGTGCCGCAAAGGAAATGGTCATGGGAGGAGCTAAGCAAGGAGGTTCGACGCTGACACAACAGCTTGTCAAATCAGCGCTTTTGACACCAGAGCGGACTATACGTCGAAAACTCCGAGAGGCAGTTCTGGCAATTCAAATTGAGCAACTCTTGAGTAAAGATGAGATCCTTGAGTTGTACCTGAGTCAAGTCCCGTATGGTGGTGTCTCGTATGGTGTCCAAGCAGGTGCACAGTCATATTTTGGCAAAGATGCGAAAGAGTTGAAACTTGAGGAGGCAGCACTGCTGGCTGGTCTACCCGCCGCACCTAGTGCATACAATCCATATACAAATCTCGATAAAGCAAAGGCTCGACAGAAACAAGTGCTCGATCGTATGCGTGATTTGAACTACATTACACAGGATCAATATACACGTGCACTCAAAGCGCCGTTGCATATTCGTCCTCGTGGAACAGAAATAAAAGCACCTCATTTCGTGTTTTATGTACGTTCTATCCTTGAAAAAGAGTATGGGAAGGCATTGCTCGAGCAAGGGGGGCTTCAGGTGACGACGAGTTTGGATTACCAGATACAGGCAACTGCTGAAGCTGCGGTTAAGAAGGAAATTGCACAGCTTGGACGACTTCGAGTTGGCAATGGGGCCGCTATGGTCACGCGTCCCGCAACTGGTGAAATTCTGGCTATGGTTGGATCAGCCGATTTCTTTGCGACAGGTTCAGGATCATACAATGTAGCAACAGCACGTCGCCAGCCTGGATCATCAATCAAGCCAGTCACGTATGCTGTCGGGATTGAGAAAGGGATTGTCACTGCTGC
Organism: uncultured Gammaproteobacteria bacterium; assembly: GCA_964477065.1. GTDB lineage: Bacteria > Patescibacteriota > Microgenomatia > UBA1406 > HO2-37-13b > 2-02-FULL-43-11-A. Next base: position 43,274 of record CAYZCU010000002.1, read on the forward strand.
AAGTGTGTTCAATGATGGTCCGACGTGTTTTATGAATGAGGGCCAGCCTGCTCCGTACTGTCCGGGTAACTATGATGGCTCATTTCGGGGTCCAGTCCAGCTACGCTTTGCACTTGCCAATTCATACAACATTCCCGCCGTTAAGATGCTTGGTATGATTGGTGTGAAGGATTTCATCGCTTCTGCGCCAGCATTTTTGATCAAGTCATATAAAGATCCAACGAAGTATGGGCTTTCACTGACCCTTGGGGGTGGAGAAGTCACCATGGTTGAGATGACACAAGCCTTTTCTGCATTTGCAAATGAAGGCGTCCCCAAGGAAGTTGTTTCAATTCTCAAGGTGACAGATAAAAATGGCAAGAAACTGTATGAATATACTGATCCTAATTTTATTCAGAATCTTCACAAACCACTTGATTATCCAAACTTCTTGGCGATTGAAGGAAAGCGTGCCATCTCGAAAGAAACAGCATATATTATCTCTCATATCTTGCTGGACAATGGGGCCCGTACACCAGCGTTTGGTCCAAGTAGTGAGCTTGTTATTCGTGGGAAAACAGTCTCTGTCAAAACAGGGACAACAAACAATTTACGAGATAATTGGACAATCGGGTATACTCCTAATTTCTTGACTGCAGTGTGGGTGGGGAACAACAATAATAAGCCAATGTCCGCTGTTGCATCAGGTGTCACTGGCGCTTCACCGATTTGGAACGATATTATGACAGAGGTGCTTGCTGATCAGAAAGATATGTGGCCACGCAAGCCTGATAATGTGATGGGGTATAGTGTCTGTAGCCTGACAGGTCGCATCCCTTCTGCTGACAATGTGAATGAAGGTGGCGAGGCATGTCCGACACGCTTTGAGTACATTACCAAGGGTCGAGAAAATGTTGGCGCTGGAGTGCTTACTCGAGAAATGGTCCCCGTTCAACGAGAAACTGGGTGGTATCTATTCAAAGCTGATGACCCTCTCGCTGAAATGCAGGATAAGCTTCTCATTTCAGATGGCATGTCAAAGTATTGTCTTGAGTGTAATCATGATGGTGAACCCCGAGCAATTGTTAATGTCATACAATATCTTCAAGCTCGCGAAGCATTCAAAAAGCGCGATGTGAGAATCCAAAAACAGTAAACATTGATTTCATAATTTTTTCATAACTGTGGTGTATGCTGTGGTAATATGAAAGTACAGATAGCAGTTAGTATCATTAGTGATGTTTTAGTGAATATTTCAGCAGGACTCATAATGGCGTCATGGGTATCGCCACTCATGCTTCTAGATAAAAAAGTACGAATATCAGTTGTTATACATTCACTTACGGTAGCTATGATTTTGTTACAAATTACATATATTATTCAAATATAATGGATAGTTTTTCAAGAAAGGTGGAAAAAATGTCTGCTTTGACTGGGATTTCAATATCTCTCCTCGTTCTAACGAGCATCCTTCTTTATGTGCTATTTATTCGATGAGGAAGCTCTCAGCGCTTGTAAGGCAGGGAGATCACCATGCTCAATGAGAGAGAGCATAGCTCCTCCACCAGTACAAAGGTGATCGATTTCATGTACCTGATGTTTGCGTGCGAGTGCGCCAAGTGTATCGCCTCCTCCAACTAGCGAATAGGCCTGTCTATTATGCACTATCGCTCGATAGATAGCATCAGTCCCATGTCGAAATGCAGGATGCTCGAATAGTCCCATCGGACCGTTCCAGAGAAGCGTGCGTGCATCATGAATTATGTCTGCATAGATTTCTTGTGTCCGAGGACCAATATCAAGTATATGGCTCTGCGGAGGGAGCTGAGAAACTGGCACACAATCAGCAGTACTGTTTTCATCTTCAGGATCACCTATACGCACATCTGTGGGAAGCACGAGCGCAACAGGCTTATCTGATGCATAGTCAATAAGGGATTGAGCATGCTTCAATTCACATTCATCATACAGGCTATCTTGAATATCATAGCCATGTGCTTTCAAAAAAGTATTGGCGATGCCACCGCCAACAAGGATGCTGTCGCAGAGGTCCATAAGCTTTTTAATGGGCTCAACTTTTGTTTCTATCTTTGCGCCACCAATAATAGCAACACATGGTTTCCGAGGTTCAGCGATCACGCGCATGATTGCACTGACTTCTGTCTCAAGTGAAAGCCCAGCGTAGCTTGGAAGGTGTTGAGGGATACTGGTGATATCAAACTCGTCCCGATGAGCCATTGCAAAAGCATCATTGATATAGACATCTGCAAGTGAACAGAGCTTCGTAAGAACTGATTGCTCATGGGTGGTATCTTCATCAAAAAAGCGGGTATTTTCAAGGAGCAAAATGTGATGCGGTGTTTGTGCTGTCCAGGTTGACGCAGGCTCAGATCGAAAATCTGGTATGAGCTGGCACGTGCTTCCTGGAAGATATGAAGAGAGGACATCTGCGATGGGGGCAAGTGAAAAGGCAGGATCACGCTTCGTCGGACGTCCTCGCTTGGCCATGAGGATAAGTCGATTACCGCCATCAAGTAGTTTTTTTAGTGTTGGGATGTTCGTGACAATGCGTGTATCATCAGTTATCGTCCCATCATGGGTTGGAACATCAAAATCAACACGTACAAGCACACGTTTGTTTTGAATAGATGTTCCTCTCAAAAGTGGATAGGTGTTCATGAGTGATATGTGGAATCAATAACTGAACGAGCATGTATTACCTTCAACGCTGTTGCTACGCGTACAAACTGATTATAGACGGCGTCTAAAACTGGTTGCATCTGGATATCAGGGAGTGACCAAAGTTCTTTTTTAAATGGGCCAAATGCCTTCTTCCGTGATTTGTAGAGAAACTGTTCATCTGTCATATCTTTATGCTTCTCAACGGCAAGCTGAGTACGTACCCACTCATACATTCGCTCGCGAAGTTCGTGAGGGAGAGCATCATACACAGTATTTTGCCAACCAGTAGACAGGTGCACCTCAAGTGTTCCAGTCTCAGGAAACATTGCAAGTTTATCTTCTGGGAGTGTTGATGCGCCATGTTGAACTGTTCCCCCTAGACCGTAGTCGGATCTGGCCGTTGCTCCGATTGTCGAGTGGAGGGATGTATCGATGTGTACCTCTTTGAGCTGACCGTCGGGTAGAGGGGTCCCTCCATGACTCGTCCCCGTCTGCAGTGCAATCTTTGAAAGTCCAGGCATATCTGATGTCAAAATTGAGGAATACCCTTTCATAAATGCATCAAAATCTGCTTCTGTGCTGTTGACACCACCAATATGACCAATTTCACCTCCGACAGCTATGGTTACATCTGCAGGTTGCCATCGGCGAATAACTTTTGTCAAATGTGCAGTCACTTCGTAGTTGTCTTTTTGCTGTGCTGATTCGTGGGGAAGGTCAAGATTGACAACAGTTGATCCATCGATATCAATAGAATAAAAACGCGCTGAAATGGCTTGACGAATACATGCTTCAAGGCGTGCAAGTTCAGCAGATTTATCCTGTTTGAATGCTTCAGCATGTACTTGATAATGATCGCCCAGTAAAAAAACAGGTCCATGGTATCCGGCTTTCAATGCGCCTGCCAAGATTGCTGATGCATACTCTTTATGGGTTTGTGAGGTATATTCTTGTTCAGATAATGCGATTTCAAATGCAACTGGACCGATATCATGATCGAGCATCGCACGATGAAAGGTGTATGAGATATGATACGTCAGCGTGCGGATATTGCATGCGGGAACCGAAAATCCATGCCACTGCTCTTTCGCACGAGCTTTGTACAGTTCATACAATGACGCGCAATAAATGCCATGAGCTTCAGCTTGCCCGTAGAGTTCGTCCTGAGCTTTTTCACGCTGTGCTTGTGTTGATCCAAACTGCGCTGTAAACGCAAGCGTATCGATGAGGGTTTCTTCCAAAGGCATATCTTCTCAGTATACGAGTATCAAAAAGGTGATGCAATCTTCATCGTTTACGCTGATGGATGGCTGTAAATTCATCTGCTATACTACGTACTATGCTTCAATTGAAACATCTAACGGTCTCTGTCGGAGATAAAACGATTCTCTCAGATATCTCATATACATTTGAGAAGGGCAAGACATACGCAATAATGGGCCCAAATGGCTCTGGGAAATCAACGTTTGCATCTGTGATTATGGGACATCCAGCATACACGTTAGCTCCAAAGTCCAAAATAGTGCATAGTGGCAGTGAGATACATGAAGAGGATATTCATATGCGTGCCCAAATGGGGCTTTTTATGTCATTTCAATCACCCCTTTCACTGTCTGGTGTGACGATCTATCAACTGTTGCGCTATGCGCTTCAAGGAAAACGAGATCCTCTCTCTATCCGGCAAGATGTTCAGAAATATGCTCAAAAGCTGAATATTCCTGATGAACTGCTCTCACGATCACTGAATGAAGATTTTTCAGGAGGAGAGCGAAAAAAGATGGAGATACTTCAAGCCTGTGTTCTTGATCCGACATTTCTCATATTTGACGAAATAGATACAGGCGTCGATGTGGATGCGCTCAAAACAATTGCAAACATGATGAAACAGCTTAAAAGTTCTGAAAAAACATTTGTCATCATTACCCATTACAATCGACTTTTGAAATACATCACGCCTGATGTCGTGCTCATTATTCGTGACGGAAAAATTGTTGCAGAAGGTGATGCATCACTTGCCCAACGTGTCGAAAAAGATGGCTATGATGGGTTATAAGCGTAAAGTCACCATCGTACATATATAATCATGGCTCATACACCTCCTCAAGACGATCTGATTTTTGATTATAAATATGGCTTTTCTATGGAAGAGAAGCCAATTTTTACGACACCACGAGGGTTAAGTGAACAAACGGTACGGGATATTTCAGCATATAAAAAAGAGCCTGCATGGATGCTTGATCTACGACTTAAAGCATATGCTGTTTTTAAAAGCAAAAAAATGCCTGACTGGGGGGCAGATCTGCAGGGTATCAACTTCGATGATATTACGTATTTTGCCAGCTCGACGCCTAAGCAAATGGACAGCTGGGAAGAGCTCCCTTCTGAGATCATTGAAACATATAATCGCATCGGTGTCCCACAGGCAGAGAGAGATTTTTTAGCAGGCGTATCTGCGCAATATGACTCAGAGGTCGTGTATGAAAGTATTCAAAAAGAATTGACAAAGCTTGGTGTGTTTTTTTGTGATATGGATACGGCGCTTCGACTCCATCCGAAGCTCGTTCAGGAGTATTTTGGTAAACTCATCCCTGCTGGCGATAATATCTTTTCAGCTCTTAATACAGCAGTATGGTCGGGAGGGTCGTTTGTGTATGTGCCAGCGGGCGTACACGTCAAGCTCCCCTTACAAGCATACTTTCGTATTAATGCAGAGCGCTTTGGGCAGTTTGAAAGGACATTGATTATAGCCGAAGAAGGAAGCTCTGTTGGGTATGTGGAAGGTTGTCTTCCAGCAGGAGAACAGATATCAACATGTACTGGTTGGGCAAATATTGAATCAGTACAGCCCGGAGATATTGTGAGGACACATACAGGTGGGATCTCACATGTTGCAAAGACTATGTGTCGAAAATTTAAAGGCATCATGTATACAGTCACACCACTCTCCCCCTTTAATACCTTCTCCTTAACTGAAGAACATCCAGTCTTAGCTGTGAAGAGAGAAAATGTATGTATTAAACGTAAACAACGAAATGGATGGCTACCAGAAGTCAATTCTGAGCTTCTCAGATCTGCAAAGCCTGAATTTATTCCTGTCTCAATGTTGAAAAAAGGAGATTTCCTAATGTATCCCAAACCTCATCATATCATAGCGTCATCGGAGTGTGAGTTTACAGATGAAGAGCTTGAAGTACTAGGATTTTACACTGCCGAAGGATCTGCTCATTATCACACTAGTTTGAAGCAATACATGATAACTTTTACGATGTCAGAAAAGGAAATGATTCACATTAAGCGTATTCAAGACTTGCTCAAAGTAATTATTGGAAAACGTGGGTCTATTGCACATGATAAACGTAAACATGCATTAACCTTAACTGTGTATTCGCGTGAATTGTTCAAATTATGCACATATCATTGTGGGAAATATTCAAAGCGTAAGATCCTCAGCGACGAGCTGATGCACGTTCAGACAGATAAGATTATGAAGTTCTATGACTCATATTTTATTGGAGATGGAAATATTTCATCGAGGGGAGGTAGGAAATCAAGTACCTTGAGAAGAGTGTCAACAGCCTCACGAGATCTTGCAGTTCAGTTACAGTATCTCTTAAGCAGAGTTGGTATTTTTGCAAGTATACTCATTCGCAAGGAAGGGAATGATGTCATACATGGTAGGCAAATTCATCGAAGTGAGCAGTATATTTTAACCTATACAGATGGTCGAACGTGGTCTGAGATCAGGGAAAATGAGTCCTATTATATTATCCCCATTCGCTCAATAAGTCATGCATTATGGGACGATTATGTTTTCAATATTGAGGTAAAAGGTGTCGAATCATATCTTGTCAAAGGATTTGCTGTGCATAATTGCACAGCTCCCGTATATACCACTGACTCCCTCCACGCAGCTGTTGTGGAAATTTTCGTCAAACCACATGCGCATGTTCGCTACACGACGGTTCAAAACTGGAGTAACAATGTGTACAATCTTGTCACCAAACGTGCACGCGCCCAGGAGCATGCACTTATGGAATGGATCGATTGTAATATCGGGAGTAAAGTGACGATGAAATATCCGTCTGTCTATCTCACGGGTGAGGGTGCGCGTGGTGAAGTGCTTTCAATCGCCTATGCTGGCCCCGGCCAACATCAAGATGCAGGTGCAAAGATGCTCCATCTCGCTCCCCATACATCCTCGCGAGTTATCTCTAAATCTATCTCACGAGGTTCTGGTCGCACCTCCTATCGCGGACTGGTTACTGTCCATCCTGATGCAGATGATGCGCAGGTGTATGTATCGTGTGATGCGCTTCTTCTGGATGATCAGGCGCGAACTGATACGTATCCAACGATGAAGATTAAAAATAAAACAGCAGAGGTTCAGCATGAAGCCACGGTTGAGCGACTCGGTGAAGAGAAATTATGTTATATCATGTCCCGCGGTATCAAACGTGCAGATGCTGAAAGTATGCTCGTTAATGGATTCATTGAACCAGTGACGAAAGAGATTCCACTTGAATACACAGTTGAGCTGAATAGACTCATACAGCTTGAGATGGAAGGGAGCGTCGGGTAGATCAAAAAGGTATGCTATAATGCACATATGGAAAGACCTAAACATAATCTGATAACACGAGCTACTCGTGAAATTGTTGGGACTGGTGCATCGCTTGCATTTGTTGGCATGAGTATCATCGGTGATGTTGGTGGCTATGTTGGTATTCAACTGCGAAGAATTCCGTACGCTCTTCGTGGAGAAAAGACTGAAGTTATACGAACATCAACTCCAGATGGATTAGCTGATTTCGGTTATGCTATCAAGCGAGTACCACGTACCTACTAGTCATGACATGTACTCTTTTAACTAATACAGGGGACCAGTCGATTACGGTGTCTGATGCAGATCCCCATGTCTATGTTCTATACAATTATTCAGGCTCACTTGATATACGTATTCGCGTCCCAGATGCCCAGGTGCATATTTTCGGGTTGTACATTGGCAAAAAAGATGATTCCTTTTCACTTAAAACGACACAGCGACATGAAGTAGGAGGTTCGCAGTCAGATCTTTTGATCAAAGGGGTTTTTAAAGATTCTGCACGATTTGATTATGAAGGTATGATTCGTATTGAGCCAGGGGCACACGGCTCTCATGCCTATCAAAAAAATCAAAATCTCGTCTTGAGTGATGGTGCTTTTGTTGATTCTCGTCCCTATCTTGAAATTTGTGCTGATGATGTCCGATGTACCCACGGCTCAACGACAGGGCGACTGCGTGCAGATCAGCTTGAGTATGTCCAAAGCAGAGGATTGACATCAAGTGATGCAGAGCAACTTCTTGTAGACGGATTTATAGATAGCCTTCTTGCACACGTGCATGCACAAGGTGGTGAATCGATTACACGTGAATCACTAGGCCTATGAATATATCGCGAACGGATTTTCCATTACTGCAGGCTCATCCACAGAAAGTGTATCTAGATTCAGCATCA
>CAYZCU010000002.1:51439-53307 GCA_964477065.1 uncultured Gammaproteobacteria bacterium
TCAACAGGTGCTTGATGTCATGAACAAGTATTACACAACATACGGCGTCAATGTTCATCGCGGGTTGTATGATCTTTCTGAAGAAGCAACTGCGCGATTTGAAGGTGCGCGTGAGATCATAGCGCAGTTTATACATGCCTCATCATCGAAGGAAATCATTTGTACAAAAAATGCGACAGAGGCGCTGAACCTCATCGCAATGACCATCGGAAGAGATGTTGTTGACCGTGATGATGTCATCGTTACAACGATCCTCGATCATCATGCTAATTTTGTTCCTTGGCAACAGCTCTCATTTGAAAAAGGTGCAGAGTTTCGAGTTATTGATTGTACAGATGCAGGTGATCTGGATATCTATGATGAGCACGGGAAGATTGATCTTTCGAGCATCATAACTGACACAGTGCGAATTGTCGCATTGCCATACATTTCAAATGTACTTGGCACCATCATGCCCCTTAAGGAGATTATATCTGAAATCCGCCGGTGCCAGCCTCATGCACTCATCATAGTAGATGGGACGCAAGCGGTAGCCCATATTCCCGTTGATGTTCACGATCTGGACTGTGATTTTTTTGTCTTTTCTGGACACAAAATGTTTGGTCCTACTGGTATTGGGATACTGTGGGGAAAAGAGGAACTTCTCAACAACATGAGACCATGTATGTATGGAGGTGAAATGGTAGCTGACGTACGAATCCAGGAAACAACCTGGGCCGACATCCCACAACGCTTCGAGGCAGGGACGCCTCCAATTGCGGAAATGATCGGGCTGGGTGAGGCATGTCAGTTCATGATAAAAATAGGGTATGATGCTCTTGCGCACCATGATGCTCAGATGAGTACCTATTTATTGGAACGTCTATCCGACGTGTCTGATGACATTGCAATTTTAGGACACGATTCAAAATATCCACGAGTTGGGATCGCATCATGGACACATAATGGATGTCATCCACATGACATAGCGGGACTCATGGCAGAGGACGGTATCGCTGTACGTGCAGGTCATCATTGTGCTATGCCCCTACACACCCGTTTTGGTAGTGTTGCATCGACACGAGCAAGTATCTCCCCAGTTACAACGCACGAAGATATTGACGCACTCGCTCAATCACTCAAGCGTGCAATCACACTCCTATGTCCATCTATCAAGAAATAATTCTCGATCACTATCAATTTCCCCATAATCGAGGGACAGTACCTGATGCACACGGGACATGTACACTCTCCAATCCAGACTGTGGGGACATGCTGACGGTGACTTTGAAGGTTGATGGCCAGCAAGTAGATGACTGCAAGTTCGACGGCCAGGCATGTGCTATCTCAACGGCGTCTGCATCCCTCCTGACTGACCATATCAAACAGATGAGTATCACGCAGATACGTGACCTGACAGGTGACGATGTTCTTCAGCTCCTTCAGATTGACCTTTCCCCCATCAGACTCAAATGTGCCTTGCTCCCCTTGGAGGCTATTCAGAAAGCCCTCAATGAAGTGAAATAAACACGAGAGTTCAGTGTATTAGTCATGGTATAATCATCGAATGTCACATGATACACGCACAATACATAATCTTATCGTAACAATAGATAGAGATTTATGTATTGGTGCAGCAACATGCATGGCATTTGCACCTGAGGTTTTTACACTAGATAATGAGTCAAAAGCAATCTTTCTTGAAACTGCAGAATCAGCAGACGAAGGACAGATCCTTGATTCAGCACGAGGGTGTCCAACAGCAGCGATTTCAGTCACGGATCTAAAGGGTGTAAAAGTCGCTCCTTAGATTGCTGTGACAGTCCAAATCATGTGCTATTGACAACTAGCAAACACGATGGTATACTGCTAAATCTATGATGAACATA
>CAYZCU010000003.1:0-48968 GCA_964477065.1 uncultured Gammaproteobacteria bacterium
GCCTCTGCCACTTCGCCTCAGCTCAGATTCAGTCCAATGATCAACCAGCCCAACGAGACCACAATCAAGCCCATGAACCTCTGGGTGAGGGCACAGAGTGGGGTATCCTCCCTCCCTTGCACCACCCCTTTCAAGGAGGGCGCATACGTTATTGAAGCCTCTGTGTTGGCAAGTGCTCATAAATATTTATACAAGCTCATGATTTCGATCTACCACTCTTGGAATGGTGTTCATGGCAATTCGTGTAGCTTCTCCGATACGATTCTCTGGAATAACACCTCGCTCGACAAGCTCCATAACTACTCCTGCAACCCGAGCAACTCGACATTGTTTTCCAGACATATGAGGATACGGACATTTGTCTTGAAAACTTTCAGCTTGAACACGTATTATGTTACATACTTCTGCATTCTCTTGACCACTTCTTTCTGTACATGGACCTGACATATATTTTATGCTAATCTGCCATTTGCTTCTACAACTGCTGGTATTTCATTAAGTGCTACACGCGTAAGATCAGGGAGCATATCATATGGCACTGCCCTAGTCTCCTCAAATCGCTTTATAATTCTTTCAACCAATGCTACAGGACATTCAGCTTGATCTGCTCGTGGAAATGCACATCGGGCTGTATGATGACATTTAGCACGAGTACTGATAACAAGACACTCTTTGTTGACTCTATCTTGATTTAACCTATATATACAATCTGCCATATATCTGGCATTATACACCCTCATCACCCAAACGCAATACGCTATACTATCTCTATGTTGCGATTCACGCCACGCTCACGAAATATGCTCATTGCGCTTGTTTCTGTTGTGCTTTTTCTTGCAGGTATTCAAACAGGAAAGTCTATCCAGCGGATCGACCAGACGACGCCACCAATCATCCCAACACCATCCATCACGCCGACGCCAGCTCCAATAACGTTTCAGGAAGTCGTAGTCTGTGGCATCAAGTTTCTTCTGCCGACAACGTTCACCCAGAATAAAGGATCATTTACACATGGAGACTCCTCTGTAACCGTCATGTGTGGGGGAAATGCGGACGCGCAGGCCACCCGACTGCGCGAAGATGCGCGGGCGACAGATTCGGCACGGGTGCTTGATGCGATGACCACTCTCTATATCTCTCGGGATAGTATCTCATGGTCTGTCAAGCTCGATCAAAAATCAGCGCAGGAGGTTCATTTTCAAGCGACACAGGATATTGCTCCCCTTGTTCAGCGAACACTGCACGTTCCATTGTAGAAATCTAGTGATCTGGTGATCTAGAAACCTAGTGATCTAGTAACCTAGTTATCTAGTTTTCTAGATTTCTAGCTCTCTAGTTTTCTAAACCCTCTGCAGGGTATACAAAACCAAAGCTTTCCGAATTAGCTCATCTGAAATCGGCGTAATCTTGCGCAATTCTTCGAGCAAGAACTGAATATCTAAACAATTGCCATCACTATGAAACATACTATTCACGAGTTCAAATTCAATTGGGGCATAGCAGAAATGCTCAAAGTCAATAAGTGCTAGCTCTCCAGAAGGATTAATAAACATATTTTGCTTCTGCAAATCACCATGAATGGGGACAAAGGCCTTCGTGCGAATATCTTTTTCAAGTTGTACTAAAAAAGATGTAATATCTGCGGAATACGCATACTTTTTTCTGAGCTTACGAATGTGCCTGTACATCGAATACGGGGACATTTGATAGTCATGTAATACCGGTTCACTGACTATTTTGCGAAACATATCTAAAACATGACCATTCAGGACCTTACATGGGACTGCAGTCCCAATTTTCCCATCAATCAGAACCATTTCAAGCGTCTTGGAATCAACTCGTTTTGGATTGCTCGTATGTACAAACTTCTGAAACACATGAGCACCCTCAACCTCTCGCAAGGCTATCTCTCTAGTCGCGCAAATCTTGACGACGACGCTCTGATCTGGATCTATAAAGCACTTATTCATCAAAATAAAGAATGGGAAACTGGTTTTGCAGGGTAAATGCTTCAGCATGACTCCCTCCGACCTTTCGGAGATGATACCCGCGAACACGACCAAGGCTCTCGACAAAATCCTGCGCTTGTGAGCTTGCCTGAGAAGTATATATCGCAAACAATTTTGCCTTTCTCTTCGCATACGCCGTCACATCGACAAGTATCTGGGATTCAATGGGGAGCATGCCTTCCATACACAAGACAGTCGGCACTCTCCAAGGCTTGCCAAGCGTTTCCTTACGTACCCCCATTGCAGAAATTTTTAACGCATGCAAACCAAGAGTGTGAGATGCAAGATGATCAGGATGTGCATCATATCCATTGTGCAAAAAAACCACTTCAGGCTGAACCTCTCGAATCACTCGGACGATCTCATACATGACATCGTCCGAATAGACTAACCCCAAGTCAGGCCTATTCATTTGATAGGATTTGCGTATCCCCAAAAACTTTGAGGCTCTGGAAAGCTCTTTAGAACGAACCTTTGCCACTTCGCCAACAGACAGCTCAGCATTGACTGCAAAATTTTGCCCTTGCGCAGAATCTGTCAGGACAATTTCATAGGTCTTGTACCCTTTTTCCTTTTGTAACTTCATGACCGTCCCAGCACAGGAGATGTGGTCATCTGCATGTGCTGAGATAATAAGTATGTTTTTCATAATTCAAAATAATTTTCAACAATAAAGCGCTTGTCCATACCTGGAAATGCAACAACCTCAGAAGGCGTCAGCACTCGGCAGTGCTCCCGAAAGTCTTGCACCAATGCCCTGTATCCATTAGGAGATCGATCTTCCAGATATGCCAGCACACGGACATCACATGGATCACCACCCCCCGTTTGAGCGCGTGTCTGGATACGGTGTTTTTGAATAGGACACAAAATTGCTCCACCAACATCTCCACGAGCAGCTCGTTGGGATGCAAGAGCCCCATATCCTTCAAGTAACTTGTAAATATTGGCATGCGTTGTGACCTTTATTGGCATCAGGACATGTCCAGGAAAATCTCCTGCTATAGCTGTATCACGAGCATAGTAAACAATCCCACGAATCGCATCGGGCCGATCATATGGCAACACATCCATGACAGGTTTGCCAACATTTTCTCGTCGTGCTCGAGTAACTTCCAAACTTGTCTTACGCTCATCAAATAGCCCAGGATCACCACCAGCTAATCGTGCAAGCATGAGAAGCTTTCCATAGGTGAAGTCCCGCCCAAGCCCCCTCATGATGCTGTCTGACTCAACAAGATGCGTATCCCGCATACTAAATCTATCCTCTCGAATAAGCTGTATTGCAGCTTGTCTCATCTGATCAGACGGCCACCTCCCGAGGTCTCGAACAAAGTCATTAAACTCACTACGGAAACGTTCTGGAATGACTGCAGATGACTGTGCAAGTATCTGCTTTGCTCGAAAGTGATTACTGCCAGTCATGCTAAACACCGTACTAGCGCGTATACCATGAGCTCGGGCACTTTCAGCGCAAATCATCGTCTCAAGAAGTTCTGCCATGTTGAGTCCTCCTGTTGAGCCATAGGAACAAGGGACACTGGTACTATGTGTTCGCGTCATTCGGTTGAGCAATGTATTTCCTTGTCCAATACTATTCGGATCCACTTCACTCAATGTGCTTGTCCTATATCTCACTCTGCCCATAAGATCCTGCGTTGTCGCTAACTGAGGCATATCCGATTGGCATAACTTGCTGATAAGCTTCAACAAATGCGGAATTTGCTTGGCAGGCTTTTCCAATGATGACAAACTCCCTTGGTCGATGACGATCCGTTCTCCAATTTTCGTAAGCTCGAGCATTTCATTTCCTCGTGGCGTTACTGATAATCTTACGGATAGTTGACGGCCAAGCCCCATATCATCGATGAGGCCTTGAGCCGTTTCTCTACCTATTTCTGCTTCTGTTTTCATATTTTTTTAATCTGACTAATTTTTAAACCTAAAAAAACCCGCCATTATGCGGGTCGACTGTTGTATGTTTGTAGTTACCTTATATGTTTGCTTTTATGCCATACAACCTCCTCCCGCTTGACGGGTAAAATAATAATGCCAACAAAATGAGCGTTGCGCTAACATAAAGCCAATGATATCACAGAGTTCTATAGAAATCTAGTAACCTAGTGATCTAGTTTTCTAGTTTTCTAGCTCTCCAGATTGCAGATCCATATTCATATACCACAACACGTTCAACTTGAAGTTAATTGCTCACGGATATATAATGAGCTATGATTTGTGAGCAACTCGGAGAGAATGGTTTATGCATACCCCTCAACGCCTTCAATAAGGGAACTACTCGAAACACCGTAGGGTGCCAATCTGTAGGATGTGAAGATACATGCCCCGTTCGCTTACTCATGATTGAACACACTCAAAGTTTAAAACATCTTCGAGAGGCGCACCATGACCCAATGACTCTCCTTGAGGAACATACCGCTGAGGTCTTCAGGACTGGTCATGCATTGCAAGAATTACCCAGCCTAGAAGGTATTCGAGCTCTTGGAGCACGTTTCGCCTAAAAACTCACTCCATTTCTAAGTTTCTAGCTCTCCAGATTTCTAAATTTCTAGATCACTAGATTTCTAGGTTTCCAGATTTCTACATGCTATACTATCCTCATGACCCTTGAAGAAAAAATCACCCTCCTCCATGAAGTTGGCGAAGAGATCATTGCAGACGATGAGCTTCGAGCATTGCTGACAGAAGCAGAAAGTGCGGGGACGCAACTCATCGCCTACGATGGCTTCGAGCCCTCCGGCCAGATGCACATCGCTCAGGGGATCTTGCGTGCCATCAACATCAACAAGCTCACCCGCGCAGGCTTTACCTTCAAAATGCTTGTCGCTGATTGGCATGCTATGGCAAATAATAAGCTCGGAGGCGACCTCGATAAGATCCAAACCGTCGGCAGATACTTCATCGAAGTCTGGAAAGCCGCGGGGATGGACATGTCCAAAGTGGAGTTTGTCTGGGCATCTGACCTCGTTAAACAGGATGGTTACTGGATGCTCGTGATGAGAATAGCCCGCACCAACGGCCTTCGTCGGTTCATTCGCACTGCTGAAATGATGGGCCGTGCAGAGTCTATGGATCTCACGCTCGCCCAACTCATCTACCCCGCCATGCAGATTGCAGATATCTTCATGCTCAACGCCCGCGTTGCACAACTGGGCATGGATCAGCGTAAGGTCAACATGCTCGCGCGAGAAGTTGGTCCTCAGCTGGGTTTTTGGAAGCCCATTTCCATGAGTCATCATATGCTTATGGGCCTTGGGAAGCCACCTGTCGCAGATGATGGGGATGCCACCTCCCGTGCCATTCAGCTGAAAATGTCTAAATCTATCCCCGATTCTGCGATCTTTATGACGGATTCGCGTGAAGACATCCAGCGCAAACTTGCCAAAGCATGGTGCCCAGAAGGCGTCACGACTGAAAATCCGATTCTTGATTATTGTAAACACATCATTTTTGAAAAACAGCCGTCTCTGACCATTGAGAGGCCTGAAAAATTCGGGGGTTCTGTGAGCTTCGACACCTTCGAAGCGCTTGAAAAGGCCTTTGGCGCAGGTGAGATTCATCCGATGGATCTGAAAAATGCCCTCATCGAGCCACTTGATGCCCTCATCAAGCCTGTTCGTGATCACTTTGCATCATCCCCTGAGGCGCGCGACCTTCTTGAAAAAGTCACCTCATATCAGGTGACACGCTAGAAACACTCTTGTATAATGAGGCCATGAATGCACTCAAACTCGTCTACTTTGGCACACCAGATTTTTCAGCACGACTTCTTGAAAAAATCATCAACGACTCAACGTTGCCACTTGAAATCGTCACCGTCGTCACCCGACCGGATAAGCCTGTTGGAAGGACACAAACGATCACTCCTTCAGCGGTCAAAACTGTGGCACTTGCGCATAACATCCCTGTGGTTCACAGTATCACACCAGAAGAACTAGTCGCACTCGGTGTAGATCTGTGCCTCGTCTATTCATATGGCAAAATTCTCCCCGATGAGCTTCTGAAGGCCTCAAAACATGGTTTTTGGAATATCCACCCGTCTCTTTTGCCCCTCTTCCGCGGAGCGTCACCAACCGCCTACACGCTCCTCATGGGGAATGAAACGACAGGATGCACGTTGATGAAGATGGATGCCCTGATGGATCATGGCCCAATTATTGCGCAAGACACCTATACGGTTTCGCATATTGAAACGCATGCCTCATTGCTTGAAAAACTCACCTACGTAGGGTATATGCTTTTCCGAACATACACGCTCAAACTTATGGATGGAACATTCACGGACGAGATTTTATCCGTTCAAAACGACTCATTGGCAACATTTACTCGCCTCCTTACCCGAGAAGATGGCTTTATCGAGCTTGAACTTCTGAAAAAAGCCCTTCGCAAAGAGAAAATTGTCACGGATGAATTGCCTAAAATTATCAAAACGTATATTTCTCAAAATACGGTCAATGAATTCCCGATTTTGTACGCGCCATTCATTATCTTCAATATGTTTCGCGGACTGCACCCCTGGCCAGGATTATGGACGACAGTGACCATTCAGGGCTCTCCCATGCGACTGAAGCTTTTGGACATGGATCTGGATCACGACACACTCGTTCTCAAAACAGTCCAGCTGGAAGGCAAGCAACCTGTTCCCTTCGAACAGTTTCAACGAAGCTATGCTATCATAGAAGTATGAGTATCTCTCTTGCAATTGCGAGCTTCGACCAAGACGTCTATCTTCAACGAACCATTGACTCTGTCTATGACTGGGTTGATGAGATTATCCTCGTCTATTGTTCCCCACAAGATGAGCTCGTTAAGAGCGTCATGAAGCATGATCATTCTCATAAAATTCGCCTCACATACTTTGAAAACCATCCAATGTTTCATATCAATAAGCAAAAGGCAATTGACCTCTGTACAAAAGAGTGGATTGTACAGCTGGATGCGGATGAGGTCGTTTCCCCTGCGTTGAAGAAGGAAATTGTAGCTGTTGTCAGCTCGGCAGACGCTGAACCCGTGGCTTATTGGATGCCTCGCCTGAACTATTTTCTCGGTCGACCTCTACGTAAAGGTGGACAATATCCGGATAAGACAATCCGCCTCTATCGTAACGGCGTTGCTCATTTACCCTGCAAATCACTGCATGAGCAGGTCTCTATCAAAGGCACCGTCGGAGAGCTTTCTGGCAACCTCTTACACTACCCGTACCCAGACTTTTACACCTACCTGCGCAAATGGATGAAGTATGGCGCTGGCGAAATTGACCCAACAGAAGTGGTCAGATTGCATTTGGGGCTCTGGGGCATGATTAATTATGGCATTATCAAGCCAAAATTATGGTTCTTGAAAGCATACTTTCGCCATAGAGGCTATGTTGATGGATTCCCTGGCTTTATATTCGCCCTTTTTTCAGCATTGAGATATTGGCTCATATATATTTCCCTTTGGGAAAAGAAGCACGCGAAATGAACACCATCACGATCTACGACCCAAGTGCTCATGATACCATCGGAGCGTATCGAGGCGCTGGGCGCAACATCCAGGCTTTGAAAATTGCCCTGCCAGACACAGCTCGATTCATAACTGACCTTTCTCAGGTTGCCCCAGATGATACGCTCTTGATTCCCCTCTGGAGACCTTTTGAGAAGCCCCTTTTGACGAAGCGCATTGCTCGCAAACAAATGCTGTGGCTCTACGACGTGATTCCCTTGAAATACCCCGACCACTTTCCACCAGGCATTCGCGGGCGCTGGAGACTGTTTCAAAACACCCGCTGTTTAGACATCTATGACCTCATTCTGACCATTTCTGAGCATGCAAAACAGGATATTCATGACTATCTGGGCATTCCACTCAGTAAAATTCATGTTTTACCAAACACATCTGATCCTATTTATTTTGAAAAGGGGCGCGCGGGGACAAGCCGATCTGAGCTGGTACGTCGGTATGGTCTGCCCAAGGGAGACTATGCTATGTATGTCGGTGATACGAATTGGAATAAAAATCTCCCTCACCTCGCACAAGGAGTGATTGAGGCTGGTGTCACGTGCGTGTGTGTCGGCAAGGCGTTTGAGATCATAAATGAACTGCGCCAACTGCCTCACGCCCAGCAGGAAAGTCGCATCGCAGCATTATCCCATTTCGAACATACGTCTTTTCGCCAGTTCATCCGCCTCGTTTTGCACGACGAGCACTTTATTTTTCCCGGATTTGTCGCTGACGAAGATCTCCCCTCACTTTATAAGCATGCCCAGTGCACTATCTTTGTCTCGTACGATGAAGGATATGGCTTGATTTTTCTTGAAGCTGCCACGCAAAAATGCCCGAGCGTCCTTGCAGATGTAGAGGTTTTTCACGAAACAGCCCAGCAGTCCGCCCTCTTTGCAGATCCCGATGATCCATCTGCGATCGCACGCCAGATCCGAGTACTATTTGACGACCGCAAGCGAGCCCGCCACCTCGGACAGGACGCGTACCATCGCGCGAAGGCGAATAGTCCGACGGAGTTCCGAAAGTCCCTCGAGCTGGCGATGTCGAAACTTGGATAAGTTACTGGCCTTGCTTCAAGACATCCTGCATCTCATCAAAACTTTTGCACCGCATCACCTCGTTGCGAAGCTCCCGAGCGCCATCAAACTCTCGAATGTACAGTGACACATATTTTTTGACCACGTTTGCACGCTTACTCGCCGTTCCAAAAGCCACAGTCGCGCCCTCTTCCAGCGGATCTTGCACGTATGCAAGCGCCTCCTGCGCATCTCCCCATGTCTTTTCAAACAATCGCACATGTTCCTGCAGAGCCTTAATCCTCTGATCAGGCGTAAATTCCAACCGCTCCTGCTCCGTCGCACAGGCCTGAATATCCTCCATCAACGCACGGCCGATCATGACGCCATCAACGCCGTACTGCTCCACCATCTCCAGCGCATGCGCGCGATTTTGAACATCTCCGTTGCCGATGATTATCACGTCTGGATTCAGCTTATTTCGCAGGTGCACGGCCTTGCCAATCTCATCCCAATGACAGGGGACTTTGGATTTTTCGTCAACGGTACGGCCGTGCACTGTGATAGCTGACAGTGGGAAACCAAGGAGAAAGCCAATCCATTCTTCCGTAGAAATATTTTTCACACCGATACGTGTTTTTACACTGACAGGAAGCCCCCCAGCACCATCAAGAACTGCGCGAATGATACTTTCCGCGTGTTCATGATTTTCAATAAGAGCACCACACAGGCCCTTGCTAACTATCTTGCGCTGCGGGCAGCCCATATTGATATCCACACCATCAAAACCAAGTTCACGGACGTATTTCGCACCGTCGTAATAGTTTTGAGGACTATGCCCCCAAATTTGAGCGATAATTGGACGTTCGATTTTCGGATCAAATCGCAAACGATGAATCACCCGACTTCTTCCTTTTGAAAAAACACCATCAACATTCGTAAATTCAGTAAAAAAGATGTCGGGCTTGCCATACTTTGCCAACATTTGACGAAAAACAGAATCCGTCACATCCTCCATCGGCGCTTGCACAACAAGAGGCTTTGGAAGGTCACGCCAAGGATTTTTCATGTGGATAGTATAGCATGTAGAAATCTGGAGATCTAGAAACCTAGAAACCTAGAAATCTAGGAATCTGGGAATCTGGGAATCATGATTATTCATATACCCATTGCCCGCTCCCACAGAGCATAGTCCTGCGCATGAAAATCCTTAAACTTTCTCACAAAGGCATCACTTAGATGATACTTTTTTCGATAGCCATGTGGTGACTCATTGAACTTTTTCGCCCGCCGAACATCGCTCCTTCGACCACAAACGAGCTCTTCGAGCCGTTTCATAAATTCCTCAAGATGCTCAACTGTCCCAACCAGATCAAAATCATCATACCTATACGAACCAATCGCTTGCGATTGATAATTTCTTATCTCAGGGCACATCGCAAACTCTTCAAAAGTCATCTCAACGAACTTATCACTGCGAACTCTCCAATCCGTATCCTTTTTTCGCTCCATGAGATGATTATAATGAGATAACATGCGTGCCAACGGTTCTCTCAAGACAACGGTAAGAAAAGGATTGTCAACCCTCTTCCCAAATTGATCTGCACAAAAATGCCCATGTAATACGCGATAATCCGCCGGTAGATTTTCAAAAGAATAGAGTTTTTGACGTCTGGAGACGAGACGTCTATACAGTTCAAAAACTGCAAGGAAACCCTTATTTTCACCGAAGCGTTTCCTCAAAGGTTGGATCAAAGCATACGTCCACGGAAAAAGCATCTCTGAAGTTCGGCGAAAGACGTTCTGCGTGGGACTGTATGTATAAACATACTCAGGACCATAGAGGTCATTGAGAAAAGCGCGAAGCGATGTCCCCGCAGTCTTTTCGATATGCACACTTATGTGCTTACGTTGGTCTGGCATAGCACAAGTATATCTTCGATCATGAAATTTGCCAAGCTACTCGAACGGATTTTTTTCAAACGTGAGCATGGGCGTTTCGTTATTGACCTGCTCACGCGTGATGCCATATTTTTGTGCATATTGGACAGCCACACCAGTGAAAAGAGCATTTTTATAGTCCAAACCCAGCTTCTCAACAGCATCAACAACAGCCTGTTCACTGCTCCCTTCGATCTCGATAAATGGCTCTAAATGAGGCCACTCATCAAGCATAACATGCACATCATCAAGCTTCCAAATCTCACGATACCGCTCCTGATACGACTTTTGAACACAGCCGAGCCGAATCAAAAAATTGACTGCAACGTCATAGTCATCAACAACTAGCTCATATTCCCGTTGCGTTTGCATCATGGATTCATCGCCCTCCTGCCACTTGACTGCCATCGTAACCGCATCTCCTTCATCACGCACCCGAGCAAATTCGAGAGCCGATGGATGTCCCTGCGGAAGGAAAAAGGCCGAGATTTTGTACAGCACTCGTTTCTTGATACACGTTCCACCGCATTCAAGAAGCCGAGCTCGGATTTCAGCGTGAGACGTATCGGGGAAGGTAGCTTCAAACTCGATGTTCATCAAGGCAATTATACCTGATATAATACTCCCATGCTTTCCGTAGGAATCGTCGGCCTGCCCAATGTCGGCAAATCAACCCTTTTCAACGCACTTCTCAAAAAGGAGTCCGCGCTTGCTGCCAACTACCCGTTTGCCACCATCGACCCAAACGTCGGGATTGTCGATGTGCCAGACCCACGGCTTGCACCACTGGCAGACATCGTCAAAACAACAGTCATCGTGCCTGCAACGGTGGAATTTTATGATATCGCGGGACTTGTCCGCGGGGCTTCACAAGGGGAAGGTTTGGGCAACAAATTCCTCAGCCATATCCGCGAAACAGCGCTTATCTGCCATGTCGTGCGTATGTTTGAGGATGGCGATATCATTCATGTTGAAGATACACCAGACCCTGTACGAGATATTCAAACCATCGAAACCGAGCTCATTTTAGCAGATCTTGCGACACTGACGAATAAAAAACAGCCCAAAGGCGCAGCCTCAAAAGAAGCCCTCTCTGAGTGGGAAACAGTACAATATCTCATCGAACACCTCAACAAAGGCATCTCTGCTCGCATGCTGGGGCTCTTCAACGAGCAAACCGCCATACTCAAGAGCATGAATCTGCTCTCTCTCAAGCCTGTTTTGTATGTATTTAATGTCTCTGAGAATCAACTTCTCGATGCTCCTGCGACGGAAGCACGCATTTCGCAGGTTCTGCAGGAAGCAGGCGTATTCCCTGCCGATTTTATCTATATGAATGCCAAGCTCGAACAAGAGATTGTAGCTCTAGATCAGGCCGATCAAGCTGAATACATGAGCCAATTTGGCATCACCCAGCCAGGACTCGATCTCCTTATCCAAAAAGCCTACAGCCATCTCGGACTCATTTCATTTCTGACGGCAGGTGAAAAGGAAGTCCGCGCATGGACAATTCCCCTCGACTGTCCTGCACCTCAAGCTGCTGGCACGATCCACACTGATTTTGAAAAGAAATTCATCAAGGCAGAAATCGTCAAATATGATGACTTTATATCCACCCCAGGCTGGACCGCAAGCAAAGAACAAGGCAAGATGACTCTCGCTGGCAAAGACTATCTCATGCAAGATGGGGATGTGGTCGAATTCAAAGTCGGCGCGTAGCCTCCAACAGTGTGTCCCAAAAAACGTGAATCTGTGTCATTTTCCGACCATATTCACGTTATTTGACGAAAAAACGTGAATATGGTATACTTCTTCGTATGTCAGTGCCCGACTACACCCAATACAAAATAGCTCAACTCAAAACAACATTCGATCTTCTACGGCCAGGAAAAGACGCCTTGCTCAAAGTCCTTGATGATGCTGAAATTGCAGAAAGCGTCTATAACTCAAATGCTATCGAAAACTCGACTCTCACCCTACGAGAAACTGAAAAGATCCTTTTTGATGAAAAGCTATCCCGCGAAGTCGAACTTCGAGAAGTATATGAAGCAAAAAACCTCTCTGCCGTCTCCGGATATATTCGCACTTCTTTCCACGATGAACCACTTTCTCGCGCCCTTATTCTCAAACTTCATCATCTGCTCCTTTCACACATCGACGATGGGATAGCAGGCAGATTTCGCACTGATAAAGAATATGTTCGTGTGGGAAGCTACATAGCGCCTGCTCCTCAAGACATTGATCAAATGATCGATGCGCTTTTACTCGCGTATTATGTCGATAGTACAGCATATTTCATCGATTCGATTGCGCATTTTCACCTTAATTTTGAAAAAATTCACCCGTTTCTTGATGGTAATGGACGCATCGGACGAATTTTGATAAATCTTCAGTTATTTCAGCGTGGATATCCAGGAATCATAATTCGAGATAAAGAAAAATATCTGTACTACGATGCATTTAAAACGTATACATTAAGCAAGAACACCAAATCCATGGAGCAGGTGCTTACTCGAGCGCTGATGGAATCTCTTCACAAACGCATCGCATACCTTACGTCTCAAGAGGTCGTGAGGTTGGCTGACTGGACAAAAATCAAGAATGTTTCCCTTTCAAAAATCCTAAACAAGGCGAAGCGCCAGTCTATTCCAGCATTTCGTGAAAATGGGGTATGGAAAATTGCTTCAGATTATATCCTCGAAGGATAATCGCCTATCCCAAATAACCGCTGTGCATTTTTCGTCGTGACCCGATCAACATCATCGGCACTGACACCCAGGAGCTCAGCCACCTTGTCACAAATGTATACCAAATGCTCGGGGGAGTTCGGATACTTTGCATGCTCACGAATAGGAGAGGGCGTGAGGAAAGGGGAGTCCGTCTCCAGAACTAACGTTTCCAACGGAACCTTGCGAATAAATTCCTGTTTCTTTTTGATAAAGGTCACATCCCCATCCACACCGATGTACATATCCCGCTCGACGGCAAACGTAATCAAGCGCTCGTCTGCTTCACAACAATGGATCACTATCCGGCCAGCCTGTGCGGGGGACCACTGGCGCTCCAAAACGGCCATCAAATCATCTGCTGATTCCCTGCTGTGGATAATCACAGCGAGGTTGAGGCGCTTTGCCAGCTCCAATTGCGCCTCAAAAAGCGCCACTTGCATATCAAATATATCTTGTCTGAAAGCCCCATACGTGCGAATAATCTGGTAGCGATCGAGGCCGATTTCCCCAATCGCCACTACTCGATCGCAGGAGCGGGCGAGTGCCTCCAACTCCTCCACCTGCTCTGAGATCTCCCCTCTTAACGCATAGGTATCCCCCACCGACCATGAGAAAATTTCACCAGGGTGAATGCCGACCCCTGCAAAAACACCACTGTACTGTTTTGCACACGAAATAGCTCGCACAGACGAATCTAGATTTGTTCCCGGAACAATAATTTCCGCAATTCCCGCACGCCGACATGACGCAAGTACCTCGTCTACTCGCCCATCAAATTCAGGAAAATTGAGATGCGCATGTGTATCAATCATGCGTATAGTATACTCGAAGTATGCGTATCTTTATTGGGGCTGACCATCGAGGTTTTCAGCTCAAGCAATCCCTCATATCATGGCTTACGTCATTGGGCCATGAGGTCGTCGATTGTGGAAATACTGCGCTGGATGAGGACGATGACTATGTCATCTACGCACAGGAGGTTGCCCGTCGGGTCGTAGCTGAACCTGAATCGCGAGGGATAGCTATCTGTGGATCTGGTGTGGGCGTGACAATCGCATCTAATCGCACACGCGGTGTGCGATGCGGGCTCGCCATATCACCTGAGCAGGTTGAACATGCGCGAACACACGATCATATCAACATACTTGCCCTAGCTTCAGAATTCATGACTGACGATGTCATGCACTCATGCATTGAAACATTCCTCACCGCACAGCCCATCATGAGTGAGCGCTATCTGCATCGTAATATGATGCTGGATGAAGAAATTTAGCACCCAGGATGGTCTTGATCGTATAATCCAACACCTTGAGTAACTCTCTTATTATGCTTTCGTAATGCTATTTACTCCAATTCCTCAGGAGTAAAAGTCTCGCCGGGACCAAAATCCGTCCTTCCATCAGGTCGAAAAGGGCTCGTTTTCCTATCAAGCTTTAGTTCGCCTTTCTCATCTCCCATATTCATCAAAATGAACTTTTAATTTCCCAGTATACTACATATATGGATATCTACCCCTCATTTTTATGCACCTCAGCAGAAGAGCTCCTCCACCTCATCTTGCTGGCGGAGCATGTTTTTGACCACATCCAGATAGATATCGCTGATGGGACATATACGCAGTCATCTACGTGCTCACTAGCTGACATAACACATCTGTGCAAGGAGACGCACTTCCAATCGACGTGCACTGTGGAAGTGCATCTCATGGTTGAGGACATCCAGCATCACATCCAACAGCTCACGCAACTCACCACCCATATCCCCATCTCGGAGGTGATCGTGCATCTGGAGCCGGCACTGCGGTGGACACGCGGACATGATGACCATCTACACGAACTTCTCCATACGCACTTCCCTTTTGCGTGTGGGGTTGCTGTCAGTCCTGAAATTACCATCCGAGAGCATGCAAGCACATTGATGTATTTTGAATCAATTCAAATTATGACTGTACAGCCGGGCCGTCAAGGCACTAAGTTTTTACCACAGATGCTCAAGAAGATATCTCAGCTTCGTGATCTGGGATACAATGGGCGTATAATTCTTGATGGAGGCATTTCAGATATGACACTGCCAACGGTGCTCACACATACGCACTGGCCTGATGCAATTTGTCCGGGGAGTTATTTTTCACATGATCCAGAACAGATGCGAGAAAACATGGAAAAACTGTACAAACAAATTACAACGGCAGAAGAAGCTCGTTTAGTTTGAGAATCGATTGATGACATCAGAAAGTGATAGCTTCCCATCACTATTACGGTCAACAGGAAGTAGCCGTGGCATCTCCACCTCATTCTCACCAACGACAAACTGGACACACTCCTTTTGCACGGGTAAGTTTTGATCCACAAGCAACACAACACGATAACATTTTCCAAACATCACCCCGGACACGCTCCCCACAGCAAGTTTGCCATCGACGATATCCCCCTTCGTGCGAAAGACGATATCACTGTTGTCATCAAATATTTGAACTTGCCCAGATTGTCCAGATATGTCAGTCCCAAAAAGTGATTCGACTCGCGCGGTCAATGTTGGCTTTTTCTCAACCTTCGCCGACCACTCAGCCAAAGCAAGCTGAAGCTGACCGCGTTCCATCAATCCAACCGTCCAATGCCGTTCACCGATATTTGTCCCAGGATTGAGCGTCAGCTTCGCAGAAAGCGTTTCCCCAGGCTTGATAGCGCGAAACTGCGTAAATGTGTACTGCACCCCCGCATCTGCCCCAATCAGCCTCAATTCATACGTACCACTAATGTTTTCCCAGATATCTGTCCCCGTATTTGTTGCGGTGATAATACACTCGCTTTCCTGTTCCTCAATCAGTGTGTCTGGACAAACCATCACTGTTCGGGCTTTTCGTATCTGATCTATCACTTCAAACTTTTTGGGCAATTCATACAGGGCTCGCCCATTCCCGCGAAGGGTCTGAAATGTGCCATTGTCAACCTGTGTTGCACATGGCACAAGCGCAAATGATTCAAACGGTTCACCACAATACGTATAGGCAAAAAACGTATAGCCTATGACTCGAGAATCAGCTTCATACTGCTGAATCAGCGCGCGCGTTCCCGTATAGCCAGCCTCATCGCTGACACCAGCAGGACCAATTTTGTACCCTGTTTCTGTAATAAGAACAGGAAGATTTTTTACATGACCAGCGCACGAAGTAGGCTCATGCTCCTGCAAAAAGTTCAACTCCCACTCATAGCTTGATGGCGAAAGTCTCCCCCTATCGTAAGCTTGTCCTGTAAATCCGCGCGGGTAACTATGCGATATCAAAACATCCATGTGACAAATCAGATCTGGCTCAGCATGAAGCATCCCATTAAGAAAAACTTCCGCGTCATAGTACCCTTCAGATGGGGCTTGAGGTGAAGCCATGTCTTGCCCTGCCAAACCAGCAATAATATCGTAGTCATGTGTTTCACCTGCTTGATGAAGCAATTCAAGTGCCTGCATGCTCCATTTCGCAAATGACTCAGGCGTACATGCGCCACACATCACACCGTGCGTCGGTTCATTTCCCAGCACAACGTAGATATCTTGTGCATACGGGGTCACTGCATTGAGCGTGCGGATAAATTTTTGCACCGTTTGCGTTGTTGGCATGAGCCATTGACCACTAGGCGTAAAGCCTTTTTCAATGCGATGGATCAAGCGGACATGATTTTCACGGGCGAGGTTGTGAATGCGCTGGAGATTATCAGGCTTCATTTCATCCTCTCGAAGAACGATTGTCAACCAACAATTGCTCCCGCCGTTGGCATTGACCAGCAGTGATGCATGACGAATATCATCATCAGATGGAGATAAAAGGTGGACGCCAGCCTTGCAGGGTCCAAATTCTTGCGCTTCGACACGTGAGGGCAACGCCATCACGCTGAGTGCACAAAAGCCTCCTACCAAGCCCCACAAGAGCCCTTTGCGAAGCCGAGAAAGATAGAGCCTGTTTGGACGATGCATAGTGTATATTATACCTTATGAATGCTAAAGTCCCTCCATTTACACGTGCCTCTCACGATATTAACTTTCGTCTCTCCCACAAGCCAGATCAGCATATCCGAACGTTTCTCATACCCCTTGGCGTGAGTGCTTTATTTTTAATCTTTCTGGCTCGACTTTTTCAGCTCACCGTCGTCAAAGGTGCTTATTATCAGTACATCGCAAATGATAATCGCATCCGCGAAATTCTTATCCCTGCAGAGCGCGGAACAATTTATGATCGAAAAGGTCGTGTCATCACAGAGTCTCATGAAAAACAAGTTCAAAACCCTATTCTTCGTCGCCCGATTCCAGCATATATCCGTTCATATCCAGGGCACGGTGCACTTGGACATCTTCTCGGGTATATGCATGGCGTCTCACCAAAACAGCTCACGCGCGACGCTTGTCTTGAGCCTCTCAATATGAATGATCGCGTCGGCGTCGATGGTGTTGAGCGTCTGTATGAATGTCACCTACGTGGAAGGAAAGGTAAAATTCTTGTGGAAGTTGACTCATTTGGTAAGGCGATCAAAACCCTTTCCCACGTTCAACCCCGCCCAGGAAAGTCACTCAAGCTTAGCATCGATAGCGATATTCAGCAGAAACTCTATGATGCGCTTGAAAACAACACTCTGCATGTTTCAGATGCTTGTGATCTGAAAGATAAGCGCATCGGCGTGGTTGGTATGAAGCCCCAAACCGGTGAAATCCTTGTGCTCTATTCAAATCCGAGCTTTGATCCAAATGATTTTGAATTGGGCAGTTCGCGAACCAAAAAGTACTTTTCCAATCCAGATAAGCCACTCTTCAACCGTGCACTTTTGGGGACGTATCCCCCTGGATCTGTTTTCAAGCCTGTTGTGGCAATTGGCGCACTTGAAGAAAAAGTCATCACGGAAGATGAAACAATTGTGGATAATGGTTTTATCCAGGCTGGACCTATCAAATTTCATAACTGGTATTACACAAAATACGGCAAAACAGATGGAGAGGTTGATATCCGCAAGGCCTTGCAACGATCCAACGATATTTATTTTTACACTGTTGGAGAGCGACTTACCCCTGAAAAAATCAAAAAATGGGCCCACACGTTTGGTTATGGCAAGAAAACAGGGATTGAGCTGACAGACGCTTCAGGAAGCATCCCGTCCGACTTTTGGAAACGCGAGACAGTTGGCGAAAAATGGTATACGGGAGACACATACAACCTGTCCATTGGTCAAGGATACCTGCTCACGACACCTCTGCAAATCACCCAAGCCACCTCAGCAATAGCCAATAACGGCACCTTGTGCCAACCCACAATACTCAAGGCAGATGCTCCAGAAAATGCTCCTTTGCTCCCCCACCCTGCTCCCTGCAAGGACCTGGAGATCTCACAGGCGACCCTCACTGCGGTACAGGAAGGTATGCATCGGGCCTGCCAAAGCGGTGGAACGGGCTGGCCATTTTTTACCTTTGCTGTTGATGGCGTGCCTATCTCAGTCGGGTGCAAAACAGGCACGGCAGAGGCGCACAAAGCTCACACTGAACCCTATGCGTGGTTCACCATCTACGCCCCCTATGAGAAGCCGGAAATTGCGCTGACTGTCCTTGTGGAGGATGCCGGTGAAGGTTCAAACATTTCTGCGCCAATCGCTAAACTTATTCTGAGTGAATACTTCTCACATTCATCTCGTCCTCTAGGGTCCAAGACTGCTACAGAATCAGCGAGCCAGAGCCTCAAACCTGCGGTCGGGGGCGATTAAGAAAGGTGTTGGGATGCCTAGGAGATGCGATGAAAGTATCCTGTTTGGACCTGGACTGGCTGATTACTCGCAAACTGCTGAGCTATTTTTTGAGATGTTTCTGGCAAAAGAGATTGCAGGTTTAACCCTATCTGACGAATCAAAGCAACCACTGGCTCAAGGGACTTTTTCTTTGCATCTTCATCATCACGAATCTTCCATGGCTCAGATGTATTTAAAATTTTATCTGCTTCAGCAATCACCTGCCAGACATATGTCAGTGCTTTGTCAAACTGAAGGCTCTCAAGCGCCTGTTCAACTTTACTGTTCAAATCCGACACTTCAGATCCTCCTAATGACTCTTCTGGCTTCGTGCTTTCATCATCAAAAACCATCCCCTCAGCTAGTTTTGCTGTGCGGGACACGAGATTTCCCAACCCATGTGCCAGATCAGCTGTATATTTTTCACTAAACTTACTCATCGTCAAATCACCATCATTCCCAAACTGATACGCAGACAAAATGAGATATCGAGCACCATCTACTCCATACGCTTCAACCAGCTGTGCAGGCGAAATTACATTCCCCAAGGACTTTGACATCTTCTGCCCATCAATCGTAAAGAAACCATGCGCAAAAATTTTCTTTGGAAGCGGAAGGTCTGATGCGATCAGCAGAGCTTCCCAAATGCATGCGTGAAACCAGATGATATCTTTCCCAACAAGGTGCAGATCAGCTGGCCAAAACTTCGCCCGACCTTCATACGTCTGTGTTGCAGTGTAGTAATTAAACAGCGCCTCAACCCATACATAAAACGTGTGCTTCGTATCCCATGGCACCGGAATGCCCCATGACACTGATTCCCGCGAGATGGAGATATCTTCAAGCCCCTCCTCTATCCGTCTGACAACCTCATTTTTTCGCTTCTCAGGAAGTATTTCATAGGCCCCCTGCTGAATTTTTTCCAACAAAAGTGGCGCACATTTTTTCAATGCAAAAAAGTAATTTTCCTCTTTTTGAAAGATGAGCTCTTTGTTTGGATGATCAGGGCAATGACCATCAACCATATCAGATTCAGTCACAAATTTCTCACAGCCAACACAATACATACCTTCGTAGTGACCTTTATATATGTACCCGCTGTCATACAGCTTTTGGAATATCTTGGTAACAGCATCGATATGCCCCTGATCTGTTGTTCGCATAAAAATATCGTACGAGATATTACATAGTTCCCATGCGGATTTAAAATGAGGCACTATTGAGTCTGCAAATTCTTGGGGCGTCAGACCGGCCTTTTGGGCACTTTCAGCAATTTTTTGTCCATGTTCATCAGTCCCTGTCAAAAAAAGCACGTTTGTGGGGCCCAATTTGGCACGATAATGACGCGCAAGGACATCTGCAGCCAGTGTTGTGTATAACGTCCCTACATGAGGGACATCGTTCACATAATAAATTGGTGTCGTAATGTAAAACTTATTGTTTGTAAGGGTGTCTGTCATACGGCCTATTATAGCAAAAATTATTGACACCTGGTCAGTCCTGGTATATACTATAGGCATATTTATCGTCATCTGCGTTTTGCATGTAGGTGAACCTAAATATATTGAAGCTGTCTTGTTTATTCCTCGTTGCATTGGAATAATTCGCAAGATATGTGCACTTTACAATACGTTCCCGTGAATGAGAAGAAGTTGGTAAGAATGTCATGCTGTACGCCTGTACGGAGTGAGATTCTTACCAACTGCACCTCCTCCGGTTATTGAGGGGGAGGGCAGTCGATGGCTGTCCTCCCCCTCAGCGCTCGTCGTTAGTTCTGTCCCCTCCCCCAATCGGGGAGATGGATGAATTAATAACTGACGACAGCGCGGGGAGGCTACCTGGCTTGCCAGGTAGCCTCCCCAAACTTTTTTCTGGAGAGCTTTATGGCTCTCCGGACAAATATCGACTCACGGGCAACGGAAGGAGGGGGGGCGGTCGTTTGACTGCCCCCCTCCCCAACACTTTTCTTACTCATTTCATAAACTTTTCATAATCGTCTGCTACAGTTGCAGATATGCATCTTTCCCAACAAACTGATCCTGAAACACTCGCACGCCTTGCTTTTTCATATGCTCCAGGGATAGGACCCGGAACTTTTCATAAACTGCTCCACCACTTCTCCACTGCACATGATGCCTATACCGCGCACGATCGTGACCTCAAACCTCACTTTATAAGCCAAAAACAGCTTGACCACTTTCTCGTTTTTCGAAAATCTTTTTCAGCCCATAGAACGCTTTTAGCACTGAACACATTAAGCGTACAATATCATACATTCAGCTCTTTACAGAGGTCTATATATATTTGTGATTTTGGACAAAGCCCCATCGGATTGTTTACCCAAGGAGACACCAATCTTCTCACGTCCACTGCTCCCACTATAGCAATTATAGGATCACGTAAACCAACCCCATATGGCACCACTGTTGCTGATGATTTTGCTTCACAACTTTCTCGAAATGGGGCGATTATCCTGTCAGGACTCGCCATCGGCATTGATTCGCAGGCGCATACATCGTGTTTAGAAGCAGGTGGGAAGACCATTGCTATACTCGGAACAGGCCATTTCGACCCACATCACTCAAAAACTCTGAGGCTCTACAAAGCCATAGTCGAACATAACGGTCTGATTATCTCTGAATATCCTCCAGGCACACCTGTTCATAAAGGAGCATTCCCTGCACGCAATAGAATTATAGCTGGTCTTGCTGACGCCGTACTGCTCATCGAGGGAGCTGAGCATTCAGGCTCGCGCATTACCGCTCAATATGCGCTTGATATGGGCAAGGAGCTTTTTTGTATTCCTGGATCAATCTATTCACCACAATCCATCACGCCACACCATTTTATACAGCAGGGTGCGCACCTCGTTTCATCCCCGCAGGACATATATGCGCATCTGCACATACGTCCTATCCATACGCTTACACCTACTGAAAAAAGCATCCTTGCAAGTATACAATCTGGCTCTTCAACAGTCCAAACCCTCACTCAAGCACTCGCAGAATCACCGCAAGATATTTTAGTTGCTTTATCACAGCTTGAGGCTCGGCAGTTCATTGTCAGGAGTCCAGAGGGGACATACAGAGCTCCACCATGATACACTAAAGGGATGAAGCAGATGAAAATTTCGTCGATTAAAGATATCGAGGCCCTCTTGAAGGTTTTTTATCGATACATGCCATCTGCGCCATCCTCACTGCACAACGTACTGGTCTCAATATTTCCCTATCTATCATTGATTGCAGGGACACTTCTTATCTCTATTGCCATCTTGCCTTATTTCTTCCCAAACTACCCGCTTGATCCTCTGACACACGCTGGGCTTTATAGCCTCAATTTACACATGACGCGAGTCCTTTTTGCAGTGATGGGCATGATTCTCCTGACAAGTTTCAACCGCTTGCTTCGCCACGATCTGGTTGGCTGGTATAACATTTTCTTTGTGACCCTTTTTCATACTTTTTTTGTACTCATCGTCTTCAACATAGAATCACTCCTTCTGCTTTTGCTCAGCTGGGCCTACCTTTTTGAGATCCAGTCATCTTTTACAGATATCTCATGAAAAAACACCCTTGGAAACGCTGGTCACTTTGTATACTCATCATTATCCTTCTCTTCATAGCAAGTAGGGCACGACACACCAACCAAACTGTTCCTTCGTCCCCTCGAAAACACACGCCTCTTATCCAGCGCCCCCAGGTGCTCAAAAAGCCTGTCGCAATAGAGCAAACCTCAGTTTTTGTCCCATCATGGCAATTATCACCTGCCCCTCTTACGTTGGCTGATCCCGCCCAAGCGTCTCGACCAATTGATGAGGCTATCTACTTTGCCGTTTCGCCTGATGAGGAGGGCACTCTAGCTGATGACGCGGGATTTGATTCATTTTTGAAAGCAAATTCACATCCAGCGCTTCTTACTATCAAAATGACAAACGAATCTACAAACACACGAATATTACGAAACTCGGAGCTTCAGGACAGGCTTATTACACAAGCGCTTTCAATGGCTGAAGCAGGCGATTTTGCGGGCATACTCCTTGATTTTGAGCATTCTGTCCTTCCCTTTAAAGAAGTCCGCACCTCCATAACGTCTTTTGTGGAGCGTTTTTCACAAGCAACGCACGCACACCATACATCTTTTGCAATGACCTTGTATGGTGACACCTATCATCGTGGTCGCCCTTACGATGTGGCCGATCTAGAGCCCCATGTCGATATGGTATATATCATGGCATATGATTTTCATAAGGCGTTTGGTGAGCCCGGTCCTAATTTTCCCCTCACATGCGGATCGAAGTATCCGTATTGCTTTACCCACATGCTTGATGATTTTACCGCTGACATTCCAGCACATAAAATTACCCTCGTCTATGGCCTATATGGGTATACATGGAATGTTGATAGCTCCCATCGTCCTGCTACATCAGCCAAAGCACGCACGTATGCACAGTTGAAAAACACGCCTGCAACAGTCGATCCCATTTCCGCTGAATCGACATATGCATACACAGAGAATGAGCGTACCATGATAACCTGGTTTGAGACTCCAGCTTCAATTCGCAAAAAAACAGACTATGCTCGCACCAGAGGCATTTCACATTTTGCTTACTGGGCTTATGGCTATTACTAGTGCCATCTTGATCCACACATCGCCGTCTGCTACCATAGATATATGTATAGATTGAGTAGCCTGTCGCGTGAAACGATTGCACTTCTCATTATTATTGGTGTTGCTGTTGTGATTGTTGCAACGCTCCTTCTCAGTCCTCGATTTGCTAAAAAAACCGCTCTTCCAAGCACGCAACCCCTCTCAAAACAAGCTTCAACTCAAGCACAAAACATACAATATATCCCTCCAGATAGCCCCCTTTCTCAAGATGAAATGACCAAACAAGGCGCGAAGTATTTCAATGAAAAATTGTATGACCAAAATGCAGATCTTTTCGCTAAGGCGCCAACCACCATCCAATCCCACCGCTTCCAAGGTACCGTTACCTCAATTGATCGAACAGATGGCCTGGTTTTTCATATCACCAGCACCATGAGTAACAGTGTCGGACTTGATCTTGTGTATGGGTATCTGCCTGCAACGCTCTCGAAAATCAGCGTGAATGGCGGTTCCCTCGACGGCCTGAAGGTCGGCCAAGAAGTTTATATTGATGAAACAAACGATTATAGCAAGCCGTATCAAGATAGCATCCAAAGCGTCCTGATACACGACGTCAAATAACTTCCTTTCACCCGATACGTCGGGCTCATGATTTTTTGCCCTCAAAAATTAGCTATAGGATTTGAATTGCTCGCTGGTTTTCCCTCTTAGTTCAATTGCATTAGCCTCGCAATAGCCCTTGACACCCACTCTGTACCGTGATATCATTTTTCTATCGGCCTATGGCCAAAACATATGAGCTCATCTCACGAACATGAATTCTCTCCTCGCAGGGTTTTAAACAAGCCCACCGTCGCTGGCCCAGGCAATGGAAATGAAGTTTTTTTTCCTCAACTGGGACAACCCATCAAACGCCGTGGCGAGACTGCTGTTCCTAGTCCAACAGGAAGTCCTACGGCATCGCCAACAGTAACAGAAGCGCCGAGCAAGACTCCCACTGCAACCTCAACTGAGACTCCACCACCATCAGAAACACCAACTCGAAAAGAGGTACTCTGGATAAAAAATGATGTTCGCGCATATGAAGCGACAATGCCTGCTGATCCTTATTCACCTTCGAGGAGGTTAGGCACACTTACCGGCACTGCAGATACTGATCAAGTGAGAATTGAAGTGAATCCAGACGATAAAGATTCAGGCTGGATTCTTACTGATAAGGGAACACCCGTTGCCTATCGATTCGTTTACGAACCCTATGGCACTCAAGCCGGCAAAGGACCAGCCAGCCCCTTGCAAGAGCCTGTCATCCTCGAAATCCGCATAGAGGATCTGCAAGCCCACGGGCTGTTGGATCGGTTGCCAGATCCGCAAGAGCATGTGTATGGAGGGCCTCGTATTATCCGAAAGATCATTGCAGAAGGGGCTGGATTAAATGTAAAGACACTGGCACGTGCCTCTCAGCATCAGCATCAAGGTTCTCCATTAGAGCAATTTTCCCCAGATCTGGCAGCACTTGTTGTGGGAGCAAACGCATTACGAGAAGGTGACACTATGCAAATGACTCGCCGTCGCTTCGTACTAGGTGGACTTGCTGGGGTGGCAGCACTTCTAGCCCCCAAACTTTTAGGTGGGCATACTGAAGAAGTACAGGCAAGACCAAATGACACAATTGAACCATCAGGAGAAATTATATACAACGATAGGTTTGAGATAGTCCCCTTAATAGATCCAGCATTTGAAGTTCCAACGGATGGAGATGTTACAGTTCACACAGTTATTCAGTGTAACAATCCTGAATTTGCATCTGCACTTATTAATAGAGAACCATCATTAACTATTGCCCCAACTGGCATTATCTTTGCACGACATGCTGATGGGGCGTTTTCTGTCGAAGTAGTAACACAGGCAGCGAATCAAAGATTCAGACTAAACATTCCAGACTATAAACCTATTGAAGATGGTGCTGTCGAATTTGACTTCAGATTAACATCAGGTAAAAAAGAAATCGTCCTAACGATTTATGATCAACAAGGGAAACATTCGTTTAGTTTTCCATTTGCTGATGGATTTGATGCAGAGGCATTAGTTTCACACACAAATACTTTAGATCCGCGAAATACCGCAATTTATACTGAGGCACTTTTTATGGCATCACCTCAAAGACTGATTGACGTCCATGGGCCAGAACCAACACCACGGCTGGTTGAGGTAGACATCCTAAATCATCGTCAACAGGCATTGAAAACATCTTCCCAAAAAGATCTTTGGACAAATGCATTAAGTATATCTGGACTTCGTGGACCAGATGCACGATCATATGTTGCTGATTGGCGTCGTTCAGGGGCAGAGATTGATGGTATACGCCATCTATTTTTCGACCCATATAGGGACACCCCAGGGGAACGAGAAGCAGCCATTTTTATGAACAATGATATATATCCAGTATCTCCTTATGGATTTAAGGAGATTGATAGTTGTCTTTCAAAAAGTGACGGACTACTTCTTCGAGCAGTTGATCTGACCTCAATCCCAGGGGAAGCAAGGGGACGTCAAGTTGCAGAATACATTTCGGCACTTCAAGATAAAAGAAATTCTGAAAGTAGAATCAAGTTAGCACTAAAAGGTTTTTTTGATTCGTCTGGAAGATTGTCACGCGAGATTCGCAAACTTGGTAACGAATCACAACTAGCAAGTGAATTAGCAAAAACATGTCCAGCTGGGACTACATTTGACCATGTAGTTATTCTCGGAAACGAGATACATTTAACCCCTGAACTTATCAAACAACTCACGCTAACTATTGGATCACTTAAAAAAGGTGGCTTGCCACTTAACACTATACTTGCAAGCAATATCCCCCCAGAAGGGACAACCATTTCGGAGCATGTTGAAGGTCGAAGGCAATTAGCTCAAGCTTTAAAAGAACTCGATGTTGCAGTAGGAGCAATTGATGTCCAAGGGGGAGGAATAGGGCTGTCCGATGAAGTTGAGCTTAATGCACCAGAAAGGTCTCCATCACAACTTCCGACACCAATGATTATCGCACCAGCCCCACGTAATACAGCAACAATAGCAGATCAACCATATACTTATACACTTGCTGGTGGACTAACTTTGATAGAAAAAAACTATGCAAAGTTGTTAGATGCCAACTAACGAATAGTAAGCGTTGAATAGATTTTTTCAACATGATAGACTCAGTGCATGAATGCGATTAAACGCTTTACACCTTCAGTATTTGTTTTGTTCTTTATTCTTTTATTAACTTCTCAATCAGTATTTTCAGCAACAACACTTTATTCCTGGTGCTACGAATTTTCTTGCTATGACTCTGCAGCGCACAAATATCAGTACAACCAAAACCAATGCTATAAAACAACAAATCCTCTTGGTGCGGATACCTACGATTATCAGATTTCTTTAAACAATCCATCGGGCGGATCTATAAGCGCCCTCAATACGAACGTCCAAGGGGGCACTTGGCCCACCGCAGACGAGCCGAACGGGTGCCGATTTGTCCCTTACCAGTGTAATCAAGGCTTTTATGCAAACTCTATTCCGACGTGCTCTGGAGGCACAGGTGGTGGTGGAGGTGGCGGGTGTGCGCCAGAATGCAATGCGAACGGCCCGCAATGCACTGCACTTTCAAACTCTAACCCAGCATGTCCGGTGAACTGGCGCAATCGACAATGCGCAGATGTCCCATGTGCATACCGAACGGCAAATAAATGTGGTTGCACAACGTGTGAAAATGGCTGTAGCCCATCATGTACGGGTGGAGGCGGATGTACAGGTTCACCAACGCCGACGCCAACACCTACTCCTACTCCTTACTGCACGGCACAATGCCCTGGAACGCCCATCTCGGAGTTTGATAGTAGCACTCTGACCGTGCCAAATGCGGCAATGGGGATTTTTGCAGGGCTTGGGACAGGATCTGGCGCAGGGGGTGCAAACGGTGGTGGAACTGGTGGAAGCATTAACGGCACACAAACAACTCGCATGCTGGCACAATCTGCAGGTGGAGGTGGCGCAGGCGGGACATCTGTGGGCGGAAGCTCAATGCACTCATGTGGGGAGATCACACAGGCCCTTGCAACTGATCCAAACTATCTGACCTTTGGTTATGGGGAAGTTCGTGGAGATCTTACCTACAATGGCTACATTGGGCACACGTGCTCATCTATTTATGATTGTCCTGTTGATTCAAACGGGACACAATCCTGCCCTGTGCCAACCGTTGTTGTTCAGGCGCCTCAAGGAAATGGGACTGTCGCAGGGGCATATACAACTCGCCTTGGCCTCGGGAGCATGCTGAAAAACTTCACGCAAAAGCTCCTTGCGCAATCTGTTGGCGGAGGTGGCGGTGGTTCTATCACAGGCTCCCACACAACATGGACAAAATCAGAGGTCGTTAATCGTCTGAATGGCTCAACGCCAACGCTCTATGGATATACGGTCAAGGGGTCGACAGGACAGTCTTGTTCTTGTCAGATCGTGCTTGGGTGTCAGCAATCTCAACAAGCTTCACCAAACTCAGAACAGATGATGCAAAATCCATGCGAATCGCAGTGTACGTTTAGTGTTGACTCGACAACGGAGTATCCCGAGGTTGGGGATAATGTCATCTTTTCAGTGAATGCTAATGATGGTTTTGATCGCCGAGTCAGTATGGATTATGACGATGAATCAAGTGAATTTTTATCAGATCCCTACCCTGCTGTAAATACGCACACGTTTACGAATGCGGGAACATATGATGTCACATTGTCATGCTCTAATCCAGCTGAAAATGGGAAAACATGTACCCGACGCCTCAATGTGTACTGCGCTGGCACAGGCGTCTTGCTTACCCCAACGCCTACTCCTCCACCATCATGGACAAAGTTTAAAGACACCTCCGTCACGATCCAAACAGCTATTACGAACACGGTGCCATCTGGCGCACTGGCATACGATAGTAGTGACACAGGCGTCTGTGACCGAGCGAATCCAACATCTGTCGAATGTATCAGTAGTGGCCAAGGTGGGATGACAACCGTGCATGGTGCGACATCAAATTTCGGGGTGCGTCTATCAGACAGACAATGGTTGCGCACTGATCCGAGTTATGCTTCAAATGAATTGATTACACCAGATTCATTTATCGAATATGCACGCGCACGCAAGGATGTTGTTGATCTGCAGTCTGTTTCAGCAGAAACAATTCAGCCTGGAAAGATCAACATTTTCACGGGGAATCTTGTCATTAGTGATAATGCTCTTCCTGATTCGATTACCGCAGGTGAAAAAGTTGTGATCGTTGTTGATGGCACGCTTTCATTTGATCTTTCAACTGATCCTGCTGATACATTTAACCCGGATAATAAGCCGATCGCCTTTATCACGACTGGCACAACTGAAATTTCAGCTGGCACAACAGAGATGAACGGTATATTTATCTCAAATGTAGTCAATTTTGCGTACGATGCAACGCCATCAACAAGCACGCCTTTGAAAATTAATGGAAATCTCTCCTATCTCAATGCATCAACAGCCTGTTCTGACAAGCGAGACAGGACAGACTCGCCATATAAACCATCATGTTTCTTTACGTTTGATTTTGCCAATCAATATTTGCCACTTATTGACCTGTTATCAACACGTACGTATGAGTGGACAGAATTAGTACCATAAACTATGAAAAGACCAGACAGACAATCAGGACAGATTCTCATGATAGCGATTTTGTTTGCGACGGTTATTTTTACGATTGGACTGTCTATCACGAATCTGACAACAAAGGATACGAAAGGGACAAAACTGCAAGAAGACGCCTCCCGTGCTCGAGCGGCAGCGGAAGCTGGCATCGAAGCAGCGCTTGGACAAGGTTCAAATGATACGGTAAACATCGGCTCACTTCTTTCAGGCTCAGGCTTGAGTGGCCAAGCAACGGTCACCACGGAAGCCTCAGCGCAGTTTACGACACCCCTTATTTCAAAAGATGCGCAGTACACGTTTTACATGACTGGCTATGATCCTTCGACCCAGACCGTTACAACAGGTTCATTTGACACAGATATCGCCATCCAGCGAGTTGTGCCAGCAGATGCACAGTACTGCTCTGGTAATCAAAAATTCGCCCTCGAGCTAACTTTCATTGATGCAACGCCTTCCACAGGAGGAATCGTTGGTAGATATATTATTGATGAATGTGATCTTGTTGATGGAACGACAGATGAATACGACTTTGGCGCTACAATTCCAACGAGTGCGATCACACCAGATCCACATATTTTGATTGCGCGGGTTATTGCTCCAAGTAGTGCCTTTGACGGCGCCAAGATTCGCATTGATACGACAAATGGGAGTCTCTTCCCAGCGCAGGGCAAGATCGTCACGTCTACTGCTTCTGTGGGTGGGACGACAGATAAAAATGTCACGAAAAAAGTGAAGTTGTTTCAATCGTATCCACAGTTACCAGCAGAATTTTTTGTCACATCAATGTAATATGCCACGCATGATGGAAACCGTCACGATTGGTATGCATACAGTAAAGGCCCGTGGTTTAGGACGCGGAGTGAAGGTCGAGGTCCCCTGTCCGAGCACAGATGGTTATGTCGATACTGTTCGCACGCGACAACATCTCCCAGAAGGGGCAGATCATGCCGTAGAAGTTTGTTGTAATGGGTGCAATAAACATTTTCTCGTTGCGTATCAAGGAGGAGGAATTTTGGGCATCACTCAAATGCGAAACTAACACAGAAACCTAGAAATCTAGTGATCTAGTAACCTAGGAAAGCTACAACTTCTTCAAATTACTAGGTTTCTAGATCACCAGATCACTAGATCTCTATAGTATACTATCCTCATGACTACCCTCTTGCAACGCGTTTCAGATCTTTGTACCGATGTCTTCGGGGAGTCTCTTCCTGTTTCACATCCTGCGCATGAGGCATTTGGGGACTACAGTATCAATGTGATGCAATTGGCTGATCGCCCCTCACCTGAAAAAATCGCGGACTTCATCCAACAACTTGCCTCGTCTGACCTTTTTGAAAAAGTGGAACAAAAAGGCGCATACATCAACATGACGATCCACAGAGATAAACTGGCACAAACGGTGCGCGATATTGTCAGCAATCCCGATACGTATGGCTCATCCGACTGGGGACAGGGGCAGACATGGGCTGTTGAGCATACATCACCCAACCCAAACAAAGCGATGCACCTCGGCCATTTACGCAATAATGTTCTTGGTATGGCTCTTTCGCGTATATGGGAGAAGATTGGTATTACCGTCATTCGTGAAAGCGTTGATAACAACCGTGGTATTGCGATCGCCCGCTTGATGTGGGGATATCTGCATTACGCGCACACCTCAGGCACTGCCCCTGATGACGGAAGCATCTCGTATTGGTACGATCATCAAGATGAGTGGCACACGCCAGAAGCATTGGCACAAAATCCAGGAAAGTTTGTTGGGGAGCTCTATGTGCAGGCCTCTACTGCCTATGAAGCTGTTGATACGGTCAAACAGGAGATTCGTCAGATGGTCATTGATTGGGAAGCAGGTGATGAAAAAGTATGGGCTTTATGGAAAAAAGTTCTGTCATATTCATATGCAGGCCAAGAAATCACGCTAGCTCGTTTGCACAATCACTGGGATATCGTATGGCACGAGCATGATCATTATCAGCGAGGTAAAACATATATTGAAGAGGGATTGAAGAAAGGTATTTTTGTGACGAGTGATGAAGGGACGGTTATCACGCAACTTGAAGCTGACTATCATTTGCCAGATACCGTTTTGCTCAAATCAGATGGCACAAGCCTCTATATCACTCAAGACATCGCCCTCACTGACTTGAAAATGAAGACGCATGCGTGTGATCGCTTGATTTGGATTGTTGGACCAGAGCAGAGTCTCGCGCTCAAGCAACTCTTTGCTGTATGTGACCAGCTGGGAATTGGTTCACAGGATGCCTACGTGCATATCGCATATGGTTGGATGAGTCTGAAAGGTCAAGGCTCTATGAGCTCACGCAAAGGCACAGTCATCTACATAGATGATCTGCTTGATCAGGCTGTTGCACATGCCCGCAATGAAATTCGAGATCCAAGCGCTTTGCATGAACCCATCGACGATGTCGCTGAAAAGGTTGGTGTGGGCGCTGTCAAATACAGTTTACTCAAAGTTGGGCGCATGCAAGATATTGCCTTTGACATCAATGAATCTGTCCGCTTTGAAGGCAACTCCGGGCCATACATTCAGTATGCGTATGCCCGTATGATGAGCTTGCTACGCAAAGCAGAACCAGCACTTGATCAGACATATCCAGCGCAGACCTCCTACGATCCAGCTGAGCTCTCACTCATGCGCGGGCTGACCCGCTTCCCGGAAATCATCCTTGAGGCTGGACAGAGCTATTCACCGCATCTGATAGCTCAATACGTCTATGAAATGACACAAAAATTCAACGCCTTTTATGAAGAATCATCCGTCCTTCAAGCGCCAATGGAGATCCGCGTATCACGTCTCGCACTTGTGCAAGCAACAGCAGAGGTCGTGCGCAGTGGGCTCAATCTTTTGGGGATAGATGTCGTTGAAGCCATGTAGTCATACCTATACTTTCAGACAGTCACCATTTATAATAAACACATGGCACCTACAAAAATGCGCGTCGGATTTGACTTCGATGGTGTCATTATGTACAACCCTGCACGCGCCATTCGTCGCCCCCTCTCATTCATCAAAAACATATGCCTACCGCATAAAAAAAGTGAATTCTTTTTTCCTACACGAAAAATTTCACGCGTTATCAACACACTTTTTCATAAATCCAGCTTTAAAGTAGCCTCAGGCTATGACAAAATTGTGGATATGGTGAATGATGGCCATATCGAGCCATATATCATTACTGCTCGTTGGAGCTTTCTCAAAAAAGATTTTCTTCGAATCATTCATGGCCTGAATGCGCACTCACTTTTTCGCGGGTATTTTTTAAATGAAAAAAATGAACAGCCACATCTTTTTAAGGAGCGCATGATTAAAGATCTCAACCTTGATGTCTTTATTGAAGATAATCTGGATATTGTCGATTATTTGCGCCAACACACCAAAGCGGAAATATTGTGGATCACGAATTTTTTTGATCGACATGAGAAGCGTTCTGGCATGTTCCCAAGCCTTGAAAAGGCGGTTGAGTATATGCAAAATAAAGCCTCAAACCTGTAGTTCCTGAGCTACTTGAAGATTTCAAAATAGATCTGCTCTTTGGCAATCCCACTACTCACGCAGTATTCCTTCAACGACAGCACAATGTCATTATTGCCACACAAATAGTACTCAAAATCATTTCTGTCCTCTCCCGATTCATCAAAATAGACATCAAGGACATGGTTCACTCTCCCCATTGCAACGTGATCGGGATCGAGACCATCGAGATTTTCTTCGCGAGACAAACAAATATCAAAATCAAAGTTCGCATGAGCTTGCGCAAGAGCCTTAAACTCTTCATACAGATAGATGTCATCTCGCGTTTTGAGCCCAAAAAGGACATAGAGCTTTTCAGTATGATTGCTCGAAAGTGCAGACTTGATCATCGAAGCCACAGGAGCGATTCCTGTGCCTGTTGCAAGAAAAATCTTGGGTCGTGAAGATTCTCTGAGAGTAAAAACGCCCGCGGGACCTTTGAATCCTGCTGACTCTCCAACCGCAAGGGCGTCTAAATAGGTTGAGGCAAGGCCTCCGGGGAAAAATTCGATGATAAATTGGATATGTGAGCCATCTGTTGGGCTGGATGAGATAGAGCATTGTCGAAAGGCATCATTTATTTTCAAAAGAACATACTGCCCAGCAGTGAAGACAAGTGGCTCCCCCTCAATCTGAAAGTCAAACTGCCACACCTGACCCGTTAAATTTTTTTTCGCGCTAAGAATAGCAGTAAAATCTCGTATCATACTTTTGATTCTTCCAAGTATACCTTATAGATTTGAGCGTTTGATAGTTTCGCTCTCAATGAGTGCGCGGGGCTTCCCATACTTCAGCCGAGAGAGCTCTATAACAGCCTTTGCCATATTTTCATTGGCTTCAGCTTTGAACTTTTTCATATCTTTTGTCATGTCGACTGAGAAGGCTCCGACAGGATCATTATCAACAATCGTTTTGAGGTACGCATGATAGCGCTCTACGTTTTGCAAATCTTGCTCGTTAAATGTTGGATGGAATTCACGAGAGATAAAGCTTGCATCTGTCGTCCCCAATCGGAAGCTAATCAGTGTTCCGACATTTCCAAAGACAGCATTTTTCACATCTTCATCCATCTGGCCGACGAATTGGTTAGCGACAGTAAGCCCCAAACGATACTTACGAGCCTCAGAGAGAATCGTCGCAAAGTCGGGCGTAGCAAAGTTTTGAAACTCATCGACGTACAAGAAAAAATCTTTACGCTCATCTTCAGGAATTTCTTGGCGAGACATTGCGGCAACAAGAATCTTCGGGATAATAACAAGCCCCAAGAAGTTTGAATTTTCTTCACCAAGTCGACCTTTACTCAAGTTGATGAGA
This sequence comes from uncultured Gammaproteobacteria bacterium, assembly GCA_964477065.1. Classification (GTDB taxonomy): domain Bacteria; phylum Patescibacteriota; class Microgenomatia; order UBA1406; family HO2-37-13b; genus 2-02-FULL-43-11-A. The sequence goes on from CAYZCU010000003.1 coordinate 34,114, forward strand.
AGAATTTTCTGCGTATCCATGACCTCACGAAAATCAAACGCTGATTTCGACTGTCCTATGATGTTACGGATTGTTGCATTGGTCACAAATCGACCAAATTTGGACACGATGTAGCCCAGGACCTCTGATTTGTGATACTCATTTGTCTGCGCAATTTCATCAAGCCAATAGCGACGGACCATCGGATCCGTGACTTTTGGCAACATTTCACGAACATATGTTGGATCTGTCAAAATACGGACCACTTCAATAAACGTATTGCCTGGCTCAGACATAACCGTCAACATAGCATTACGAACCGCATGTTCAAATCGCGGACCAATAATACCCGTTCGCTGTGGATCGTAGAGCTTGTACATGAGGTTGATAATAGACGCTGTCATAAAGTGCTTCTCGTCCTCTGTACGGGCTTCAATGAGGTTTAAACCCATAGGGCGCTCAGTATCAGCAGGATCAAAATAAATCACATCCTCTGCCCTTTCAGGAGGGATATGACGCAACAGCGTCTCGACCAAGTCACCATGCGGATCCATCACACACACACCATCCCCGCGTCGGATATCTTGAAGTGCCATTTCCATCAACAGTTCTGTTTTACCCACACCTGTTTTCCCGATGATGTACACATGGCGTCGACGATCAGATTTGAGAATGTGCACAGGGCGTTTGAGGCCTCGATAATACCCATTTCCAAGGTTTGTCCCTCCCTCTGAGGCAACACGGGAATCCACAGGAGCTGTTTTTGCCGCCAGCCAAGCAATATGAGGCGTCTCAACAGTGCGATTTGGAAAATGGAAAAGAGATGCTAACTCATCTGTCGACAGCACGGAGGTCGAATGCCATTTTTTAAATGGACTGTCAAAAATAGGAAAAAATTTATAGACAAAATTAATCATAAAGCCATACTTTGAAAAGAGTTTCACTTTAGTGAGGCTGTTTTGATCGGATGAAAATTGTGAAAAACTCGTCTCGAGATTTTTGAGATGCGATTCTGCAGATTCTTTCGTTGACGAACTCGCAACAAGTCTGATTTCCACATCAAACCCAGGTTTGGAAATTTTGTCTGACACTCGTTCCAAATCTCGCTGATCAACTTTGAAAGTCGCTTTTGAGGGGTCTGATTCCTTCTTTTTTTCACTCGAGACAAATCCTTTTCCAGCTTTTTTGTACTCAGAATGTGTCCCTCGAATAAGGATTTGCACAATGCCTCCTTCTTCAGGGCTCATTTTTGAAAGACTTGATGTAATCGCAGAAAGTGAATCTGACGGAAGATCTCTAAATATTTTAAGCGGTTGAAAATCAGGTTTCTTAAGTCGCAATCCTGCATAGGCGACATGGCCCTTCTCTGTGAATATATTTGGCTCTTCAACCTCATCTATCGTACACGTTGGATAGTAAGCATAAATCTGCTTCTCGACAAGGTCCTTGAGCTTGCTGGGAACCGTAAGATAAAAGCCGACCTTACCATCCGTCCCAACAATCTCAAACGCCATCACATCCCCAACTTCAAATAATCCCCAAAAGCCCTTTTTTCTACTGAGGGATGCAAACGAAGCAAACATTTGCTCCGCAGCATCAATTTTGATTTCATTGTCTTTGGGCACCTTCACCTCCAACGTCACCATTTTCAGGGATTGTGCTTCTCGCTTCTTCATTCGCGTAATTGTCACAGCAATGTAAAAAACAACTGCTCCAAGCGCCACCGTAAAGACAAGGGAAACGAAGATAATAAGCGTGAGAATAAGCCCGTTGATGATTTCGGCCAATAATCCTGTCATGATTACAGTATAGCCTATCTCACGTGCGAGAGGTTGGTCATTATGAGTGTTGGCGCGTATAATATACGCATGGATAGCACTACCGCCTTCGATCGTCAAAGTCATGTCCGTGGATTTGTGTTTTTTGCTGGTGTAGGCCTTGGCGCCCTTATTTTCTTGGTTGCCAACATTGTTGCCTCGCAGTTTGTCTATCCTCCGCTGATGTTTCGACTCATGAGTTTGTCTGATTCGCAAGCCGCACGCGAATTTCTTGCTGATCTGGAGCCTTCAAGTGATGTCTATCAATCTCAGCGAAAGTATCTGAATGGTGTTTTTAATAATATTTTTGATTCTGATGCAAACATCAATAATTTAAACACGGAAAAAGCACTCGTACACTATGAAAAACTCTTGGCGCTGAGCCCCAACAATCCTCAACTGCATGTGAAATTGGGCTTGTTATATAAAGAAAAAGGAATGATGGCCGAGGCAACAGGACACTTCGAGAAGGCGCAGGAGATAGATCCGTGGATAGATCTGAAATAAGGGCTACTTAGGCGTCAGAGATGTTATGAGGCGACAACTGGCTTGTCCGCATCATTTACCAGCGCATCTGCAAGCACATTCTGCTCTCGTCGGATATGGTGAAAGGTAATCGGAATGCGCAACTGCGACTCAAGCACTCGAATCTTGAAAACAAACTGCCGAATCGAGTCGTTCTTGACCTTGTACAGTCCGTTGAGTTGCTTCACCATAAGTTCTGAATCTGCAAAACACTGAACTTTCGTGATGTCTTGCAATTTTTCGTATCCTGGAAGCTCTCCTGTGACGATTTCGAGGGCACGGATCAGCGCCGTATATTCAGCTTCGTTGTTTGTTCCATGTCCGATGTCTTCTCGATAGCGAATGAGCTCATTGTCAGCCTTCTCGATCGAAATGCCGGCAGGACGCGGGCCATTGTAGATGACGAGGCCTATCGAAGCCGGGCCTGGGTTCCCCTTCGATCCACCGTCCGTGTAGATGCTCAATTCCATGGGAGTAAGTATACCAGAGGTGGGAATCGGGCGGGAGGGCGGGCGGACGGTCAGGCGTCGCCTACAGCTCGCCGAGCTTTTCCTTCTTTTCGGCCTCTTGGACGATCAGATCGAGGTATTTCTCTGTTGAGGAGAGGCGCTTGTGGCCGACAATCTTGGAAATGTACGAGATAGACGCTCCGTTTTGCAATTGATACGCGATAAACGTATTGCGCAAATCTTGGACCTTTGCATTATCAATCCCGACCTCACGAAAACAGCGAGAAATAATGCTTCGAATATTTCGTACCAACAACTGACGACCTGTCTTGGTCACCAAAAGATATTCTGAATCCGAATCTTGGCGCGTCTTGAGATAATCAGATATCGCCTTGTTGACAGCTTTGTTAAGGGGAATCAACCGACCATCAACGAGCAAGCCATCAGGCGTGACGTCAGATTTTTTGATCTCTGCGAGCTCGCCAATACGAATACCGGTTTGCAAAAGGAGCTCGACCATCGCATAGGTGCGGTCATCTTCCTTGGCAAAGTCGCGAAGAGCTCGATATTCGAGCTTCGACAAGATTCGTGGGTCAGCTTGAGCATATTTGGGATGTGAAACCTCCAAAGCAGGGTTCTGAACGATAATATCATCTTGCTTGAGGAAGCGGAAAAACGTGCGGATTGAGTTTAATTTTCGAGATGCTGACTTGTGTGTATAGTTTTCATTAAGAAGCTTCTTTACAAACCCGTCAATGTTCTCCTTTTTGACTTCTTTGACATCCGTGATCTCCAATGAAGAGAGGTACGCAATGAACTGCTCGAGGTCCTTTTTATAGGCTACAATCGTGTGTTTTGACTTTCCTTGGTGCGTGAGATGCTCAATAAAAGCTTGAACTAAGGTTCTCAGATCAGATGTAATCATACAATGCCCTATAATATCACAGAAATGGCGTATTTGCAACCTATCCTGTATAACTTAAAGGGTATGAAACGCTCACTCCGATCCGCATTTATCCTTCTGCTGGCGGTTTTTTTTGTGACATCGTTGGTCAGAAGCATCCTTTCCTATCGTGAAAAAGTCCGTTTTTACCATGATCTTCAAGCTGAATATGAAAAAGAGCTCGCGCTCAACAAAAAGCTCAAGAGTGATGCTCGCAAAGGCACGGATTATTATTATGTTGAAAAGCAGATTCGCGAAAAACTCAACCTCCTTCATGAAGACGAAACATCTGTGATCATTCCATCCCTGACGCCTATCCCAAGCCCTCAACCACCTGTTGAGCGTGCTCCATACCAGCAGTGGCTTGCGTTGCTTATGGGACACTCACAAGACTAGGAGAGGCGCTCAATCCGACTTCATGGTATAATAACACTCGCGGGGTAGTGTACGGCCGCACAGGAGGCTCATAATCTCCTAGACCAGGTTCAACTCCCGGCCCCGCAACACGCGTACACTTCACGGTTTATTGTGTATAATGAGGTCATGCGAAGCACGACTCATCCACGACACGGCAAAGACTTTCTCCTCTCAATTCTCATTCCTGTCTACAACGAGCATGGTAACATCGAGCCACTTTTGGAGCGATTGCTTCCGATTCTTGAACCGTACAACCATGAGATTATTTTTATCAATGATGGCTCGCGTGATTCGACAGCATTTGATATCAGCCAAGCAAGCAAGCATAACAAAAACATCAAACTCATCTCTTTTGTCCGCAATTTTGGCCACCAGACCGCATTATCCGCCGGATATGCCCATGCAAAAGGTGATGTGGCAATCAGTATCGATGCGGATCTTCAAGACCCTCCTGAGCTGATTCATGAGATGATCACCGCATGGCAGGATGGTTCAGACGTCGTCTATGCACAGCGAACTATTCGACATGAGTCACCATTCAAAACGCTCACAGCAAAAGCCTTCTACAAGCTCATTGATACCCTTTCAGATACCCCTATTCCGCAAAATGTGGGTGATTATCGCCTCATTGATCGTGATGTCGTCGATATGCTCAATAGCATGCCTGAAAAAGCTCGCTTTTTGCGCGGACTTGTCGCGTGGGGGGGCTTCCCAGCAACATATATCCCCTTTACTCGACACGAGCGTGAGATCGGTGAGACGCATTATCCATTGAAAAAAATGCTCTCCCTCGCTATCGACGGGATTATTTCTTTTTCAACAAAGCCTCTAAGATTTGCCTCATTTATGGGGTTTGTCGCAGCCTGTGTTGGGCTAGTGGGTATTATCTATGCGGTGTATCGTCGATTTTTGCTTCCTCAGGAGTACTGGGTAGAAGGGTGGACAGCCACATTCGTAGGCATCATGTTTTTTGGAGGCGTCCAACTTCTGACCATCGGCATTATTGGTGAATATATCGCACGCATGTACGCACAACTGCAAAACAGACCTAATTATCTTATTAAAGAAACGGTCAATCTCTAAGTTAGGAGATATGAAAAAAATAGGACTTGTTGTTCTCAGTCTCGGATCAGCAGTACTTCTCTTCGCCCTCTATCGAGCATTTGTCAGTGATTCATCACTTGTCTCACCCGTCCCCGAAGGCAAAGGAGTCAAAGTGATTTACATCTCTCCTGGGGCTTCACGATAGGCTGTTTGCTACGGAGCTTTTTCGATATCTCCTGGTTTAAAGTCAGGAATTTCAAACTTCAACAAGGATGGTGCGCCATTTGCAGGATCTCCGATAAAGAGATATTGGATGATGTTGATAATTAAGTATGAGCTCATGAAAAGAACGAGGCCCACAAGTGCATAGGTAATGGTTTTTTTTGCTCCTGCAGTCTTTGCAGCGTCACCTCGAGACATCAAGAACTGAAAAGCCCCCATGACAATCATGATAAAAAGAATGAAGACGACGAGCGCGGCAGCGATCATAAGCAGATTCTGGAAAACCACTTCAAAACACTTCAGTGTTGGGATGCCATCAGCAAGACAGCCAGAGTCTTCAAAGGATTTAATCTGCAAATATGTCAACCACATAGCATCATTGTACACGAATGAAAGGGTGCGGGCGATAGCTTAGCTGTTAGGAATTGTTGGATCAAATTGTCCTGTTCCAGTTTCTTGACTATCTGGAGTACCATCATCATCATCATCTGGATCGTCTCCATCACATCCCTGTGGGGAATTTCCAGGGTTTGCATTTGGGTTGGCAACACCGCCCGAATTACAGAGACCATCGCCATCATTATCAGGATCAGTAGCACCATTTGCTAATCCGTCACCATCCATATCGACTTTCCTATCAATTGGCCTTAAAATTCCTGGAATAGTCAACGGGCATGAGATGCCGAAACAGACACTCTTTTTGAACACCACTTGTTCAAGAGCGACAATGACAGAAAGCGTTGCGATAATAAGTATGACACCGATCACGGCAGCGACAATTTTCTTTTGCGCGCCTTCAGTTTTACCACTATCACCACCTGAGGTCACATACGTGAGGGCTCCCCAAAGCATGTAGAACAATGCAAGAAGTCCGGCAATAACAAAAAGCAATCTGATTGCAAAGGACAAGAACTGACTGAAGTCAGGAATACGGAATCCGAGGATTGACTGATTGATACGAACCTCATCTGAAACAGCATATGAGATCCCTGAGAGTTGCGCCAAGAAGAGGTAGGTCATTCCTGCGTAGATAGAAAGTTTTGTCTTCATGGATTCTAGTATGAATAAAAAGATCTTCGTTGTCAAGCGATTATTACATGAACAGGTGAAAGATAATGACTATGAGAAGTGTATACGAGTTATTATATTGCAATTTTGACAGGTATATGATATACTACAGGCCATGAAAGAAGCTCGAAATGTCATCATTTCTGTCTTGGTGCTCCTCTTTATTCTTGTTGGAATTGGAGTTGCTATAAGTCGGATTGCTGATAAAGAAAAAGCACAGAAAGTTGTCAAAACGGAAAATCAACGCGGATTTATCGAGCGAATTTTCTTGGGCAACACCACACCAACCCCTACGCCAAAGAAGGGGCTCATTATTGTGTCTGAAAAAGGCATGACCCCAACGCCTACCCGAACCCCATCACCAACGGTGACCCCTATGGTTCAAGCGCCAACAACAATCCCATCAACAGGACCTGAGACAGCTGTTTTGGTGTACTCACTTGTGGGACTCTCCACGGGACTTTTGTTGAAAAAACGAAGCTAATCGAACCTGCACAGACGGTCGTCGCACTAGCCTCCGATGTTTGGAAGACCTATCCCTGTCGCGATAAAGCGGATGATAAAGACGGCAAACAGCGTAAAGATAAGCCCTGCAATCGCGCCATAAATAATGCGCTTCCCATGTTCAAGTCGCCCGACATCAGCGCGTGAAGTCGCAATAACACCTGCTCCGTAGATAAAGAAAAGAAAAGCCAGCCCTCCAACGATTGAAAAGAAAAAGCTCGAAATTTGTGCGGCAAATTCCCCCGGCTTTGTCGCCAGGCAGCCAAGGTCTGTATAGATATGATAGAGGTCGGGCGCTGGAATACCCTCCTGCGCTGTGCCAAGTATGGTCTTATTCTCAAGTGGATTGATGTCTTCGGCGCCGAGAGCTGGGTAGACACACTTACGGCAACTTTGCCAGCGGTCGGGAATCTGCTCGACTGTCATCCCATTACAATAGCCACAGATGTCACAATTTGCGCTACTGACATGCGGTGGAAGGGTTGATCCTGCTGGGGATTGAGGGTTTTGAGGGCCCGTTCGGCCCGAGTCAGTGGCGGGTGCCTGAGGCGCGGGATTTTGCGGGACGGGATTTTGAGGCGTCTGGGGAGCGGGGGCTTGGGCGTAAATAGGTTGGGAAAGAATCATGAGCCACACAGCAACGATTAGTATGGCACTGCTAAACCCGATTTTTTTTATCCTATCCATGCTTTCAGTCTACTCAATCGATAGATATCTTGCAATGCAAGAAGCCTCATGCCATCTAGGGTTGTGCATTGGATGCGACCTGCCTTGTGCTCAGCCTTTGCCTCCAATAATCGTTCCATTTTTGATCAAAATGGGCATCAAGACTACTCATTCTATTTTCAACAATATATTGAGCTAATTCTTGATCAATTCCAGGAAGTTTAATTCCCCAATTTTTTGCAAACACTCCGAGATCAGCACTGATCGAGTCCCACGTTTTTGACTTGTTGGGGTTGGACAGCTCTTCGATGAGACGAATCGATGCAAGTAAATTTACATACCCATTTGCAACATCCTTATCACCAACTTTTGGACTTACATAACCATATTCCATCAGGTCTGAATTTGTTTTGGCAGAGCCACAGAAACCTCCATACAATACAGTGTTCTCCCAAAAATCCTTATTGCGTGTTGGATAAAAAAAATGTCGATAATTATATGAATGCGACAAGACAGCGGCAAAATCTATTTTGCCTCCTTCTCGTTCAATATCTTGTGAATTTCGAGTGGAAACTTCAACAGATACAACTCTTCCGTCAGGTAAAGTTTTTTGAAACGCCCATCTCAGGTCTGCAGGATGTGCTGATACAAGTTGGTAACCATGTCTTTGAAATTCAGAAATAGCACCTGGCAAACCCTCCACTTTCACTTCCTCTTCGTTATAAAAAAGCCCAACGTGAATAACTTTTTTTTCGGACCAATCAGGAACGCTTAATGACGTAGGTTCAGGATATTCTGCAAATCTTTCTTTGAAAAATTCTTTAAAGGTGCCCTCATGTAATGCATCGATTCTCTTAACCAGAAAACCAATTGCATATCGACTATGAGTAGAATTTCCTCGAGAAACATTCCAATATATATCAAGAATAGCTTGCTGGTAAGCTTCGCTTTCGTGAGATTGTAAGCCCGCAACTAAACCATCAACAGCCATTTCCCAATCAGTAATCGATTCTGAATGAGTAAGCGTTTCTACAAATGATTCTATAAAAATGTCTGGATTTTTCTTTACTTCATCTTCTAAATGACCAAATCTCCCTAGCATGAAAACATACCGACGCAACAGGTCCTTATCTTTCAACAATAATGCTCTGTAGTCGTGTGGGCTTTCTTCCTGATATGTAGCTAGTTTTTTGTATACCATCTCAAAGGTACTCGTATAAATTGCAATACCGTAATCGTGATTTCCGACAGACACAGCCTCAAGCTCTCTATCTGTAAGGTCAGCAGGTGAATCATAGTAATATTCTGGTAGATGTGCACCGCCATTTGCTATCAACGCAATCATCCCATCATATGTCAACCGATCAATGAAATAGGGACGATAATCCTGCGTATGATTAGCTCCTGCATATTCATGTGCATTATTTATGAGATGAGATATATCTTTTGCATTAAATGTATGCGGATGCTCACTAAATTCAGCAATCAAGAAATCAATAAGATCTTCAATTGAATCATAATGCGTACGTGTGAGATCAATCTCCGAAGCATATTTCAACAACGTTTCATTGATGAATCCGTTAGGGCCTATTAAACCGATCAGTGAATTGAGATTTTCACAATCTTCTAAAGTCATATTTCCACCGCGATTCACATGAATATCAATGATGTAACTTATTGATAGTGGATGCCATAAACTGGTTATGTGACCCCCTTCAGCTAGAGATTTCATATCCTGAGATACTTCTATGAATTGCTTTTCAGAGAGCTCTTTTGGAAGAGCATATTCGATAATTAAATTTTTCGCATCTGTACCGAGGGGGAGGTTTATCGACTGATACATTTCACGACGATTTATTTTTGCGACGATTTTGCCTAAATCCTCCTCAGGATGTAAAGACTTAAATGCTCGTGAAAATTCATTTGTTGTAACTTCCAATTTTGAGTGAAGTCCACTCTCATCAGTATCTACAATTTGTCTGATTAATGGTGCAACGGTACTGAAATCAAGATTGACAGCCAAACTACTGTCTGTCAGCGAGTAAGCATCCATTGTTGCATGAGACTGAAGATTTTCATCCATGATTGCATCAAATAGTCTTCTGTAGGTTTCTAAATCATCCGCTCTTATTACCATCGAACCCGTAGCCCTTCTGAAATGTCTGAAAACAGTTAATATCCAGGCGTCATATCTACCCGTTGCAGATCGTATTTCCTCAGCTGAGCTAAACGTATTACCCTGATTTTCCAGGAAGTACTTTACTTGATATTTATCTAGAACCTTAACAATAGTCTGCATGACACGTGCTCTTTCATGCTTCGTCTGTCCAGTTAGATAAAGATTTATAAGTTCGTGCCATCGAAATGCATTATCCGAAAAACTGGGGAACGAGTTTTTGTCAATTACATTGGTGAGCTGAGCAATTTCATCTTGATCGATAGTGCGATAAGCACATTCAACAATATCTTCAATCGAAAACTCTTTATCGCTTTGAACTATCGTATGTGCCCTCTTAGAATCCACATAATTAAAAAAATCTGAGTACGCTTTAATGTCTTCTGGTGAGACTCCTTCGGCTGAAATATGTCTCCCAAGCAGATTATACGAATAAAAAGAATATGAGCCATCCGATCCACGTGTGACAACATAATCCGGAACAACAAAGACACCCTTTGCTTGTTTCAGCTTATTCTCAGTAAGACCAGACTGTTGAAATGCACCTTTGTTCATATACGATAGTAAGTTGTCAAACGAGTGTTTATTACACAGAGGCAAATCAAGTTCTGCTAAATCCCCTGGGACGAGATTCGAAGTAACCTGATGTGTCTCAACATCATATGTATATCCATAAATATGTTGTGCATCCTCCGATTCGGAAGCTTCGGCGTACGTCTGCAGAGTAGTGACAAACTCTTCTAAATGACTGCTCTCGTGCTCTGAGGTAAATAGGAGTTCGGATGCTGGAGAATGCAGTATGCCCTGATCGGTCCTATCATAGTGTTCAACTATTGGGTCTTGAGACAGTGCGCCGTGCACATCAGAGCTTGAGGGGTGCATGGCTTCAGTTCGATACGCAGCAAGGCTTCCAGCCAACACAAGTGCATGGGGAATCATCTTTTTTGCTCGTTCTTTGAGTTTTTTTGCTCTCCCCAGCGATGGGGTTGGCTCAGTTGGATCCATACTTCATAGTATAGTAAGGGAAAATCAGCGTCAATGCTATCCCTTTCATCCCTGTATAATGAACTATGCCACTCAAAATGAAATATATTCTCATTGCTCTTATCATGTGTTTCAGTGTCCAGCTGGCCTATCCAGTTGGGGTAAAAGCTGAAGAGATTGATGACATCACCAATGAGCTGGGCAAACTGCAACAGCAACTTGAGGCTTCCAAGCGGGCTTCAAAGCCACTGGAAAGTGATCTCAGCCGGATGCGCGCGCAACTTGCTTCGATCAAAACGCGCCTCGCTGTGATTCAGCAGACCATCACGGCAGAGGAACGCGAAATTGCTCGTGCTGACAAGGCGCTTGTGAAACAGAAGCAGATTATTGACGAACGCGTGGCTGTTCACTATAAAAACCTCCGCAAGACGGGTGATTCTGTGCTTAATTTACTCGTGACGAACAATTTTTCAACGTCGTTACAAAATCTTTTTTATCAAAAAAAAGCTGCGGATAATGACCGCCAAGCTATTGTCAGAATCGTGCTCTATATAAATAACATCGATACAGCAAAGAAAAAACTTGCGGATGAGCGTGTAAAACTCGCGCAAGCTCAGGTCAAAGTTGATGCCGACTCGCAATTTTTATCAGGCGAAGTGTCAAAGGCGAAGTCATTTCAGAGCGAGTTGAGTAGTAAAATTGCACAGCTGAATGCCAAACAAAAGCAACTTATTGCCCAAAAGCTCGGAGGCTTGAACTTGCCAACGAGCTTGGGATTTGGGGCTTTGTCATGCACCGATGATCGCAAAATTGATCCCGGATTTTCGCCCGCGTTTGCATTTTTTACATTTGGCATTCCTCATCGCATTGGGTTGAATCAATATGGGGCTCTTGGACGGGCACGTGCTGGACAAAATGTTGACCAGATTCTTGATGCATATTTTGATAATGTCGAACTGAAAAAAGACTATTCACAAGATATCACGATCAATGTCAAAGGCTACGGTGGCTACAACATTGAAGAATACGTGAAGCACATTTATGAAATGCCTGAAAGTTGGCCTCTGGAAGCCCTCAAGTCTCAAGCCATCCTTGCCCGCACATACGCACTCAACTACACCGGTAACGGCGCCCGAGAAATCTGTACGACCCAAAGCTGTCAAGTTTTCAAACCCGAACCCAAAACCGGCGCGTGGGTGCAGGCCGTTGACGAAACAAAAGGCTGGGTGCTCACCCAAGATGGCACACCTATCACTGCGTGGTACTCATCAACAGATGGTGGCTATACCTTCCAGTCAAGTGATGTGGGCTGGTCAAGCCGATCCTATACCAAGCGTCTCCAAGATGGTTCTGCTGGCTACAACAGCTGGGATGACCTGTTTAACAATGCCTATGACAAAGACTCCCCTTGCTTTTACGCAGCTCAAGGATGGCGCGCCGAATACAACAAATCTGCGTGGCTGAAATCCAGCGAGCTTGCCGATATTGTCAATGCCATCATGCTTGCGCAGAAAGATTCAAGCACGCAGGATCACCTGTATCAGCCCGATAAAGGTCATCCATATGGTGGAGAAGTCTGGAATCAGGACCGCGTGCGTGATGAGCTAAAGTCTCGCGGGGGGACGCCTTTTTCAAACATATCAGATGTGTCTGTGTCCGCTGACTTTGGCGTCGGTCGCACAAGCAATGTCACTGTTTCAGGAGATGGAGGCTCTGTGACACTCAGCGCTACTGAATTCAAAGACTTTTTCAACCTTCGAGCACCAGCAAATATTCAAATCGTGGGAGGATTATTTCGCGCAGAAAAGCGCTAATTCAGCCTCATTTCTGGCAGACTCACTTACCTCTTGCTAACCACACTTCCCCGGTGTATACTGCAGACTATGAAGGGAACATATATTCCTCCTGAAGAGGGCGCAAACAAGGATCCGCTGGAGAGCTATACGGTCAATTTGACAGATAAAGCTCGTGCTGGCAAGCTCGACCCCGTCATCGGACGCGATCATGAGGTCCGCAGACTTATACAAATCCTCAGCCGACGCACCAAAAACAACCCCGTTTTGTTGGGAGATCCAGGTGTGGGTAAAACAGCCATCATCGAAGGACTCGCCCAGCGCATCATCGCCGGAGATGTCCCTAATACCCTCAAACATAAGCATCTCCTCAGCCTCGATCTGACAAGCCTCATCGCAGGTGCTGCCTATCGAGGTGAATTTGAAGAGCGTCTCAAAGGGCTGATTCAGGAGGTTGAAAAAGGTGAAGGAAAATATATCTTGTTTATCGACGAGCTTCATATGCTTGTGGGAGCTGGTGGTGGCCAAGGATCGGGTGATGCGGCAAACATTCTCAAACCAGCGCTTGCCCGTGGGACGCTTCATGCAATCGGAGCAACGACTCTACGTGAGTATCGGCAGCACATTGAAAAAGATCCTGCTCTGGAGCGCCGATTCCAGCCAATTATGGTCGATGAACCCACGATCGAAGACACGATAACTATTTTGAGGGGCATTAAAGAAAAATATGAAACGCATCATGGGATCAAAATTTCCGATGATGCTCTGCTTGCTGCGGTTAATTTGTCTGTTCGCTATATCACGGATCGCTTTTTGCCTGACAAGGCTATCGACCTCATCGATGAGGCTGCAGCTTCATCCAAAATTGAGATTGACTCTATGCCTACTGCGCTGGACGACATCAAGCGCAAGCTTATTCATATCGACATTGAGCTTGCTGCACTTAAAAAAGAGAAAAATGTCGATGAGCGAAAGAAAAAACTCGAAACTGAGCGCACGGAGCTCGACGAGCAGTTTAAGAATCTCGAAAAGCAATGGAATGAAGAAAAGGAGCTCATTGCACACCTGCAGGAGTATCGTGTCCAATTGGATGCCAAAAAATCTGAACTGGAAATAGCTGAACGTGACGCTGAATTTGAAAAAGCTGCTCGCCTGAAGTACTCTGACATTCCTGATCTGGAGAAGAAAGTTGAGCAGGAAGAAAAAGCCTGGCTTGCTCGCCCTGAGGAAGGTCGACTCTTGAAAGAGCGCGTCACAGAGGAAGATATCGCTCAAATCGTCGCGCGCTGGACACATATCCCAGCTACTCGACTCCTTTCAAATGAGTCTGAAAAGCTCACGCATCTGGAAACAGAGCTGACGAAGCGGGTTGTAGGCCAGGATCATGCGCTCGTCAAGCTTGCTCGCGCCATCCGTCGCTCACGTGTCGGTCTGGGTGACGCAAACAAGCCGATCGGCTCATTCCTCTTTTTAGGACCGACGGGTGTGGGTAAGACGGAAACTGCCAAAGCGCTTGCTGAGGCGCTCTTTAACGACGAGAAGGCAATCATTCGTATTGACATGTCTGAATATCAGGAATCACATACCGTCGCTCGTCTGATCGGTGCGCCTCCCGGCTATGTGGGCTATGATGAAGGTGGCCAGCTGACAGAGGCCGTTCGCCGACGCCCCTACTCCGTTGTTTTGTTTGATGAAGTGGAAAAGGCGCATCCGCAGGTTTTCAATGTGTTCTTGCAAATCCTTGATGATGGACGCCTCACTGATGGGAAAGGCAGAACGGTGAATTTCACGAACACCATCGTGATCATGACCTCAAACCTTGGCTCGCAATTCAAAGAAGAGGATAAAATCCTCGAAGAGGTTCGTCACTTTTTCAAGCCTGAATTTATCAATCGACTCGACTCGATTATCATCTACAACAGTCTTAATGAGGAGATCATGAAGCAAATTGTCGACATGCAACTTGCTGATGTGTCTGCGCGCCTGCTCGATCACGGGCTGACGCTTGAGATCACGGATAGCGCGCGAAAGCATCTCAATGAGGTCGGCTTTGATGATATGTACGGCGCCAGACCACTCAAACGGGTGATCAATGAGCTCATTATTGATGAGATTGCGTTGCAAATTCTTGAGGAAAAAATCTCGTCAGGAGACCATGTGGTCGTCGATGCGCTGGATGGTCGGATTGTGTTGCAACGGAAGAAGGTGAACTAGCGGTTACCAGGGGTAGGTGTTTGCTGGGCTGGTTGAGTACCGAGGAGACGATCA
>CAYZCU010000004.1:0-43006 GCA_964477065.1 uncultured Gammaproteobacteria bacterium
GAAGTGAAAGTGTCAGTGCGAGTTCCCCTCGCTGACGTAGGTTTTTCATAGGTATTTCTCAACTATACAATTATTTTTTCGTGAAAGCAATGGCTCATTTTAGCCTCGATCTGTCACAAAATTTCGATTTGGCCCTTCCCGACCTTCTGCCTAACCCCCGGGGTTAGAGATCGAAATCGCCTTCGAACATCTGTGCGCCATACGATCCGGTGAATCGCACGAGAGCATGGATACTTTTGACCCCTTGGTCGTATTTACACGTTCCTGATGAACACGTACCGAGAGTGATCTTTTTTTCAATTTTTGTCCCTTTTGTCACATCTGCATCGCCGATGACGCCTTTTGGCACATATTCCCCTTCGACGAGCGCGTCATACGAAAGTTCATATTCGACCGCAGTAGTTCCCTTTGGGTAATCATCGACCGTCAGAGTGGCATTTTGTTTGAGCTTGTCAGTGGACAGATCAACTTTGACCGATGCATCGACCGTTGGGACCACTTCGACGCCCGGGAGGGTTGAGTCTTTGCGCATCGCATCATCGGCATCACTGTTCCCCCGCGTCAGCATATAGCCACCAACACCGAGAACAACGAGAATAAGGACGACAACAAGCGCTTGTTTGTTTTTGAGTAATGTATTCATGATTATTGACATTTATCATGAATGAATCCGGCGACGTTGTCAAGAGATTCATGGATTTGTTCCATACTATCGCGTTCGCGGATGGTCACCGTTCCTTTTTCGAGGGTATCAAAGTCCACCGTCACACAGTATGGAGTCCCGATCTCGTCTTGTGAAAGGTATCGCTTCCCGATATTTCCGCGATCATCCCATGTTGCATGGATCCCGGCCTTGAGCAAATCAAGATAGAGTGCGCGAGCTTTTTCAACAAGTTCAGGTTTATTGCGCAATAGAGGGAAAACGGCGACTTTATACGGGGCAATTTTAGGACTGAGCGCAAGCCACGTGCGCTTGTCATCCTGACGGTAGGCATCGCACATAACCACAAGCATGAGTCGATTAAGACCAATTGAATACTCAGCTATGTGAGGCATGTATGATTCTCCTGTTTCAGCATCCGTATGTGTGAAGTTTGTACCTGAAAACTCACCATGGCGCTTCAGATCCCAATCGCCTCGATTATGGACACCTTGAAACTCTTTCCATCCAAAGGGAAATTCATACTCAAGATCAGTAGCTACTTTATTGTAATGTGCCCGCTCTTCAAATTCCTGCTCGCGAAAGCGCAGTTTATCAGGGTTGATACCAAGGGTCAGAAGCCAATCCATACTTTCAGACTTGAGACGCTCATACCAGCTCTGCACATCTGCAGGAGAGGTAAAAACTTCCATTTCCATTTGTTCAAACTCCCGCGTGCGGAAGATAAATGGACCGACCTTTATCTCATTGCGAAAAGCCTTACCAATTTGTGCTATACCAAAGGGGAGCTTCATGCGCTGAGAATCTTTGACAAGCTGATAATTGTAAAAAATAGGCTGACACGTCTCACCACGAAGATATGCAGTCGATTTGGCGTTTTCCATGGTACCGACTTGAACTTCGACAAGGTTGTTAAACTTCTTGGCCTTCGAAAGCGGATTGCCTTCAGGACTCTTCAACCCATGTTGGGCAATAATGTCATCTATCTGGGCTGGCGTCTTTCCATCTGCATGAACATCTGGGAGGGCTTCTTCGATCAGATGATCTGCTCGGTAGCGCTTATGCGTGACCAGATCCTCAACCATGACATCAGCAAAAGATTCGACATGGCCACTTGCTTCCCAAACGCGAGGATGTGAGATAAGGGATCCATCAAGACCGACAACTTCTGGACGTGCATGAACAAAATGTTTCCACCACAGATTTCTTAAATTGCGAAGGACTTCAGCACCAAGTGGGCCAAAATCATATGAAGCTTCCCATCCACCATATATTTCAGATGACGGAAATACAAATCCCCGGCGCTTCATCAAGGAAGAAATATCATCTATCGTTGGCTTTTTTGTATCAGACATGTAGATATTGTAGCAGAAACCCTGATTTTGGAGATGTGTAAATACCTGCTATACTTATGTCATGCCTGATATATCTGTCATTATCATTTCATACAATACGTCTGCAATCACGAAGCGTTGTCTTGATACGCTTGTAGCTTCAGCTTCACATAATCCAGAACTTCGCGTAGAGATAATCGTCCTGGATAATAATTCACCTGATGATTCTGCAGATATGCTGACATCATATAAGCACACGCTCAAGGGTGACCAGATCACCATGAAAGTCATACTCCAAAAAGAAAATCTTGGCTTTGGAAAAGGAAATAATGAAGCAGTCAAACATGCCACAGCAGAAACGCTTCTTTTTTTGAATTCAGATACTGAAGCACTCGATGATGCTCTACCTGCACTTTACACTGCGTTTACAAAAGGGACGTATGATTTTGCTGGTGCACATCTTCTCAATAAAGACCTTTCACCACAACCATCTGTTGGACGATTCTACACCCTTCCCATAGCTTTTATGGCATTGTTTCTTTTCGCAGATCGATTCCATATCACGCGCTCTTCGCCATCTCGTGACACACGTGCTGATTGGGTATCAGGAGCATGTTTTATCACGACGCGATCAGCATATGAGAAACTGCACGGATTTGATCCGGCAATCTTTATGTATTGGGAGGAAGTTGACTTATTTTACCGTGCACACATGGCAAAGATGAGCGTCGGGTATTTTCACGCGCCGACGTTTATACATCTTGAAGGCGCATCAAGTGGCTCTCGTACAGCACCAATCGTGAAGGTATTTGAAGGGTACATTGTGTTTTACCAAAAACATTATTCCCCCTTGCACGTTCGTGTCTTAATGTATATGCTAAAATTGAAAGCACGAGTTTCATGGATGATTGGGAAAATAACACGAAATTCATATTTAATAACAACGTATTCACAAGCATATGAAGCTACTCAAAAAACTAGACGATAATCTCCTCAAAGGACTTTTGATTCTTTTTATCTTTTTCATTCCTCTTTTTCCTAAATTTCCTTTTCAAATTGTCAACTTCACCTACATTGCTATTCGTTTTGATGATTTCTTTGCTGGTGTCATCGCTTTTGTCTTTGCCCTTGAGCTTGTTCGCGGGAAAATTAAATGGAGTGAACTCAAATTTAAACTCCCTATTGGAATATACTGGGGGGCAGTATTTCTCGCATTTCTCTCAGGATTGTATCTCACGCATACCATTGACTACCCCTTTATAGGTCTTCTGCATGCTCTGCGCCGAGTTGAATACATGATGCTTTTCTTTATTGCTATGGCATCTGTCAAGACAACGAAGGATTTCAAGTACTATCTGTATGCGCTTGTTGGTGTCATGGCGATGATTCTCATCTATGGGATTGGCCAGCGAGTATATGGCTTTCCGGCTGTTTCAACAATGAATCCAGAATTTGCCAAAGGCCGAGTGCTGTTTTTGACTCCTGAGGCACGCCTGAGTTCGACATTTGCCGGTCATTATGATCTTGGAGGCTATCTCGTATTTTTCTTCCCCCTTTTGTGGGCATTTTTATTTTCAGCGAAGAAATGGGCCTATACACGCGCACAAAAGCTTGGGCTTTTTGTAGCTGGAATACTTCCGATAATTATGACGATCCATACGCTTGGAAGAACTCTGTACGACGGATCATTTATGTATGTCATGATGAAGGCAATGGCAGATCCTGTCAACGCAACCGTGCTGATTGCGATGGCTATCACGCTTGGTGTGTTTATTGCCACATTTGACTATGCTCGCAAGCCTGCACTCTGGCTGATGATTATCGCCACTATTGGCGTCCTTGTTGCCACAGCATCGCGTACCTCGTCCATTGCATTTTTGGCATCCTCAATTGGGTTTTTGATCTATGTACGTAAATATTGGTATGTCCCTGTCATTATCGGACTTATGGCTGGATTTACCTTTTTTGACACAGATCTTGTCAATAGATGGCTCAGTACTATTCAAATCAAACAGGTTATTGTCAATGAAAAAACAGGGGAACAGGTCATGGTGCAAAAGATCAGCCCCGACGAACTCCCGGCAGGCACAACGTATGTCAGGCGACGATTATCCGATGAATCATCCCTCTCTGCAAAAATCAAAAATGAACTCGCTATCAAGCAAGCAACACTCAGTGGCTCTCTGCGACCTGAGGACTACACCACATACAATGCTGTCGCAGCAGATATCTCTATTGCTACACGTTTCCAAGTCAGTTGGCCTCGCGCATGGAAAGCTTTCCTCCGAAATCCGCTGTTAGGAACAGGGGCATCATCGATTACGGAATCATCTGATGGCGATTACTTTCGATGGATCGGTGAGACTGGTGCTCTGGGAACTGGATCATTCCTTGTGGCAGTCTATATGATCTGTGCGTATATCTTTACCGCTCGAAAGAAGCTTGAGAAGTCACAACAGGTGTTTGTCATAGCGATTCTGTTTGGAACGATTGGGCTGTTTATCAATGCTATGTTGATTGATA
The DNA here is from genome assembly GCA_964477065.1 of uncultured Gammaproteobacteria bacterium. GTDB lineage: Bacteria > Patescibacteriota > Microgenomatia > UBA1406 > HO2-37-13b > 2-02-FULL-43-11-A. The sequence goes on from CAYZCU010000004.1 coordinate 4,519, forward strand.
TTTTTGAAGCTTCAAAAGTCGCGTATATGTTCTGGCTTACACTTGGCGCTTATGTTGGAGCATTGTCCAAATCTGAAAAGGAGATTGCGCATCTTTAACTATGCCACACGCACGCCGATTTCAATCAAGAGATACTCTCGCCCTTGGCTTTTTGATTGCGATTGCAATTATCTTGCGTTTGTATCATATCACCGCTCCTGTTGCTGACTGGCATTCATGGAGACAAGTTGATACAGCTTCAGTTGCACGCAATTTTGTTGAAGGAGATTTTGATCTCTTGCACCCAAAATTTGATGATTTTTCAAATGTGCAAACGGGGAAGTACAATCCCGAGGGACTTCGATTTGTTGAATTTCCACTCTACAACGCATCCTTTGCATTGTTGTATCGTGTTGCCCCCATTGTAACGCTCGAAGTATACGGTCGCATCGTGACGATTCTTTTTTCACTCATGACGCTTATCAGCATCTACTATCTGCTCTATCATGAAGTTTCTCGCCCATCTGCATTTTGGGGAGGGCTTATCTATACTGTTATGCCATTTTTTGTTTATTACTCTCGGGTCATTTTGCCAGATCCTATTGCTATCGGATGTATATTTATCAGTATTATGTGTATGTACCGATGGACACATGAGCCCAAAAAGTACTCATCTGTGCTTCTGTATGTCTTGGGACTTATCTTTGCATCGTCAGCGATTTTGATCAAGCCCACAGCGATATTTTACTATCTTCCCCTCTTGTATCTCTTCTTTCGTAAGTATCAATTTAAAACCATTCTTCGCTGGGATATGTATGTGTTTTTCTTGCTCGCTGTCATGCCATTTGGATTGTGGCGTTACTGGATAAGTCTCTTCCCAGTTGGGGGGCCTGGATTTGAGTGGCTTATCACATCAGTCAACACGCCTGAAGGACAGCAAATTATTTTTATGCGACCAGCCTTTTTTAGATGGGTGTTTTATGAACGAATACTTTTGCGCATTATGGGAGGTTGGGCAGGGGGATTTATACTCTTGGGCGCCGTCCGTAAACTCAAAAGGCCTTGGGTAATCTATACGCTGTGTGCCTCAGCACTCATCTACATCTTTACGTTCCAAGGTGGCAATGTTCAGCATGATTACTATCAAATTATGATTTTGCCTGTGCTTGCACTTGTAGCAGGTATCGGTATCGGATTATTGTACGATTTTCATGAACGGTTTATCCCGCGTAGCCTCATGACTTTCGTCGTCTTAGGTGTTATCGCATTTTCATGGGTTATGTCCTATCAGCAAGTCAAGGATATGTATGCAGTCAATGGCGGGCTCATCAACAACGCACGCATTATCAAAACACTCACTCCTGCAGATGCTCGTGTCGTCACAGATACCACGGGGGACACTACTCTGCTCTACAATGCACACCGCAAAGGCATGCCAGCATTTGCAGATACGTTGCCAGAATTGAAAAAACGGGGCATACAGTATTTTGCGACAAGCAATGCTGGGGCCATTGAAGATGTACGAACCAATCATCCCGAGTTTACTGAATTATTTTCCAATGCTGATATTACGTTGTTTAAACTCTAGCTATGAAAATCTTGATGCTTACACCATACATGCCCTATCCTCCGTCACAAGGCGGTCAAGTGCGCTCCCTTAATCTCATCAAGCATCTTTGTCGCAACAATGAAATCTATCTCGTATCTCTTGTTAAAACAGATGAAGAAGCGCAATACAAAAAAGAACTTCAGAATTATTGTAAAGAGGTCTACACATGTAAGCGATCCGAGTCCCCGTGGACACTCTCAAATGTCCTCAAAAGTGTCTTTGGGAAGTATCCTTTTTTGGTGAATCGCAACTACTCTCCCGAAGCACGCAGAACTGTTGAGCAACTTCTTTCAGAGCATTCGTTTGATATCATTCATGCAGAAACGTTTTACATTATGCCTCATATTCCTGAGACACAGATTCCAATTTTTCTCGTAGATCAAACTATTGAGTATCGCGTTTTCCAGCATTATGTCAAAAATCAAGTGAAGCATGCATTCTTGCGTCCTTTTTTCTTACCCGATATCTTGAAACTGCGCTATTGGGAAAAGACGTATTGGGAAAAGGCGAACCTCGTTGGTGCTGTGTCTGAGGCTGATGCTGATCAAATGCATCAGCTCAATCCCGACCTTGATATCCGCATCGTGCCAAACGCAGCAGGTGAGGATCTATTGAAAATTTATGCCACGCGAACTAATTCGATCAAGCCAGTCTTCTTGTACATTGGCAATTATTCCTGGATGCAAAATGTTGAAGGAGCACTCATTCTTCGCGATACAATCTTCCCACTTATTCGCGCTAAAATCCCGGATGCCCACTGCATCATCGCGGGCCAGCGCGCCTATGACAAACTTGGCAAAGAAGCATCTGAAGGGATTGAAATTGTTGATCTTGATTCATCGGATATTCAAGGAGTCATCGATGTCTACACACGTGGACAAATTTTTCTTGCTCCACTGGAAGGTCCTGGTGGGACACGCCTGAAAGTTCTCGGGGCGATGGCGGCAGGTATGCCTGTAATTGCATCACCGACAGGGATTGGTGGACTGGATGTTGAAAATGGTGAAGACTGCTATATCGCATACAAGCCTGAGGAATTTGCAGATTACTGCGTCAAGCTTCTTGCAGATAAAAAAGAGTATAAGAAGATCCAAAAGAATGGTCGTCGGTTAGTTGATGAGCTGTATAGCTGGGAAAGTGTTTCACATAAGCTTGAGAGCATTTATCAGGAGCTTAATGCACAGTCATGAAGATCGGGATCGACATTTCACAAACGGCATTTCCAGGATCAGGAGTAGCTCGCTATACACATGCGCTTGTACGATCACTTTTGGACCATCCATCTCAAGATGAGCACTACACATTTTTCTTTAGCTCACTACGAAAGTCCCCCCCAAAAGAACTCGTCGATGCTATCAAAGCCCCACATCAGCTGATTCGAGCATATATTCCACCTTCCCTCCTAGCATATATCTGGAATGATCTGCATGTCCTCCCTGTCGAGAAACTCATAGGAAAGCAAGACATCTATGTATCCTCTGATTGGACACAGCCACCTGTGAAACATGCGCGATCTGCGACGATCATTCACGATATGATTCCTTTTGAATATCCTGAAACATCCACGACGAGTACCCGATTTCTACCGACATCACTAACTATCCAACCAAATATTGTTGGCACGCATACGAAGCGTCTAGCCTGGGTTGCACAGGAATGTCCCTGTATCATCGCAGATTCCCACAGCACTAAAAAAGATATTATGAAGCATCTTGCCATCCCGGACAAAAATATCCATGTTGTCTATCCAGCTGTGACTGTCAAACCCGCCTCTGCCAACAAGCAAGCGCAGGTACGCAAAGCCTATGGTCTCCATCGCCCCTTTATACTCACCGTTGGAAAAATCGAGCCACGCAAAAACATCTCCGCACTTATACAGGCATTTGCTCAAAGTACCTTAGCTCCATCACATGATCTTGCAATCGTTGGTGCTCGCGGATGGGGAGATGCGTCTACTATTCCTGAGATACCTGCTCATGTTGAAAAATCACTCAAATGGTTAGGGTATGTCCCTGATGAAGACTTGTATGCCCTCTATGGACAAGCTCAGCAATCTGTGATGCCATCTCTGTATGAAGGTTTCGGATTCCCTATCATTGAAGCTATGGCTTTGGGCTGTCCAGTTGCTTGCTCTGATACTTCATCACTAGGAGAATTGGGAAAAGGGTATGCACAGCTCTTTAATCCGTTAGATATCAACGATATCACGCAAGCGCTTGAGCATCTTCACCGTTCTGTCATAACAGGAAAATATGACCACAAAAAGGCTCAAAAATATGCACAGTCATTTACCACGGAGCGATTTGGACGTGAATTTTTATCTGCACTGACAACTGGTGTATACTAAGCATACGATGATAATCGGAATAGATGGAAATGAAGCAAATGTTGAAAATCATGTCGGAACATCTGTCTATACGCTTGAGCTTTTGAAATATTTTGCAAAGCATGCTTCTTCCAAAACACAATTTGTCATTTATACACGTACACCACGACGCCAGTCACTTCCAGAACCGTCCCCCCATTTTAGATATGTGACGATCCCTGGAACAAAATTTTGGCGCGATTATCATTTCCCGTTGTATCTCTATCTCCACCGCGAGATTGATATTCTTTTTTGTCCGGCACATTATGCGCCACGCTTTTGTCCCGTCCCATTTGTTGTGGCAATACACGATGTCGCCTATGAGTTTTATCCGCATGAATTTTTATCGAAAGATCTCTATAAACTTCGCTCGTGGACCGGACATGCACTCAAGCATGCACGACATATCATCACTGTTTCGCAGGAAACGAAGAAAGACATACAGAAACTCTATAAACTTTCAGCAAAACGTATCACGACGGTGCTGAATGGATTTCGCTCATTTTCACATGCTTCAGCGACGGGAGATTTGAAGCGCTTGAAAAAATACCATGTTGAGTCACATAGATATATCTTGTATGTCGGAACGCTTCAGCCACGCAAAAACATCTCCACATTGATTCGAGCATTTAGCCACCTGCACACCTCTGATCCCGATCTGAAACTCTTGATTGCCGGTAAAAAGGGATGGCTCTTTGAAAATATTTTTGAAACGATTGAGGAGCTTGGCCTGTCAAAACATGTCATCATGCCTGGGTATGTCCCTGACGAAGATCTTGCAACATTGTACCGTCAAGCGTGTGTCTTTGTGATGCCATCTCTGTATGAAGGTTTTGGTATTCCCCTTTTGGAAGCTATGCATCAAAAGTGTCCCGTCGTATCAGCCAATACATCATGCTTGCCTGAAGTTGGAGGGGAAGCTTGTGTGTATGTTGACCCACATGATGAGTATGCCATGTCCCGAGAAATAGCACGGATTATGCATACCCCAGCACTTCGGCAAAAGCTTGTTACAGCAGGGACACATCGAATCAAGGCATTTAGTTTTGAAAAAATGGGTAAGGAAACCCTTGATGTATTGATTCAAGCCCTTTCAAAATAAACACGTAATCAGGTATACTCTACGTATGAAAACCCCACTTAAAAACCGCATGGGAGAAACTCTTACAGTTGGAGCTGTCATACACAAGGTCAGTGTTCGCATCCAAACAATCATTGCCGAAACCTGGCTATACGTCGTGCATTGTAGCGGGCATATCCCCCTTCATCATGTCAGGCGTTTCATGTATCGACTCTCAGGTATGCGCATCGGCAAAGGATCCTCAATTCACATGTATACCCGCTTTTACAAGCTTTCAAACATTACGATAGGTGAAGATACCATTATTGGTGAAGAAGCTGTCCTGGATGGTCGTGACAAACTTATGATCGGCAACCATGTGGATATCGCTACAGGAGTCATGATCTACAACTCACAACACGATATGAATGCTGATGATTTTGCTGAACATACAGATGCATCAGTGGTGATCCATGATTATGTCTTCATTGGCCCTCGTGCTATTATTTTGCCTGGAGTTACTATCGGAGAGGGAGCTATTGTTGGAGCTGGAGCTGTGGTCACAAAAGACGTGCCTCCGTATGCAATCGTCGGTGGCGTACCTGCAAAAATCATAGGGGAGCGTCGTAATAAACAGCTCCGATACAAACTCGGCCGCGCTCACTGGTTTCGATAGATCTGCATTGGTCCAGGAACACTATAAAATTTCTCTATCTGGTCGGCTGGAATGCGAAAGGCATTTATATCGATCCCCCTCTCTTTCATAAAGTAATACACACCTCCAAATCGATCAGTGACTTCAAATGCTTGCGGAAAGATCTCTCGTTGGTAGATGAAGTATGTCCTCAGGTCACTGATACCTGACATAAGCACGACTGCGACAAGGATGAGGCCGATTGATGGCAATCGCTGATGCAACCGATGATACAAATCTTCCACTGACAGGCCAATAAAGTATACAAGCGCTGGCAGGACTGTGATAGTGCGTAGCATGTTCGGATTTTCATGTGGATACGTCAGTAACGTCGGCCCCATAGCAATCCCTGCATACAGGAGAAAAATCAGTGGGATTGGTTTACGCCATAATTGCAACGCAACGATACATCCATATGTCGCCAAAAGTGCGAGCGGAAGTGGCAGTGCCGGCTTAAATGGATAATTATGCCGACCACTTGCATCTCCTTCTATAAAAAATAGCTTCGTGTTGCGCCAGACATTATCTGCAAAAAAGAGTGCTTTACGCTGAATGGTCAGGTTTTGGTCTTGAAAATAGAGTTGCTGTTTCACACGAATATCAGGATGTTGATACAGATGGATTGATAGTGGTGCAATCAATAAGCCAACTATAACCACAAATAATGCGACAGATCGGACAGACCTGATAGCTGGAGTGATAACAAGCATGACCAGAGGTATCAAAAAGAAAAATCGTCCAGGTTGGTACGAATTGTATGCCAAACCAGCCCCAAGTGCAGTCAGCACAAGCCATCTCGTCACGTGAGGCTTACGCAAATACATGAGTAGTCCATATAAACTCACCAATTCAAGGAACAACACACATGTCCCTTCAAATGAAAACCGCGCAAATCCAAAAAACCAGCGCATGAGTATGAAGCAGATACTCACCAAAAGTGCATAGGATATCTGTAGCTCACGATTCAGCATGGAACTCTTGATATGTAGTGATCTTTTTTTGAAGACCTCCTGCATAACAAGATACAGCATCCCCGAGGTCAGTATGCCAAATATAGCTGATGGCAATCGGAGCGCAAATTCATTCAGCCCAAAGAGCTTAAATGAAGCAAGGATGAGATAAAAATACATTGTTGCATGACCTGTGGCATACTCAGTGTATGGAGTATACTCGTGGGTTGAAAGTAACACAGATAGTCGTGCAAACTCGACCTCATCAAATGTCAAATGAGCTGGGATCTGGTTAAATTTGAAGAAGATTACCACGAGAGCGATAAGAAGGATGAGCAAATAGTTCTTCATAGATTCAGTATAACATCGATACAGCGTCAGGTGAACGACTTGACAGGCTCATAGAGGCATGTATACTATAGGCACTATGGAAAATTGTCCTTTTTATCGACATATAGTGGTTGCTGATCCACGATATGGTATGACTCCAGAACAAATCAGAGAATTAGCTATTGAGCTACATAAGCCTTATGAACGTGTCGCACTCCCACCACGTTTCAGTAAACGGACTGTTTTTCGTGCTCCTGATCAAGATACTGGTCAATTTGGGATTCAATGCGGAGCTGTAAGGGGCTGTTTAAGAATGCTTACATGTGGTTTACCTCTTCATCCACAAGTAACACTATCAGATAGCGGAAAATGTTTAGATCAGGAGCAACGAACACATTAACAATTAAAAAATAAAGTACTATGAACGAAGAACAATGTGAAGGATGTCCAGCATATCAAATCATTACTGTTACCTCAACTGGCCCTAAAGAAGTTGAAACTTTGATAGGATACGAAGAAGCACTTGCATTACGAGATAAGTTTAGCAATCGAGCTCAATCACCAATACGTACTAGACTTAATAAAGAAGGGAGCTCAATATACATATTTGAACTCAGATGCGCACAATTATACGGCATTGGATGCTCCCGCGAAGCAACAAGTGAGATTGCTGACCGTCAAGTGAGTGTTGTTAGTATTGGAGAATGTATGATGCGATGAGCTATTCAATAAAAAAACATATAGAATTAGTACCACCGTGCAATGTCTGTCCATACAGTGCCCGATTAACTGTGACACATATTGGGAGAGAACCAGCAAAAAACATAATTTCTGCAATAATTGGTACACTATCAGGGACAGTTAGCAGGAATGTAGCTGACAGACCAGGTTTCCATCAACGTGAAACTATAGTTACCTGTGCCCCACGTACTGGACATGCAGGCCCCTGTATGCGTGAACAGGTCACAAGAACATTAGCACTTCATCCAAATACGTGCACAGCCGAAATCCTCAATGCTGGATGCAGGCGAACAGACTAACACCCAGCTTTCCCAACTCCTCCCTGCCTGCTATACTATACGTATGAATCTTTCTGTCATTGTCGTTTCATACAACACTGTCGACCTTACTCTCCAGACACTTGACGCCATCCAAAAATCCCTTGCACTCACCCCAGAGCTCACTTATGAGCTCATTGTTGTAGACAATGCCTCAACAGATGCATCCCCAGCAAAGATTTTGTCGTACAAGCCCGTATCATCTCAGTGCACGTATATTCCCCTATTGAGTAAAGAAAATAATGGCTTTGGAGCAGGTAACAACCTTGGCATCGCCAAAGCAACTGGGGACTATGTGCTCCTGCTCAACTCCGACCTCATTGCAGATACCGTGAATTTCGCTGAACTGATCGACTACATGGATACTCATCCTAAAGTTGGAGGTCTAACGGTGCGTGTGGAGCTTCCCAGCGGGCAGATTGATCCCGCATCGCATCGCGGTTTTCCCACTCCGTGGCGCGCGCTGACGTACTTCACAAAGCTTCAAGCGCTGACGATGCACATCCCCTATCTCAATCGCCTGTTTGGGGGCTATCATATGACATATCAGGACCTGCATACGACACATGAAATCGATTCCCCAACTGCAGCTTTTTTTATGATCCGTGGACCATTACTGAGGCAACTCAACGGATTTGATGAAAAATTCTTCATGTATGGTGAAGATATTGATCTGGCAATGCGCATGAAGGAGGCTGGCTATACAATCGTCTATCATCCTGTTGCAACAGTATTACATTTAAAGCATCAAAGTGGGCTTAAAACAAAGAAAAAGAAAACACAATCAGTGACGACGTTTCATTTTTACAATGCGATGAAACTATTTTATGACAAGCACTATGCCTCACACTATCCACGACTCGTCAACTGGATGATCCACACGGCAATCGACCTAAAGTACACGTTAGCACGTTCATAACCGACTTATCCACATGAAAAAAAAGCGTATTGGGATTGATGCACGTCTCATCGGCCAAACAGGCGTTGGTCGATACATCCAAAATCTCATCAGAGAGCTTGTGCCCCTGTGTACACACGATTTTGATCTCTACATTTATATTCGCACACAGGATAAACATATTCTTGATGATATCTCACAGCAGGTGACGCTTCGCATCGCTGATCAGCCTTGGCATACATGGAAGGAGCAACTTGGGTTTTACCGACGGATCATGAAGGATAAGCTTGATCTCATGCATTTTACCTATTTCAGCTATCCCATCATGTATCGCCGACCATTTGTCATCACGATTCATGACCTGACTCCTTTGACACATGCCACAGGCAAAGCATCTACAAAACACCCAGTTATCTACAAAGCAAAGTTATATGCCTATCAGATAGCCCTACGTGTGGGCATTATGAATGCTGTTGCCGTGATAGTCCCCACTGAAAGCGTCAAGTCAGAGATCCTTTCGCTCTTTTCTATAGACTCTCAACGGGTTCATGTAACGTATGAAGGAGTTGGGTCATCCCTGCTTGCGCTCAAACCAGCACCTGACACCCCACGAAAAAAGCCTTATTTTCTCTATGTGGGCAATTTTTATCCGCATAAAAACATCCTGACACTTATTGATGCATTTTCACATATGAAGGGAGATGTTGAGCTGATCCTTGCTGGTGCTGAAGATCACTTTTCACGTGTCGTGCATGAGCGAATCCATCATTATGGCCTTGCATCTCGTGTACACATGGTTGGAAGAGTTTCAGATATGGATCTTGTCACACTTTACTCGTATGCACGAGCACTCGTCCACCCATCGTTAGCTGAAGGATTTGGCCTGACGACGCTCGAATCACTCTATTTTAAAACGCCTGTCATCGCGTCACGGATACCCATCTTTGAAGAAATACTTGGTGACTCATTTACGCCCATTGATCCCCATGATGAGTATTCTCTTGCAGAAGCGATGCAGGAGCACCTTGAGCATGAGATCAAACCGACGATGACACCTGCTGATATTGTGAAGCGGTTTTCATTTACCAAAATGGCACACGAAACATACACCATTTATCAGTCATGTCTACCCCAGCGACTATGAAGCAACCTCGGATCGCATGCGTCTATGATTGGTTTGATTCGTGGGGAGGAGCTGAACGGGTACTTGAGGCAATCCATGAGCTGTATCCTCATGCTGACTGGTATACATCATGGGTTCATCCGTCTGCTCGATGGGCACATGCATTTCAACCTATACGCACGAGCTTTATCCAGAATCTCCCTCTGATTTCGCGAAGCCGATTGCTGACGATGCCTCTGTATCCCTATGCTTTTGAATCATTTGATTTCAGTGATTATGACATTGTGATATCCATCACATCATCTTTTGCCAAAGGCATTATTACCAAACCCCAAACGAAGCACATATGCTATATGCTCACACCGACACGGTTTCTGTGGGAGCAATCAGATACGTATGTATCTGGTATCGGCAGGTGGCTTGCCCAGCCCTATATGAACTATCTTCGGGAGTGGGATTGGCTTGCTGGACAGAGACCTGATGAAATCATTGCTATTTCCCAGACCGTTGCAGACCGGATACAAAGCACGTATGGCCGATCAGCACAGGTGCTCTATCCTCCACTTGATAGAGCGTATTGGGAGGAGGCATTGCGCCATGCCCAAGCACCTGATCTGCCTTTTCCCCAGTCATTTTATCTGCTTGTTTCACGCTTCAAGCCTTACAAAAAAATTGATCAGGTTATCGACGCTTTTAACAGTATGCCAGACAAGCATCTGATCATCGTTGGAGATGGTTCTGCCCTTACATCAGCACAGCTCAAGATACAAGCAGGCCGTAACATCACATTTATGAAAAAGCTGACAGACGAACAGCTTGCGTATATGTATGGACATGCACAAGCGCTCATCATGCCTCAAGAGGAAGATTTTGGCTACACGGCACTTGAAGCTCAGCTGTGTGGGTGTGCAGTCATCGCCTATAATAAAGGTGGCGCGACAGAGACAGTTACCCATGGCGTAACAGGCTTATTATACGATGACCAGTCAGCTACAGGGATCATCGAAGCGGTTGAAAAACATGCTCAGCAAGCGTACACTGTAGAACGTTACCTCCAAGCTGGGGGCATCAACGAGTTAGAAAAATTTGAAAGAAAGTCCTTCGAAAAGAAGTTTTCCAAGGCAGTTGGCATATAACATATCACTATGAAAGCAGTCATATTTGCAGGAGGAGTAGGCACACGTCTTTGGCCACTATCTCGCAAGAATACGCCGAAGCAATTTATGGGACTTATTGAGGATAAGACCATGCTTCAGATGTGTTACGACCGTATCTCTCCACTATTTACGACACATGATATATTCGTAGCTACAGGAAAAAACAATGTTGAAAATATAACCTCTCAATTAACAGATATTGATCCCCTTCATATTATTGGAGAGCCTGCTCGACGTGATTTAGGACCTGCTGTTGGACTCGCTGCTGCAGTCATTGGAAAAAACTTTCCTCATGAACCACTCGCATATATTTGGGGAGCAGATCAGATCTATAAAAATGAAGATAAATATCGATCTATGTTTGCGATAGCAAAAAATTATCTCAGTAGTGATCCTGATAAACTTATTCTTCTTGCTGAAACACCTCGATTTGCTAATCAAAATGTAGGCTGGATAGCATTTGGAGACACTGTCACAACACAAAAGGGAATATCATTTAACACATTTGAAGGCTTCCATGCGAAACCAGAACTTACTGTTGCCCAATCTTATTGTGATGACAAGAAGCACGCTTGGAATATCGGCGACTTTATGACAACCCCAGCTAAGATTTTATCTCTCTATCAAGAATATGCTCCGGAGCTTTATACGCAACTCATGGAAATTCAAGAGGCCTATGAAACAGACACATATGAAGAGGTGCTTGATCGAGTCTACCCTGCTATGGCTGAAATTTCCTTAGACAATGCTATATTTGAAAAGATGGACCATAAACATGCATTGGTGATGTCAGCAGACGTAGGCTATGCAGATATTGGATCATGGAATACGTATAAGGAAGCATTTGAGGAGGATGGGGATGCTATTGTGACAAAGGGAACAGTCAAAACATATAACTCAACCAATTCTCTGTTTTTTAATGCAGTCGACTCAGCGCTTGTTGTAGGACTCGATCTTGATGATATTGTAGTTGTCAACACTGGCGATGTCGTCTTTGTCGCAAAAAAGTCGTCAATTCAGCATATTAAGGATGTTGTCAAAGACCTCAAGCAATCTGAGTTTGAGCACCTCACCTAGGCCTTAACCTTCCTCCCGATCAACCCCTCAACAAATGGAATGACCTCAAAATGAGGATCTGCAACTTGTGATTCATCCATAAATCCCAACTGCATCAAAATATCTTTCAAAAACTCTTCCACATCCTGCATAGCAAGTGTTTTCATGTGAAGGCGCTTCAAAAATGCCAGTGTTGCTTTATAGATAGCTGGCTCAGGCTCATCCTCAGGTAAGATTCGTTGTAGAATAAAAAGGATCAGATACATGTAGTCCAGCTTTTGAGCATCTTCTTTGATGTGCGAATGGGCGTACAGCAAATCAGTCTCTGAAAGGGTGAGATGGCCACCTTCTTCTCGCCAAGAGAAACGAATCACATTACCCGTCTCAAGATGCGAGAGGCGTTTGCTTGTCAGCTTCTTTGAACCATATGCTGTCAACGTGATACGCCCATGGAATTGTGATAACAGCGTTACCTGCTGGTGAGTTTCCTTGAGCGTAAACTTCTTGATCACAAGGCCCTCATCGGAACTATAAGAGATCGTTTTCATAGCGAGTAGGTTACTTGCTCAGGTCGATAACCTGATCAGTGATGAGCGGTTGACTATAGACTGCTGTGCCATTGACATTGACTGTATAGGCATGGCCTTGCGTCCCAGCTTGCTTTTGGATCATGAGGGTATAGTCTTTTTCCTTGTCAAATTTCAGGGGGATGGTGTAGGTTACCGTGACTTTGGCTTTACCCAGTGGTGCAACCTGCATAAATCCTTCAAAGACCGTCTTGCCTAATTCATCATACGTCTCAACCTTTTTTTCAGAACCCTTAAAGCTTACGAGCTTACTTCCTTGAGGAACATACACACGTACCCAGTTGCGGAGCGTTGCATTGATACATAAGCCTCCTCTACCAAGTCCTCCTCCATCCTCCAGATTACAATTGGAGTGAGGCTTTGGGTTGCGATACGTGATCTCGACTGTTCGAGTAACTGAACCATCGTTTGCAATCTGCGTGTTGGATACGACCTCATGCTGAACATAGAGGTTTGATTTCGCTCCTGCAAAGTTGACATCCGTAATTGCAAGATAATCCCCCTTCGTATCACGGATACGCCCTGCAAAGTTCATTGCCTCAACCGCTTTTTGAAGCTTTGGATCAGTCATATACATTTGGATATGCTTCTCCTGCATGTCCTTCATCATGACTTGGGATAGTTTACCCCAGTAGCGTGATGGAGAGAAGCCCATCGCCTTTTGCATAAGTGTCAGAAGCAGATCTCCAAGAATCCCTTTACGATCGGCCTTGAGATAGGCAACTGGCCTGTCAATTTCATCTAAAAGTGTGTATATCACCTGTGGACAATCACAGCGAGGATCTTGACGAGAGGAGAAATTCAATCCGCGAACCTGCGTATCGCCAAGAATATCAAGTGCATGGATAAGCACCTTCGTATCGACAGCTATGATACCGTCATAGGTTGTCGCCTGGCTACTTGTTCGATAGAGCTTCTCAAACATACCAACAGTTGTTGGAAAATCAGGGGAAAGGTTACTGTCACGAATCACAAATGACTTAACACCTTTGTGGTATTTGAGGATTGGATCTGGAGCAACGGGATGATTACGAATAGAGGCATCGAGCGTATATATGTCTTCAGATGATTTGACAGTAAATTTACCCTGATCAACATCGAACAACGCATAAGCGGTCAAAAAGCCCCCCGTTGCTCGAAGCTCAGTATCATTTTGGAAAAGGAACAGATACGTCTTCTTTTGCTTTGCGCCAAGCATGTCTGGAAGGGATTTAATAAATGGCTTCGCATCCACGAAGAGTGCCGCAACACCTTCAAATTGATCCTTCGCGTCTGCAATTTGCTGGCGGATGAGGTGTCCACGGATGGACTTTGGATAGCGGTTGGGATTGATCTTGGCGACACGGTTGCGAGCATCATCGACATCTTTAGCTATCGTATCGACATCACTCACAATCGAATCAAGAGTCAAAACAGCAGTTTGCAATCGCTCTTCAGCTGATTTATTGACAAAGTTTGTGTCTTCACCTTTTTTCAGTCCAATCAAGTCCGCATGTGGCTTGATAGCTACTACTGCTTTCTGGGCAGCATTTAAAAGGGACTTCCCTGCTTCTACCCCATTTTCAAAATCTTGCACATACAGACCGGCAAGTGGGATATAGCCCATCCAGTACACAGAAGATGCATCAGCTTGAAATGAATCATAGAGTGCTTGCGTGTTTTTAAGCTCTTTTTCGACAAGATCAATATCATTTTCCTTCAGCGCAGACTTGACTTTTTTTCCTGAAGCGACAACCTGCATACCTGATGCCTTGATCTTCAAAGCTGGCCTGTATAGGGCAAAGTAGCCACCCACCAAAAAGACGATCAGCACAATACCCATCCCTGCCAGAAATTTCTTTGACTTCATGCCACGCAAAGATAGTTTCTCAAAAAACTTTGATTTTTTTCGCTTTAATGTACGTTTTGGTTCAAGTAAACCAAGCATAGGTGTTTGTTCATCCATAGATAGTTAGACAGCGCCTTTCCCAGAGATCATTGCCCAAGGAGTTTTGAGCATGATCTTAAGATCGCCCCACAATGAGACATTATCCACATATTTGGCATCAATTTCAACTCTTTTGTCAAAGTTAATATCTGATCTTCCCGACGTCTGCCACACACCAGTGATACCCGGTTTGACGAGAATAACATTGTTGATAAGCTCTCGCGTTTGTGGGAACTTCTTTTGCTGATCATTAAATTCATCCAGATAATATGCTCGCGGACCGACAATACTCATCTCTCCAAACAGAACATTGAAAAATTGTGGCACCTCATCTATAGAATATTTACGTATAAATTTACCCACACGTGTCACACGTGGATCAACCGTAAGTTTGTAGCTGTTTTTCTTATATTCCTCAAATAATTGTTTAAATTTATCATCTGTTCGCAATAGGTCATGCGCATTTTCAATCATCGATCGGAATTTGAGTATTTTAAAAGGCACTTTGTCTTTGCCGACACGTTCAGGGATATCTGCAAAGATAGGTCCTTTTGAATCGAGCTTGATAGCAATAGCTGTGAGAATAATGATAGGAGAGAACAAAACGATCAGGATGCTTGAGAAAATAAAATCAAGCACGGGTTTTACGTATGAAATATATGTTTGCCCAGACATAGAGTAATGTCATTATACACAATACTGAAAATATACGCTATAATATGCATGTATCGGGATGTAGCTCAGATGGCTAGAGTACACGGTTTGGGACCGTGGGGTCGTGAGTTCGAGTCTCACCATCCCGACCGCTTCTTGTTTCGCATAGATGCTTCATTGAGAGACTCTCCATGAAGCTAACCGGCTGGGTAGCTCAGTGGTTAGAGCGGTCGTCTCATAAGCGACAGGTCGAGAGTTCAATTCTCTCCCCAGCCACACATTAACAACCTCCGGAGTTGGGAAGGATGTCCAGGCAGGCTGAATCGGAATTTTGTCACAAGCAATAAAAACCTAAATATACTTGTAATTTGTCATGAAAACGATATAATTATAACTATATGAATACCGTATTACACCTACCACTTACTAAAACACTTCGTACTCAAGCTGAAATTAATGCTAAGAAGAGCGGTTATAGCTCCATTCAGGAACTATTACGTGTCTTTCTTGTCCAGTTTACATCTGGAGCAATCAAACCTGGATTTGTTGTCAACACTCATGATCACCTTTTAACTCCTGAGCAGGTGAATAGACTTGATAAAAAGGCTTCAAAACTTGAAAATGCTGTTATAAATGGTGATGCTTATTCTGTAACAACCGTACGAGAGATGATGGATATACTTGAAAAATAGTTTATGCCAACAGTCAAAGTCGTACATTTCTCAAAAAGCTTTGTTAAAAACTATAAGAAGCGAATTCAGATTAACCCCAAACTGCATCAAAAATATACATCTGTATTGAAATTATTTTTGCAAAACCCCTTCCACCCGACATTGAAAAACCATAAACTTCAAGGATCTCAGCGTAATTATCGAGCAATTTCAATTGCCCCCGATTGCAGACTTATCTACTTTGAAGATACGCGTGGCTATTGGTTCATTGATATTGGAACACATAAGCAAGTATATGGTTAGCTTCTACAAACTCATCCTCGCCTGCCTCTCCAACGTAGCTGGATTTTCGACAAACCGACCTGCCTGCGCATAGTAGTGTGCCACAACACCAATCATCCCCGCATTGTCACCTGTCAACCCTAGCTTGGGATACTGTACGGTACCTCCGACTGGATCTATCACGTCACGGATAGCTTGTTGCACATACTGATTTGCAACAACACCACCGCCAACGACAATGTTTACCACCTCGTATTTTTTCATAGCACGTTTGAGTTGCATGAGCAAACTATCAAACGCGCCCTTTTGGAACGATGCAGCAAGATCTGCACGATGCGTCTCAATCTCATCTGCAGACATAGATTGAATCTTATACAACAAAGCTGTTTTCAATCCAGAGTACGAAAAATCAAGGGTATCAGATGATCGCATAGCCAGAGGAAATTCGAACCATCTTTCATCACCTTCACGTGCAAGTTTTTCCAAGAGTGGCCCACCTGGATAAGCCTTTTCATCAATAATGAGCCGAGCAGCTTTATCCAGTGCTTCTCCAACTGCATCATCGCGTGTCGCACCAATTTTGGTATACGTCAGGTGATCCGTCCACACTATCAATTCTGTGTGCCCACCTGATATAAGCAACACCAAGTAGGGAAACGTATAGGGGATATCAGGCTGACCTTGCGTATCCTGTGCAAAACATGAATAAATATGTCCTTCCATGTGATTAACACCAATCAGCTTCTTCCCAAACTCAGCACTCAATTCCTTTGCTTTTGCAATACCAACTCCCAGCGCTATCGCAAGCCCCGGTCCCTGAGTTACCGCAACAGCATCAATGTCTTCCATGCGCACACCCGCATGCTCAAGTGCCAATGCAATCACTCCATCAATACGCTCTTCATGCGCACGCTTTGCCAGATTGGGAACTACCCCGCCCCATAGCTGATGGATCGCAATCTGGGAAAAAAGCTCATTTGAGAGGACTCGACGACCTTCTGTCACCGCGACAGATGTTTCGTCACACGATGTATCGATTGCAAGTATTTTCATAAATATTATTTTTCAAACGTAAAGCCATCCGGCAATCCAACGAAGCGTATCTCTCGCGTATCTCCCCCTCCATGCTCAATATGTATTTCAAGAACATGTCCTTTCTCTCGTAACAAATTTTCTATTGGCGTGCTTTTTTCACTCCATTCAATCGCAAGAATATTTTCTGGGACGAGTAATTTCTCAACACCAAGATGCTTAAATTCGCTTGGATCTGTAATTCGATACAAATCAAAGTGGTACAAATATGTATAGCCATAGGCATCGATTGGATATTCATAGTAGACCACAAACGCTGGTGAAATGAGATCATCAATACCGAGCATGTCAGCAACAGCCTTCATAAAAGCTGTTTTACCAGCACCAAGATTGCCATACATCATAAGGATCAATGGCTTTTCAGTCATCTGCGGATCAGCGAATACCTTCGTCATGACCTGACGTGCTATCTCCTGCGTCTGAGCCTCACTCTGTGTTGTAATATGGGTGTTCATACCTGTTCAGCCTATATGGTACAATATGAGTTCGATGAAATCAGCACCAAAACATTCACGATCGACACGCAAGGTACGAATTTTTAATATCAAGATAGATATTCAAACACTGTTCATACTCCTCTTCGTTGGTTTCTTTGTATACATCTACATGACACAAGCGGATGTTCTGTCATCTATTAAAGGTGAAAAAAGCATTACATCAGTTATTAAAGATATTCAAAACAAGAAAGTTCAAAAACTTGAGCGCACTGGCAATACGATCACGGCTGTGTATAAAAACGGTGACCGCTACCTCACGACAAAAGAAGCAGAGGACAGTTTACGCAAAATACTTGATGAATCACATATCAAACCTTCAGATGTCGCTATCGAAGTGAAATCAAATTCAGAATCATCATTTTCAGATATTCTGATTAACATTGTCCCAACAATACTAGTTATTGCGTTCTTATTTTTCATATTTAAACAAGCCCGCGGTGCACAAGAGTCAATTTTTTCTTTTGGACAAGCTCGTAGCAAACGCTACAACAAGGAAATGTCCAAGATTACGTTTAAAAATGTCGCTGGTGTTGATGAAGCTAAACAGGAACTTCAAGAGATTGTTGATTTCCTCAAAAATCCGCAAAAATATGTCAAGCTTGGCGCGCGATCTCCAAAAGGTGTCCTGCTCGTTGGCCCTGCTGGTACAGGTAAAACACTCCTTGCAAAGGCTGTGGCGGGTGAAAGTAATGTCCCTTTTTTCTCCATTGCAGGCTCTGAGTTTATGGAAATGCTCGTTGGCATAGGCGCTTCACGCGTGCGCGACCTCTTTGCAACTGCCAAAAAAAGTGCACCAGCAATCATTTTTATTGATGAGATTGACGCCATTGGTCGGGCCAGGTCCGTCAGTGGCATGCAGTCGCATGATGAACGAGAGCAAACCCTCAACCAAATTCTTGTCGAAATGGATGGATTTGCTCCAAATGATAAAGTTATTGTCATGGCTGCCACAAATAGAGGTGATTTGCTTGATCCAGCGCTTCTTCGACCAGGACGTTTTGATCGCCGTGTGCTTGTGGATTATCCTGATCTAGAAGGACGCAAAGAAATTCTTGCCATACATGCGACGGGCAAGCCATTTAACAAGGATGTTGTCTGGGATAAAGTAGCTCGTCGAACTGTCGGATTTTCAGGCGCTGATTTGGAAAATATGCTCAATGAAGCTGCAATCTATGCTGCGCGCCAGGATAAAACCTCTATCTCCATGTCGGATCTTGAAGAGGCAGCCACAAAAGTTAAGCTTGGGCCTGAAAAAAAGCGTCTCCAATCAGATCTGGATAAAAAAATCACTGCATACCATGAAGGAGGTCATGCCATCACAACTCATTTTCAAGAGGGCACTGATCCTGTGCATCGCATCTCTATCGTATCTCGAGGTATGTCTCTGGGGCATACTCTGACTCCTCCAAGTTCAGATCGTCTTCACTATACGAAATCACGTCTTGAGGCAATGATCGTGATGATGCTGGGCGGTCGAGCGGCTGAGGAGGTTGTGTTTAAAGAAATTACGACTGGTGCATCAAATGACTTTGGACAGGCCACCCGTATAGCCAAAGCTATGGTTGTTGATTATGGGATGAGTGAACTAGGGCCAATAAATTACGGACCAAATCAAGATATTACTGAATGGGGAGCGTCGTATCAGCAGAATACTGTTTCTGAAGAAACGCTTTCAAAGATCGATGCGGAAGTGAAAAAGATTATTGATGCATGCTACAAAAAATCGCTCAAACTTATCAAAGAGCATCGTACGCAACTCGACAAAGTAGCTGAAGAGTTGATTTTGCATGAAAGTATGGATGAAGATGAATTTGAAGCCCTTGTTGGCAAGAAGAAAGCCTCATCGAAATAGACCCCTTCAATCTTGTATACTTAACCGTATGACCTCACGTGAAAAGCTCCTTATTATTGATGGGAATGCCCTGATTCACCGGGCCTATCATGCCCTTCCTGATTTTAAATCTCATAATGGGATACCTACGAATGCGGTGTATGGCTTTGCATCTGTCCTGCACAAGGTTCAATCTGACCTCCAACCATCACATATACTTGTATGTTTTGATACACCTGAGCCAACTTTTCGCGATGCATTGTTTGATAAATATCGCACGCAACGCCCTGAGACACATGAAGATCTCATTAAACAATTCCCGATCGTTGATGCATTTCTTGAATCAGCTGGCATCCCCTATTTCAAAAAACCGGGCTATGAAGCAGATGATCTGATTGCAGTGGCAACAAAAAGCGCCAGAGAACACGGGATGCATGTGGTCATTCTCACAGGTGACAAGGATATTTTTCAATTGGTGACTGAACATGTGTATGTCCTTACCCCAGCTATTGGCTTTTCACAAGGCAAACTATATGATCCACAGGCCGTAACTGACAAACTTGGCATTCCTCCAGAGCTCATACCTGACTACAAGGCGCTTGCAGGTGACCCATC
Source organism: uncultured Gammaproteobacteria bacterium (assembly GCA_964477065.1). Taxonomy (GTDB): domain Bacteria; phylum Patescibacteriota; class Microgenomatia; order UBA1406; family HO2-37-13b; genus 2-02-FULL-43-11-A. The sequence continues at coordinate 24,954 of CAYZCU010000004.1, forward strand.
TGATAATTATAAAGGCGTCAAAGGTGTTGGCCCTAAGTCAGCTGTGACTCTGTTGAAGCAATTTGGCAGTGTTGAAGACATCTATGAACATCTTGACCAGGTTGAAAATTCGCGCGTACAAGGGTTACTTCGTGCTGAAAAAGAGCATGCACTTTTATCAAAAAAACTCGCAATGCTGGTTGATACGATTGATGACTATTCGATTGACATTGATAGCACAGAATTTTCTCACTATAATGAATCATTACGAGACTTTTTTGATGTCTATCAGTTTCGGACACTTGAGAGACGATTTTTCCCAGCTTCGCGACCAGAAAAAAAGATTAATGTCACTGAAGAGCCTGAATCAGTGGATCAACCAGGGCTATTTTAATACCATATGAATATCATATCACTTCGATCACTTGAGATACTTGATTCGCGAGGCAATCCAACCTTACAAACATATGTAACACTTGACGATGGAACAATTGGTATGGACTCTGTGCCCTCAGGAGCATCAACGGGATCACATGAAAGCGTTGAGCTACGAGATAATCAGCAAGATCATTATCAAGGGAAAAGTGTGGATACTGCACTGTACAACATTCATGCAACTATCTCTCATGCGCTTGTGGGCATGCCCATTGAGCACCTCGATGCCATCGATGAGCGTATGATCAGTATCGATGGCACACCAGATAAATCACGACTCGGAGCAAATGCTGTGCTTTCAGTATCATTGGCATGCGCCAGAGCATATGCGCTATACAAAAAGCTTCCCCTGTGGAAGGCTCTCAACGCATATTATTTTCCCCATACACCAACATCATTTCCACGTTTGATGGTCAATGTGATGAATGGTGGGGCACACGCTCATTGGGTTACTGATATTCAAGAATGTATGATATCACCACGTGAACGAGTTCCAAGTTCGTCAATCGAAATGTCAGCGAACATATTTCACTCTCTCAAAAAAATTCTCGAATCATGTGGGTATGCATCAAGTGTTGGCGATGAAGGTGGCTTCGCTCCTGATTTAGCGACAAACGGACAAGCATTTGAACTGATTCAAAAAGCAATTCACGATGCTGGGTATACGCGAGAACAGGTTGACATCGCAACAGATATAGCAGGAAGTGAATTGTTTGCTCACGGTATCTATACACTGCGGAAGGCACATACGTCCGGATCCCAACATTTTGATGCTCCAAGTATGATGCAGTATCTAGAATCACTTGATAATCAATTTCATATCATGTCGTTTGAAGATCCATTTGCGGAGGATGATTGGGGAGCATGGCACACGTACACAACCAAACATGGCCATGATCATATGATTGTCGGCGATGATATATATGTCACACACCCGGATCGGATTCAACAAGGGATTGATCATATGACATCAAATGCTGTCTTGATTAAGCTAAATCAGATTGGAACGCTGTATGAAACAGTTCAAGCTATCAAGCTAGCCCAAAAAGCAAGTTGGAGTATTATCATTTCTCATCGCTCTGGAGAGACACCTGATTCATTTATCAGTGATCTTGCTGTGGCAAGCCATGCTGATTTTATCAAAGCAGGATCAATGAGTAGATCGGAGCGCCTTGCAAAATACAATCGTCTTCTGGAAATCGAAAAGATCGAGTACTAGACACACGCCAACACCTTGGCAATTGCTTCTTCACGAGACATGCGAGGAAGTCGAGCACCAGCGGCCGCTCGATGGCCTGCTCCACCAATCTTTTGTGCAATCTGCAAAACATCACACTCAGGTGTACGAGCTCGGAAACGCAGTCTTATCGTCTCAGGGTCGCTCTCAATACATATCACACCAAAGTCTGTCCCCTGTATAGATTGAATATAGGGCATCAAGAGATGGCTTTTATCTTGCGAGACACCATATGTTTTCCATAGCTTCTGATCAAGATAGATATAGGCAACGCGCTTATCTGTATCAATGGTAAGCTCCAAAAGTGCACGAGCAATAAACTCGATATCACGCGGATCCAGCTGTTGTTTCATCTGAAATCGAATGCGTTCAATCTCTGCTCCATAAGACATGAGCAATCGAGCTTCCTCAAAAACATCTGCTGAATGAGCATATTCAAAAAATCCCGTATCTGCAATAACACCCGTCAGAAGCGTCGTTGCTGTCGCTTGATCTGGCTTCATGGCTAGCGCTCCAAAAAGCCGAAGGATAATGGAACACGTTGATCCTGCTTGCGTATCAACATAATTCGTGTCTCCCCAACTATCATTACTCGCATGATGATCTATATTGATGGTAGGAATCGTTGGCGTAGAAAATCCATGCCGACCTGTTCCGCCCTGATCTAACGCCCAGAAGACATCATAGTCATTCCACTCAAGCGTATCAGTGATCGTCACATGCTCCGAACCATATATCCACATAAGATCGTTAATTGAGTCATGCGAAAACAGTGAAACGGTATGCCCATGTGCACGCAACAGTTCTGCACACGCGCAGATTGAGGCAACAGAATCAGGATCGGGATTGAGATGCGTTGTCAGGACAGCTCGTCCTGGCTTATGAACCAATGAAATCAGCTCGTGAATGTCCCTCATATGCTAATCAGGATAATGGCACTTTTTATATTTTTTTCCACTTCCACACCAGCATGGATCATTGCGACCAGGCTTTTTTGGTTTTGGACTGCCAGCTGGGCGGACCTGAGGTGCTTGTTCAGATGCGACGGGTTCGACAATTTCAGCATCTTTGATCGGTGCAGGCTGGGCAAAGACATTGATCTGTTGATCCACATTCAGCTTCATCTGCTGTTTCTCCGCTAATTTAGCCTCAATATCTTCTTGCGTCGCTTCAGTCACCTGAACCTGCGCAATGCGTCGAACGACTTCAAAATTAATATCTGATAATAACTTTTCAAACATACTAAATGCCTCGTTTTTGTATTCAGTGAGAGGATCAAGCTGGGCATATCCACGCAGATTGATACCTGATCGCAGATCGTCAATTGCCGTCAAATGATCTGTCCAAAACGTATCAACCGTATCAAGGAAGATAAACTTCACCGTATTCATCCAGACCTCGTCCCCTGCTGATTTTTTTTGCTGATCATAGAGCTTTTTAAATTCAGCTATCAACATATCACGGAGCTCTTCACCTCCAACTGTCTGCTGGATCGTATCCATCAAGGAATCAATGTTTCCAGGGAAAAGAGCATCCAGCTCATGTGCGATGCGATCATAGTCAGGCTCTTCACCACCAAACAAGTACATATTGAGAATCATGTCTAGCTGATCTGAAAATGCTATAAACACTTCTTCTTCCAGCTGGCTAATGGTCTCGCTCGTTGAGGTGAGAACAGATCGTCGAACGCTATACAATATCTCACGCTGTTTATTGAGAACATCATCATATTCGACTAAGTTTTTACGGGTATCAAAATTAAATCCTTCAACTTTCGATTGAGCTTGCTCAAGAGCTCGAGAAATCAGTCCGTGCTCGATTGGCTGATCTTCAGGCATATTAAACATGTTCATGACACGCGTGACTTGCTCACCTCCAAAGATGCGCATCAAATCATCTTCCAATGACACATAAAATCGCGTGTTTCCTGGATCGCCTTGTCGGCCAGCACGGCCTCGAAGCTGATTATCGATTCGACGTGATTCATGTCGATCCGTACTAATCACAAATAGCCCTCCGAGCTCAACAACTTCATCATGACGCTTTTGCCAGGCTGATTTTAGATCTGCATAATCTTTTTCCTGCTCTTTCTTAGATTTGGACGGATCAATATCAAATCTGCTTGGGGACTCACCACCTAGCTCTATATCAACACCTCGTCCAGCCATATTTGTTGCCACAGTAACTGCTCCACGCATACCTGCTTTTGCAATGATTTGAGCTTCTTTTTCATGGTTTTTGGCGTTTAAGAGCTCATGTTTGATTCCTCGCTTTTTGAGAAGTCGCGAGAGGAGCTCATTTTTCTCAATTGACGTTGTTCCAATAAGAACAGGCCGCCCCTCTGCATGAAGTTCAGCAACAGTATCTGCAACTGCCTTGAACTTTCCCTGTTCTGTTTTATAGATGTAATCAGGAAGGTCTTTACGAGCGACTGGGCGATGCGTCGGAATAACAAGTGTATCCAATGAATAAATCTTGCTAAATTCTTCAGCTTCAGTTTGAGCTGTACCTGTCATACCACCGAGTTTTTCATACATACGGAAGTAGTTCTGGAGTGACACAGTAGCCAATGTTCTAGACTCACGCTTGATTTCAACTCCCTCTTTTGCCTCAATAGCTTGGTGCAACCCTTCTGAATAACGTCTCCCTTCAAGAAGTCGGCCCGTAAATTCATCGACAATAATAACTTCCCCACCACGAACGATATAATCTTTGTCCTTGGTAAACAGTGCTCGAGCTTTGAGAGCTGCTTCAATATGAAAGAGCGTTTCATAATCTTTTTCATAAATGTTATCAACACCCATGATTTTTTCAATTTTCTCAATACCTATCTCATTGATATGCGCTGTGCGAAGTTTTTCATCTATAGAATAGTCTGTGTCCTCAAGCCGATTCACAATCCGGGCATAGTCATAATAGCGTGAGACATCTTGCTCATACGCTGCAGAGATGATATGTGGCGTTCGAGCCTCGTCGATAAGAACTGAGTCAACTTCATCAATGATTGCATAATAAAAATCTCTTTGGACAATTTGATCTGGCAATTTAGCCATGTTGTCGCGTAGATAGTCAAATCCGAATTCTGAGTTTATACCATACGTGATATCTGCTTGGTACGCTTCTTTTCGAGAAATAGGACGTAGGTGGATAAATCGCCAATCAGATGCAGATCCATCGACGTATGTTGGATCAAACATGAATGACGCATCTGAAATCATGGCAGAAACTGAAAGTCCCATAAAGTGAAACACTTCAGCCATCCAGCCAGCATCACGTCGAGCGAGATAATCATTTACCGTGACCAAATGAACACCTCGTCCAGCAAGTGCATTAAGATACAGAGGAGCAGTCGCAGAAAGCGTTTTTCCTTCTCCCGTTTTTTGCTCTGCAACATTTCCTTCATGAAGGACGATCCCTGCTATCAGCTGTTCATCAAAATGGCGCATCCCAAGAACTCGATGGGAGGCTTCTCGCACCAGTGCAAACGCGTAGGGGAGTACTTGATCGAGTGTTTTTTCACCTGATTGAATCTGTTTTTGAAGTTTTTTCGTTTCAAGAGCAAAGTCAGCATCAGTTAATTTCTGGACATCAGGTTCACGCGCTGTTATTGAATCAACTATCTTTTGAATACGTGAAATTTGTTTGGCGTTAAAGTCAAACAAGTGTTTAAGTTTTGACAGCATAAGATTAGGCACTTATTGTATCAAATCCCACGAGTGATTGGAGGACTTTCGGTACCGTAATACTTCCATCAGCTTGCTGGTTGTTTTCCATGATGGCGATGAGCGCTCGGGTTGACGGTAACCCTGTGTCATTAAGTGTATATACATATTTTGTTGTCCCATCTGATGCTTTATATCTGATATTCAATCTGCGAGCTTGAAAATCACCCATAATTGAATTTGATGCAATTTCACGATACGTATTTTGAGATGGAACCCAAATTTGAGTATCATATTTCAACATTTGTGGTTCCACCATATCTCCTGTACACATCAAAAGCACTTCATACGGAAGGTCCAGCTCTTGCATAATCTCCTCAGTATTTGCGTGCAATTCCTGGTGCAATTCACGAGCTTTATCTATATCTGCTGGTGCTAAAATAACTTGCTCAATCTTCCAAAATTCATGCACTCGCAAAATGCCTTTGGTATCTCTTCCATATGCTCCAGCTTCTCTACGAAAACATGGCGAGATAGCAACAAATCGCTTTGGCAAATCTTTTTCTAAAAGTGTCTCGCCACTATGATAGGCTGTCACAGGAATCTCTGCAGTCCCTGAAAGAAAGGTATCATCTCCTGTATCATACACATCGTCTGCTTTTCCCCATGGGAAATGTCCTGATCCAAAAAGTGTAAATCCTTTAATGACAGATGGTGCAATAATAGGTGTATATCCCTTTGCAACAAGCTTCTGAAAAACCCAAAACAAGACGGCTAATTGAAGCTGTGCAAGTTGGTTTTTGACAAAGTAGCCTCTGAAACCTGAAATTTTTGATCCGCGCTGAAGATCAAGAAGATCAAGATCTTCACCAAGTTGGACATGGTCTTTTACTGGAAAGTCAAAGGTGCGGGGAGTTCCCCATGTTTTGATTTGCTGATTGCCTGATTCATCTTTGCCAATCGGGACTTCTGGGAGGGGCACGTTGACCACATATATCATAAGATTATCGCATTCAGCTTCCACAGTTGTGAGTTCTTCCTCAAGCACTTTAAGCTCATCTTTAAGCTCTTTTCCTCGTGCACGAGCTGCATCTGTGTTCCCTTCTTTTGCAACTGTGTTCCGCTCCTCACGAAGTGTTTGCACTTTATTTAGAAGCTCACGTCGCTTGTCATCAAGCTCCAGGAGCCTATCCAGATCAACTGGGCGATTTTTATGTTGTGCAGCCTGAGCTACAAGATCTTTGTTTTCTCTAATAAATTTGATATCTAACATAGTTTAAAGCCCGAGATCATCGGAGATGCCTTGCATCGCTTGTAATGTAATAGTGACAAATTCTTCAAGTGGAATGCCCAATTTTGCTTCACATAATTTAATTTGCTCGCGGTCAACGGGCTTTGCAAAGGCAACTTGAGGAAACTTTTTCAAAACTGACTTCACCTCAACAGATGCGAGTTTTTTATCTTCTCGTGTCAGTGCAACAGCAACGATAAATCCCGTTAGCTCATCACACGTATACAGAGCCCACTCCATCAAGCTTTCAGGCATACGATACCCATTATGATGGTGATTATGCGTCAGGATCGTGTTATGCAAATCTTCATGATGCTCCCCTGCATCTTTCAACCACTTGATTGTCTTGGCAGTGTGCTGGGTTGGATCAGCTTGCGTTTCTTCCCAATCAGCATCATGGACAAGGCCAGCTATCTCCCAGAGATCTGGCTGACCACCGAGGCGGGTCGCGAGTGCTCGCATCGTTGCACCAACTGCTTTGCAATGATTACGCAGGTTTTTATTTTCAATATGCTCATCAAGCATGGCAAGTGCCATATCACGTGTCAAAGTAAGCTCAGATTCAGTTGAACTTTGTGGCATTGGCATCTGGATAGATGGACGAACTCCTTCTGGCCTCATCGTTGGAAATAAAATCACATCTTTGATCGTATGTTGATCTGCTAAAAATGCGACAAATCGATCTATTCCCATTCCCCAACCGGCTGTTGGAGGCATACCATATGAAAGGGCTTCAAGATAGTCTTCATCAAGCACCTGATAGTCCTCACCTCCACGATCAGCCAGCTTCATTTCACTTTCCCAACGTGCCTTTTGGTCAGCTGGATCGTTGAGCTCATTGTATGCATTTATCATTTCCATACCTTGTATCACAAGCTGGAAACTTGCTGACTTCGATGGATCACTTTTGCTTGCCTTTGCGAGAGCTTTAATCTCCAATGGATATTCAGTTACGAAAAGTGGCCCTTTCAGATGTGGACGCACGTGCTTTTTATACAGCTCATCAAGCATCTGTCCATACCCAATAACTTTTTCATCAAGAAGTTTCCTCTCATCAATGACTTTTTGCAATGCTTCCTCAGTTGGGACATCATTGATGTCGATGTTGAGATAGTCACTAAAGAGGCTTCGATAGGTTTTGCGCTCCCAAGGAGATGTAAAATCATACGTTTCATCACCGTAGTGTACGTGCAGTCCGCCAGTCGTCTCTTGAATAACAGACGTCAACATGTCTTCAGTCATTGTCATCAAGTCCTCATAATCAGCATATGTCCAATAAAATTCGAGCATCGTAAACTCTGGATTATGCGCACGACTGAATCCTTCATTACGAAAATCTTTTCCTATCTCATATACCTTCTCAAATCCTCCAACAAGGAGTCTCTTCAAATACAGCTCTGGGGCAATACGCAGATAAAATTCAGTATCAAGTGCATTATGATGCGTCTTAAACGGCTTTGCATATGCGCCACCATAAATCGGTTGCATGATTGGCGTTTCAACTTCCATAAAACCATGTTTCTCAAGATACGTACGTAGGAGAGATATGACTCTTGATCGTAACGTAAACACGTTTCGAATGTCGTTATTGATTAATAGATCGAGATAGCGCTTCCTGTAACGTGTTTCAATATCCTTCAGTTCAAGAGGCAGTGGCATCATGGCCTTTGTCAGCAACGTATATGAAGTTGGTTGAATCGAGATCTCACCGGCGGTGGTCTTCATGACCATACCAGAGACACCGATGTGATCGCCCATATCTATATGGCGAAGATTTTTATATCCCTCTTCACCAAGGGTCTCCTTCTGAAAGAAAAGCTGAATTGTGCCACTTGGATCCTGTAGATCCATAAACATGATGTTTCCATGTGTGCGTAGTGAAACGACACGCCCTGCAGTTTGCACGTCCTGACCTTCCATGGTAAGAGCCTGAGCAATTGTGTGTTTCTTATCAAACTTGGAAGCATACGGATCCCAACCAAGCCCTCTCACTTTTTCAAGGGTTGCTTCGCGATCCTTTCGTATTTCATCAATTTGGGCCATAGGTCGATTATATCATTTGGTACAAAAAAAATCCCCGCTGGTGGGCGGGGCATTTTCGTACAGTAAAATACCCCGCTTACGCGAAAGAGGATTTTACTGACTTACTGATAATGTTCAAAAAGTTCATTATTTTTTAATCTCAAGGACCTTATAAATGACTTCTCCAGCTGGAATGGTGACAGTCACCGTCGTCCCAACCTTTGCACCAAGCAATGCCTTTCCAATAGGTGATGTATCTGAAATTTTTCCAGCCATGATGTCTGACTCAAGTTCACCAACGATGGCAAATTCTTCATGCCCGTCTTTGACTTCAACCTTGACTCGATCGCCAATCTGGACAACTGAGCTGTCTTTGACATCATTGACCATTTCGACATTTTCAAGAATATACGCGATCTCAGCAGCGCGAGTATCAATCATGTTCAAGTCTTCACGTGACGCTGTGTATTCGCTGTTTTCTGAAAGATCACCCATAGCTCGAGCAGCCGCAAGACGTGCGACAGCTTTGTCTCGCTTTGGACCTTTGAGTTCTGCAAGTTCTCCTTGGAGCTTTTTCAAACCTTCCTGCGAAAGCTTGTATGTTTGTTGTTGTGTGTGTGCCATAAAATATCTACGTTCAGTATTGAAACCTCTCTGATTATATCAAACTTTGAAGAATCTCAAGAGGTAAATTTTTGTAAAAAAATAACCGGCTGAACCGGTTGGATGTGTTATACTATACAGCACCACGTGTGTTCTGTCAACCGCAGGTCGCGCTCAACCGGCCTGCGCACGATAGATGCATTTGGCCCTATAGTCTAGAGGCCTAGGACGCGAGATTCTCATTCTCGAAACGCGGATTCGAATTCCGCTAGGGTCACCAAAGAATTGGTACATCTCATATTTATGTCATCTGAATTCTCGCATACTGTATATACGGATACCCATATTCCAAATTTATATTCTCGAAGACTATTTCTTAAACATGTTGGTTTGGGAGCAACTGGATTCTTACTTCCCAAAATACATACACAAGAACCTAAATCCCCTCAGAATCCTATACAATCTAGGAAATATTTAGATACAATTGGCGGCACCATCTCACTCACTGCAATACAAAGTGTCATCAATCGATTCTTGCTCAGTAAAGGAATAAATATAGGTAGCTCTTCTGAGCAATATAATCCTGTTTCATCGAGAATGCACAGTTCAGGGGACAGTAGTTTAAGAAACATGTTGCTTCTAGCACCATTAAGAGAAGAGTATCTTTTTCGAGAATTACCCTCAATTCTTTTGAAACTTCCAAACCAAGGAATGCGATGGGATATTGGCCTCCCCACCTCGGCTATATTTGCAGCAGTTCATAATTTTTATAATGATAATGAGGGACATATCCGTTTCTCACGCCAAAGTCTTCCTTTGCTTCAATTTGCCAGTGGCATGTATTTTTGGAAACGAAATCGTGAAGCCGGCCTCACACATGCAGTTCTTGCACATTCACTGACAAATGCCTATTGGCTAGCTATAGATAGATAAGCCTCTCTATATTGAAGTCGTATCTGTATAAAGGATACTGTTTTACCCGTCAGGCGCCTTTCTGTCAATAGGCGCTCTACGGGGGTGCTGATTCAAGATTTGAGCTCAACTTCCCGAATCTCCCCTGTCTGCATATGGGGAATCGAAAGATGCTCTGCTGGACTGATTCCTTGAAAAGCAGTTTGCAGTATTTGCAATGTATCACCGTGAGAAACAAGCAAGATAGTCTCGCCATCATACTCTTCTTCAAGGTCACGAATAAGTTGTGATGTCCTATGGGCAACTGAGGCCGTGCTTTCGACATCACGAGTTGTAAACCGAGGATCATTGACATCTTCTGCATCCCATATCTCTTGATACATCTGAGCACTTTGCAATTCATACTCTCCAAAATTTCGCTCCCGCAACAGCTCTGATATGCTGACATTCTTCACACCAAGGATCGTTCGGGCAATCTCAGCAGTTTCGCGGGTTCGCAGAAAATCAGATGTGATAATCATCGTTGATGCATCAAGTTTACCTTGATCACGGTACTGTGTCACAGAAACAGTCGCCTGGGCAATCCCTTCATCTGTCAGCCCATATCCTGCAAGTCCATGCTCGGGGTGACTCACGATCAGATGCTGATCATTTGCTTTGCTTTTCCCGTGGCGCATTAAAAAATAATGATTCTTGAGGCCAATCATAGATAGTTCGTAATCCATTGTCCAAGTATACTGCTATACTTAGCGAATGTGGTACATCTATACCTTACTTTCGATAAGTCTTTTTGCATCAATCGAACTCTTCTATAAAAAATACGTTGAAGCAAATCCAAAAATCACAGCGAATACATTATCTGTTTTTTCAAATTTGTGGATATTCATATTGTCAGGATTGTTTATTGTCATATCACATATTTCTATTGATTTTTCCACAATCCCGTTTGTCCTCCTTCTTCTCAATGCATTTTTTTATACGATAGCGACAGCCTTTTATTATGAAAGCTACAAACATATTTCTGCAAGTATTGCAACAATCTTGGGAATGTCATCTGCCGTAGTTTCAACACTATTAGGTATTTATTTTTTTTCAGGAAAGTAGTACTGTATTGAAATTCTTGGGGACTGGAATCATTATGACATCAATTGTGATTTTATATTGGGAAAAGACACGAATTTCCATCAAATACTATTCTTTCGCATTGCTTGGTGGGGTATTTTATGGGCTTGCATATATCATTGATAAGGAATTTATTGTTGCACAAAGCATGCCAATTTCACATCTACTTTTCCTATCAGTGATGTTTGCACTCCCGATGAAAATACTTCTCAATGGCCGAACCTTCATTGAGTCTACTAAAAAAATCAATTTCCAATCACATACATCTGCATTTATGATTGGGCTTTCAAATGTTGGGGCATATAGTTTGATGTACAAAGCATTTCAGGTTGGAGGTGAAGTTGGTAAAATTGACTCTCTTAACAATTTAGTGATATTTGTTGTCATCATTGGAGAATACATATTTTTTCGAGATACTCACTCTTTGAAACGTAAGGTTATCGCAGGAAGTATTGCATTATGTGGTGCATATCTCCTGCGCTTTTAGACCTGCTATACTGTTTATATGACTCCTGAAACCGCAACATTCTCTGCTGGATGCTATTGGTGCTTTGATGCACTTTTTCGTCAATTGCGAGGTGTTGAAAAAGTAGTTGCCGGATTTGCTGGCGGGACAGGTCCGATAACATATGAAGACCTGCATATGCGCAACAATGGCTACAGCGAAGCTGTGCAGATCACCTTTGATCCTCAAATTATCCCCTATACGGTACTTCTTGATATTTTTTGGCATTTGCACAACCCAACTGAAATGAATCGCCAAGGGCACGATGTCGGATATCAATATCGATCTGCGATCTTTTATCATTCACCTGAGCAAAAGGCACACGCTGAGGAATCCAAACTCAGTCTTGAACAATCGCACTATTATGACAAGCCACTTGTCACGACGATTGAGCCATTCACCACGTTTGTACCTGCTGATGAGGAGCATCAAGATTATTATGCCAACCACTCTGCAGATGCATATTGTGTCTATGCTATTGATCCCAAACTACAGAAGCTACGTGAGATGTATCGAGACACCTTGAAATAGAGATTGTCTGTGTTATAATCGTGCTATGAGTGTTGAGTATCCATGCCATAGATGCCTTGAATTCAGATATAATGGTAGACCCAATCCTGAACAGAGTACCTGCAATGCAATCCAAAGTGGTATTGCTACACGAATTGATCTTCCAGATGACCCTAAGAATCCCATTGTCGGGACCGATAAGGTTAGATGTGTTGCGCAAAGACCAAGAGCTGATGCTCATGGAGAACCAGTACTTTTTTACCAAGCATATGTACGTGCCACCGCCTTCGCCCGACTGATCGATAGAATTACAAGTGCTCGAGCTCATGAAAGAAAACTGTAACACTTGTATCCACTTTATCCCTGATGCAAAAGCACCGCGTAGAGGTCTCTGCAATGCTGTGCTATCACTTGGAGCTAAAAAAAGAGGCAATTTCCGTTTTGAAACTGATAATCCACGGGTACGACGAGATAGAAAAGAATGTATTGCTAATTTTGGCATTCGTGTTCTCAGAAGCAGAGACGTACGTGGACGCAGAGACTATGAATGGATTCATGCTTACAAACCTCTCAGTCCTCTAAGAAGGTTTGTTCGCTCAGTTGCGGATAGATTTAATTCTTGACATCATAGCTGAACTTGCTATACTTCAGGCATGGGACAAACATGTGGAGAGTGTACTAATGCTAAGCCTCATCCTGATACAAACTTCACGGATGGCCAACCACGAGTCAATTGCAGACACCTTCAACGAGACTTATTCAATCTTCCACTTAATAAGCCCCTAGATCCTAATGAGATACCTATTAGAATAGCTGACTCTGTATGTCCGTATATTCCTTCACGATTTGAGCCTCGGGCATCAGATTCCACACAACTTGAAGCTGATGGATCTTTTCGCTCGACATCATTTGCATTTGTACAAGGCATTCGCACCGTGTTTAATTACTTTGGGGTAAAACGTAGCACAAGATAAGATACTATGAAACTAAGACTTGAAAATCCGCTTGCAAGAAAACCGACCTGTGGAGGATGTCGCTTTGGCCTTGCAGATAAAAACCTCGGCGGGCCAGATGAGCTAACGGATAGTGAAACAAGTAGACATTACATTCTTGATGGAAGAACTATCTTAGTTTGTGCTCAGCGCTGTGAAAAAAGATATAAAGACCCCGATGTACGAGCTAATCAACGATGTGTTTTTGAACCATCTCGATACGAACCACTTGAAGAGGCACGCGTAGACAAGGTGTTTAGAATAGTAGTAAGAATAGGAAGATTGGTCGATAGAGCCTTTGAGAAGATGACCCCCTATGATCATCTTTAATTTACTGTCTCTTCCCGCTCACCCACTTCTTTCCACTCGCCAGTAGGTCTATACAGCCATAGTTCATATATCGGTTCAGATACGGTAAACGGCTCCTCTTCCAGATATTTCACATAGTCTTCAACCGTTTTTGCAGGTAGATAGGGTCCCATATAATAGGCTCGACAGAGCAGTCGATCATTATCTTGCTCAAAAGGTAGAACGCCGAAGAGTGCATCCTCAGGATCAACAGACTCAGCAGTTTCGACCATGTCCTCATGTTCCTGCAGATCTCGAACATCTTCATCAATTCCAGAATCATTTGCAGGTGTCAAAATATGCGTCTCTTCTGAGATAGATTGGTCCTGCACAAACGACAGCTCCTTCATGACAATAGTCACTATCTGTTCCCCTCGATCTCGAAAATGATCTTTGATCGTGATCACACCTTCTGCCAATCGGTCAAAGACGAGATAATGTGGCGTTTCAATGCGACCATCTTCAAAGGTAATTGTGGCATAGTACAAAACTGGTGGTGGGGTATCGTGCTCCATAAGCCTATATTATACCAAGTCTTGCAATCGCAGGGCGCAAACCGTATAGTAAATACCCTATGGATGACACACAAGCACCAACTAACCACGATAATGACACTGAAGATTCAGCATTTGTTTCATACGAATCAGATGATGACGCCAGCACAACTCCGTCATCACATGGATCATCAGATGCGATGGCCCTCCTAGACCTTGAGCGAACCATCAAAACGTATCACCAAAGCATCATCATGAAGCAACAGGAGTTGAAGAAGATGAAAGAGATGATCACAGATACGCTCGAGGGGGATCAGGTCTACAGTGAGCATGAAACAATGGTCAACGATGCGAAGCAGGTCCTCAAGGCTACTCGTGACCAGCTCATGGGTGTCGGATCAGTTGTCAACACATTGGAGGAGATGAAAGAATTGAGTTCAGAAATGAAGGAGCTCAAAACACATCTGTCTGAACAACTGATGCGCTACTATGACTCTGCAAATGCCAATAGTATCACGATGGATGATGGAGAGACATATATGATTCAGGCACAAGCAAAGCTCGTCAAGCAATCATCCAAGTATCGGCCATAATCATCAGTCGCAGATGAAGCGCAGTTTAGACAAGCGCACACTCATCATACAGCTCAGGCATCTCAACATCTCGTATGCCGAGCTCACGTACCTTCGGTGCAAGTGCTTCACGAGAGGTATTTTCACCATGCGTCAAATATACTTTCTTCACGCCATCCATATGTGAAAGCCACTTCAATAGCATAGATTCATCAGCATGAGCACTTATTGAGCCCATCTTTGTCACATGTGCCCGCACAGGGAGACGCGTTTCCTTGATCAACACATCCTGCGCACCTTCTGAAATTTCTCGACCAAGCGTTTCTTCACCCTGATACCCAACGAACAAAAGTCTGTTTTTGGCATGAGTAATATACTTTTGGGCATGTTTGATAATCCGACCGCCACTCATCATCCCACTTCCTGCTATCACCACACGAGGACCAAGCGTTGTCTCGATAACATGGCTATCTTTATTACGCAGGAGGATATTGAGCCCTGGAAAGCGGAAGGGATCAGATCGGCCAACGATTTCTTGAAAAGAATCATTGTACAGCGGAGCAAAATGCTTATAAATGTCTGTCACTTTAATAGCCATCGGCGAATCCAGATAAATAGGAGTCTGCATAGCTACTTTGCCCGCATCTTTGAGTCGTTTGATCATCACAAGCAATTCCTGGGTTCGCTGAATAGCAAATGAGGGGATCATCAGAACTCCGCCACTCTCTTCAACCGCGTTGATTTCAGATTGCAGTATATCAAGAGCATGTTCGCGAGGATGATTGCGACCACCATAGGTAGACTCCATCACCACAACATCAGCCTGATCAAACATATGGGGTGACACAAGCATACTGTGTGGAAAATTTCCAAGATCACCACTAAAGATAATTTTTCGCGCCGTATCAGATGAAGTATCACTAATTTCTAGACTTCCCGCACCAAGAATATGCCCCGCATCTCGAAACGTGACCTGATATCCACCAAGTCGAACTGTTTGATCAAACTGGACCAACTCAACATGCTCAAGCAAGCGCATCACATCAGTGTCTGTGTAGAGTTGCGGAACATTTTCATCAATTTCTGCGATGTGTGCCGCGTCAAGCAGGACGATTTGCATCATCTCAAGCGTGGGCTCCGTCATAAAAATCTTTCCTCGAAAACCCTGTTTGACAAGGAGGGGAAGCCGTCCACAATGATCAAGATGCGCGTGTGTCAAAAAAGCCCCCGTGAGTGTCCGCGGGTCATAGGCAAGTGGTTTGCGATTGAGAGCAACAATATCATTTGTCCCTTGATACATGCCCAAATCGATCATGATGCGACTTGAATCAGCATGTTGCAAAAGATAGTTAGAACCTGTGACTGTTCCTGATGCTCCGTAAAATCCAATTGATGACATAGTACTAGTTATAACATATACTTAGTGCTGAAAGGAGGTGAAACTATGTACTACACACGAAAATTTTTGACGTATTTCGTAGCAAATGCGCTTATCTTATACGTCGCTCATGTCTATGCAGGTAACTTTATTGTCTTTGGTCGAACTGAAATTGGATTTATGCAAGCAATTGCAACAACTGCCTTTGGTTTGACGATTGCGGCAATGATGGTTGATCTGCTCTTGAAGGACCTGAAGGTAACCATTCAACCTGATTCATACCTGAGTTTGGAGCTTCTTGTCAATATAGGGGCACTGTACCTGATTGCACGAACACCATTGCAAAACTCAGTTGGCGTCGGTATATCCGCATTTTGGGTTGCTATCATGATTGGTATTGGACTCAGTCTTGCTCAATACGGAGCCAAGCTTATCACTGACAAAAAGTAAGACGGGGGGCAGTTATCATACCTGCCCACTTTCTTTCATACTCAGAGAGGCTGTTGCTGAGACAATAATATGGTCGAGTACTTGTATGCCCAAAAGCTCTCCTGCCTGCGCAAGACGCTGTGTCATACGAACATCTGCGTGAGATGGCTCGACATTCCCTGACGGATGATTATGACCAACGATGACAAATCCTGCATGCTTTTCAAGCGCCGGCGCAAACACATCACGTGGATACACCACGCTAGCATCCAACGTACCTATAGAAATGGTCTCTTGACCAATGAGTTCGCGCCGAGAGTTTAGGTACAGCGCTATAAAATGCTCTTTTTGTAACTGTCGTATGTGATGAAAATGGGTAATTGCATCATTTGTCGTATTGATGAGCATACGCGAATCTTCATGTTGATAGCGATGACAAAGTTCAACCAATGCAAGCAACGAAAGCGCTCCAACAGGTCCAACACCTTTGAGGCGCATACAATCTGCATACGTGATTCCGTGCAGATCATGTATCGTCCCTCCAGGCATGAGGGAACGGCACACATGCAAGACGCTTTTTCCTTTATAGCCACTGCGCAGAATCAGTGCGACGAGCTCTCGATCGTCCAAAGCAGGTGGTCCTTGTTCGAGAAGCTTTTCACGTGGACGGCGAAAATGGGGTAAATCTTTGATCTTCATGTGGTATGATGAATCTTACACGTTACAGATGAAATTTCTATGAAATATGAACTTGAATTCACGCTTTATCATGCAGACTGTCGGATCAATCTTTGCAACAATTCTTATTTTATGGGGCGTTTTTACGCTTTTTACCCAACCTGCTACACAATCCAAACCAGCTGATCTGAAAGTAACATCGAAGGACCATATTCGTGGAGATATGAAGGCCCCAGTGACGATTATCGAATACAGTGATTTTCAGTGTCCAGCCTGTTCAGCTTACGAACCAATGGTTCGCGATATTCTCAAGGCTAATCCAAAGACTGTAAGAATTGTCTACAGACATTTCCCTCTTGATCAACATGTTCATGCACGCGAAGCATCCTATGCTGCAGAAGCAGGAGGGGCACAAGGGAAGTTTTTTGAATTCCATGATATGCTGTTTGATACTCAAAAGAGCTGGGAAAGTGAAAAAGATGTGGCAAAGACATTCAGATCCTATGCCCAAAAGCTCAAGCTTGATATGAAAAAGTATGACGCAGATCGAGTCAGCAAAGCTACGAAGGAGCGAGTCGAAAGTGACCATGCATCCGCACTGACATATGGCGTCGATTCTACCCCCACATTTTTCATCAATGGCGTGAAGATAGATAATCCACGAAATAAGGCAGAGTTTCAGAAGGCGATTGATGATGCCCTCAAAGCAGTAGCTCCATCACCGAAACAGAAATAAACAACCATGAAACCAAAAGTTGTGAGTTTGTATTGTCTTGTTGCAGTCGCATCCCTGTTGGCGGGGGGTGTTTTTGGCCTTCTTGATATATTTGGGTTTATTGATGGGAGACATACCCTCAGTTTCCAGCTCTTACTTACCTCAGTTG
>CAYZCU010000005.1:0-38581 GCA_964477065.1 uncultured Gammaproteobacteria bacterium
ATGAGTCTCGCTCGAAGCGTATTGTCTCCTTCTCACTGTTTTATGAAAACTACTATGATCGGATTGTGCGCGAAACTGAGATAGCGATAGAAAATGCTGATGTGTATGATCGAACGATCCGCGTTGATCCTCATCACAATATACTGCACTACAAGTACTTTGTGAAAGCTCATTCTGACACGCTGTCTCTCAAGATTCATATTCCTTCATATCAACCATCTCCTCATCACTATCCCATTGATAGAGTCATTTTGCTTTTCCCCAAGACCCTTCCACAACATATATTAGACACGTTCATGAAACGCATTGTTTGTAAAATTGAAACTCGCATGCGCGCAGGTATTTATGTGAATGTATTACGTCGTATGGATTCATATACACGCATTCTTGCAAATTCTCATTTTACCCAAAAGTGGATTCAAAAATATTGGCGACGAAAATCAACAGTTATCTACCCTCCAGTGACCACACTTCCTTTCGCCAAAAAATCTGTGAAAAAAAATATGATTTGCTCAATCGGTAGATTTTTTGTCCTCGGGCATGGAAAAAAACAAGAAATTATGATTGATGCTTTCAAAAAATTGTATGATCGCGGGACGGTAGACTGGGAGCTTCATCTCATTGGAAGTGTTGATGCACAAGAAAAAGAAAGCATGGCATTTATTGAGCGGCTCAATGAGCAAGCACATGGCTATCCCATTTACCTACATCTCAATGCATCATATGAACAGATGAAAAAGATTGTATCGGAGTCACGCATTTATTGGCATGCCACGGGATATGGAGAGGATGAACAGTCTGATCCCGTTAAGTTTGAACACTTTGGTATATCTCCTGTTGAAGCAATAAGTGCAGGCTGTATCCCTCTCTTGTACAAGGGGGGAGGACTACCTGAAATCATACACGGATTGAGCTTGAGTAATGCACACCTATATACTACAATTGACGAACTTGTAGAGAAGACACGAAAGCTCATCAAAGATAGTGCGCACTATGATGCTCGTGCAGTAGCACTGAGAGTTGAAAAATTATTTTCAATGCGTGCATTTGAAAAAGCTCTTGTCTCCCTACTCAAAAAATCATGAGCACGGACCTCATCACAATCGCAATCCCTCTTTTTAACGAAACTGGACCCGCCGAAAAAACAATTGCTGAAGCATTTGATCTTCCTTTTAACAAAGAAATTATTGTCATCAATGACGGGTCAACACTTCCAGAAACGCTTGATATTCTCAAACGTGTAAAGAAAAAATTTCCTTCAATCGTCTTTGTTGATAATCCTCAAAACATTGGTAAAGCCCTCAGTATTCAAAAGGCAATACATATGGCAAAGGGGAACATTTTTGTCATACTTGATGCAGATTATGAGCTCGATCCACAAGACATCATTCCACTGTATCGAACGCTCATATCTAGCGGAGCATCTCTCGTCAACGGCTATCGTATTGTGACGGATCGAGAAAAAAATATTCAGTACACAAGTCTTTTCAGTAAGTTTTCGCGCATGTTTATGTTGTTTTGGACGCGTGTCCTGTATGGGACATCTGTTGGAGACGTTCTCTCTGGATACAAGATGTTTTATACAAAAATATTTGCTCAGCACACCTTCTCAAGCAAACGTTTTGGTCTTGAGACAGAATTTATTGTTGAAACTATCAATACTCAACGAAAAATTGTTGAAATAGATGTTCATTACTATCCTCGATCATATAAAGAAGGTAAAAAAATAAATCCGATAGACAGCATCGAAATCATGCTTATACTTTTGCGTAAATCCCACTGGTACTATGGACTGAGAAGACTTGCTATTCCTACGACACTTTTTTTTATGAGTTTTGTCATATTTATTTCACAGCTACGCTATTTTCCAACGACTGATGCCCTGCCAAATACACTTGTCGGTATTCATGTTCTTCAAGATCAACGAATTGATTTAGAAGGGAGTTATGAGTATCTTGCCAAAAATGATCTCACGGGAATTAGCGTCGTGAATCAGGAGGGGATACACTACCCAAAAACGTCACCACTCTTTGGCATGTTTTCAGCACCGATTATCTGGCTAGCAGGAGTACTTCTTCGGATACCATCCATTCCAACAGGACTTCACACACTACCAATTGACTATGTCTATACACTGGGAAAAATTGTTGGAGCGTTTTACTCAGCTGTCTCAGTCGCAGGACTTTACATGCTATTTCGAAAATTACTGACGCCACGAAGTGTGAGTTTATTTGCCACCGTTCTCTATGCCTTTGCGACGCAGGTTTTTAATACTTCTGCACAGGCAAATTGGCAACACGGCATATCACTTGCATTGATTATGCTATTTTTGTATGGGATGGCATCAATACACACCTCGACTCGCAAGCGCATCGCAACTGGACTCGTGGGAGGTATCTTGGCAGTGATGAGAATCAGCAATGCATTTTATTGCATAGCGCCCATCATATATCTCTGGTTTCAAAATGAACCCGCCCGCCAGCGTATCAAAAACATCACCAGCTATTGTCTGTCAGTACTCGTTTCAATAGCACTTTTTACCCTTCTGTTACGAGCACAAGGAGTCCCATTTGGGTATGGTAATGAACTGGCATTCTCACTTTCTATATGGACACCTCTCGTATTTTTGCAAAATCTGTGGGCGCTTATAGCCAGTTATAATCTTGGACTCTTCACAGGCTATCCCATACTTCTTTTTTCACTCGTCGGATTGTATTATGTTTCTATTCGACGACCACTGTACATCATGTCCCTTCTCCCGACATGTCTGCTTTTTTTCATCTTCACTGCATCGTGGTGGATGTGGACTGGTGGATATAGTGTCAATGCACGGCTTGTCATAGAGGCACTTCCTATACTGATACTGTTGTGTGCCTATGCATTACAGTTTGTACCGAAGACAACATTTTGGAAAATTGGTATTATCTCAACGCTTCTTTTGAGCCTCATGACAAATATCGTCACTATATACATGGCTGATTCTTCATGGCATGACCTCTATGCAAAGCCAGGCCATCGCTATCAAAACGAGCTTGCGTGGCAGGCACATCCTACATATTATCAATATCATATGTCGCGCATGATGTTTTACATTACCTGGATTTCACAATCATCAGAGGGGATAGTTCAGCACAATTACGTCTTCCGACCATCTTTTGTATATAAAGGGATTGTGACACTTTTTAAGGGAGAACGATTAATCTTTCCTATTCCTCGGCAAACATGACGACGAAGCCTTCAGTCCTACATTCGCTCGAACAGCTTAATGCACAGCTCTATGCCTCTGGCCGAAAGCTACGAACGCATATCATTCGTGAAAGCCCAACCTGGGGACGTCAAACATACCAGTACCTCGAAAACCTTTCTGCACGGCCACGTATCAAGGATCTCTTTCTCATCATCACTTTGTTTATTATTTCATTTTCTGCATATAATCGATCTGCAGTGTACTTTGCGACAACTGATGCACTTCCAAACACATTGACAACGCTCAATATCATCCGCCACCATCGGTTAGATATTACCAACATTCAACATGAACTTGATAAACGAGATCTCAAAGGTATTTATGTTAAAAATGAGCAAGGGAAGGTGTATCCAAAAACATCAGTTCTTCTTGGTATTATGGGTGTGCCGTTTTACTCGTTCATGCATTGGTGGTGGGATATTCCGTCGTATTCAGATACAACAATGATTGACTCCTTTTATAGCCAATTTTTAGGAAAAATCTATGCATCACTGCTCACATCTCTCTCTGTCATTTTTGTGTATGGTGTTTTGCGCAGAATCAAACTATCACGCCAGACGTCATGGATTATGGCTTGTCTTTATGCTCTATGCACAAATGTTTTCAACATCGCATCACAGTCAAACATTCAACATGGCATATCTCTCTTTTTGGTCACAGGTGCACTCCTATTGTTTTTTACGCAATCAACGCATCGGATAACACGCATCGTATCAGTGCTTTTTGCAGGCTTCCTTATCGGTATATCAACACATATACGCATAAGTAATGGCTTTTATTCAGTTTTTTTCTGTCTTCTCATTATCGGTCAGTGGATCAAAGATACAAAAACTCGCCACCTCTCATATGGAAAATTCATATCATATCTGACAGGTTTTGCCTTGGGATACGTTCCATACATGCTTTTGATGAAACCGCTCAATATCCCAATGGGGTATCAAGAAGAAATCTTATTCTCATTTAAGATCTGGTCATTCTCACAATTTCTACAAAACATCTATGCACTTTTGTTTAGTTACAACTATGGTTTGTTTGTTTTTAGTCCCATATTTATCATAATCCTCATCGCACTTGTGACGAGACGAAAGGTGGCAGTGTCTCATAAACTGCTCATGTATCTATCCTATCTCACCATTCTCATTTTCATCGCATTTGCAGGATCATGGTGGATGTGGAGTGGGGGATTATCACTGGGAGCACGACTCATTATTGAAGCAATTCCATTGGGGATACTTCTTATGGGGATCTACTTTGAGGATCTGTCTCGACTGCCGTTGTTTAAATTTCAACTTCTTACTCTCGTTCTTATATCAATCTACTTTAACATCCTAACAACGTATACTTTTGATAAATCGTGGCATGATCAATACACTATCCCTGGACATGCAAATCAGATCCGCAATGCATGGTTTGATAAACCAGCCCTCCTTGTCTATTTGATGCAACATCAATTTTACATTGAATCACATATTCAACGAAAACAGGTCAATGGCAAAACTGCACTTTTTATTCATCGGAAACGATATTGGGGAAACGGATATGATAGAATACTCAAACTCATGAAAGATGAGGAATATCAAGTTTTACCCATTCCACAATAACCATGCCAAAAAAGAAAAAAGACACAACATATGACTACTATGATAAAAATACCTTTTGGAACGATCACTTCGTGGTTAATGAATATATAAATGAATTAATTTCTGGTGATAAGCGAAAGGATTGGATGCGGTTTATCACGGAAACGTATTTCAAAGATTCTATTGGCAAGATTAAAGCTATAAGTGTTGGTGCTGGAAATGGGTGGCAAGATCGAGATCTTAATAAGCTTTTAAAATTTCAAAAGCTGGATGGGTTTGATGTATCTGAATCACTCATCGCAGATGCTCGCAAAAAAGCACCATCGAAAGCATTTTCATACGGCATCAAAGATCTTAATGCTGAAAAGCTCCCACATGCCGACTACTATGATTTAGCTCTCAATGTCGCTGCGCTTCACCATATTGAAAACATGGATCATATTGTTTCAGAAGTGTACAAGGTTCTTAAACCTGGTGGACTCTTTGTTCATTTTGAATACATCGGCCCGAAGCGCAATCAATACTCTGATGCTGATCTGTACTATATGAATTATATGCAATCTCTTTTTCCTGAGCAGTTTGTGGGACGAGAGGTCATTGGAAGGCCAAGCATTGAAGTCATGATGCGTGAAGATCCATCAGAGGCTGTCGGATCAGAACTTATCATTCCATCACTTTCTAAATTTTTCGATATCGAGTACATTCGGTACTATAATGGGGGACTTCTCTATCAAGTCCTGTACAACCACATTCAAAATTTTGATCCCAAAAATATCGAGCACAACAGCATGCTTCGCATTGCGTTGGAGCTTGAAAAAGAGATGACATGGTCTGGTAAAGTCAAGCCACTGTTTGCATTTATTGTTGCACGTAAACCTCTCAATGGGACCAAAAAGGGAACACTCAAGCATGCAATCAAGTCGAGATTGATTCGCTTGATCGAGAAGATCTGAGGTCTACGAAAACACGTTAAATTGGATGATACGGATGAGTGCTTCTAATCCATCTTTCCACCAAAAAAGCTTCTTCCCTTCTTTGTATGTTCTTCCTCGATAGGATATGCCAACCTCAAAAATATGTGCTTCTTTATTTTTCGCGACCTTCGCCGTAATCTCTGGTTCAAATCCAAAGCTCGTACTCACCAGCGTTGGAGCAATGGCACGAATGATATCTCCGCGAAACACTTTGTATCCTGTCTCCATATCTGTCAAATTCAAATCAGTAAACATATTCGATATGAGCGTCAAGACACTATTACCGACATAATGCCAAAAATACAATACGCGATGTGGTCGATCTGACATAAACCGTGATCCAAAGACGACATCTGCCCCATGGGTCATAAATGGTTCAAGCAGGCGAGGATAATCACTTGGATCATATTCTAGGTCTGCATCTTGAACCATGACGATGTCACCCGTTGATGCCATGAAACCAGTTTTGACCGCTGATCCTTTGCCACCATTCACTTTTTTGTCATAAAGATACACCATGTGTTTACCCTGTGAGCAGGAATACACGTCAAGGCTTTTTTTTGATTTTTTCACAAGTTTTTTTCCTGCACCGGCAATCTTTTTCATACACGTAAGTGCATTTTTTACTGTTGCATCAGTCGAACCATCATTGACAACAATAATCTCTTTTGCAAGTCCTGCAGTATCAGATGCAAGCACCTTCTCAATAGTCTGGGCTATAAATTTCTCCTCATTGTATGCAGGGATAACAAGAGTGATTGATTTAAATGGGCTTTTTACTTTCATATGTGTGTCCTCATATTGTACATCCTCGCTTGTAAAATATGCCGAGTATGTTACCATATCATATGACTCAGATAAGCATCATCCTCCCTGTCTTCAATGAAGAAGAAAACATCGCACAAGTCTATACCCGAGTGACCGTTGTCCTTACACAACTTAAAAAATCATATGAAATTATCTTTATCAATGATGGCTCTCGAGATAGCACGTACGAAAAAATTACGAAAATTCAAAAAAAAGATCCTCGCGTCAAGTTGATTAATTTCACTCGTAATTATGGCCATCAATCTGCAGTCACAGCAGGACTCGATCATGCAACAGGAGAGTATATCGCCATTCTCGATGCAGATTTGCAAGACCCTCCTGAAGTGCTTCCCAAATTTTTTAAAGAATTAGATAATGGCTACGATGTTGTCTATGCTATACGCCAAAATAGAAAAGAGGGCTTTTTCAAAAAACTTGCATACACATCCTTTTATCGATTACTCAAGTTAGTATCAAGTATCGACATCCCTCTTGATAGCGGTGATTTTTGTGTCATGAAGCTACGTGTTGCACGAACAATGCAGTCACTCCCAGAGCGCAATCGCTTCGTCAGAGGGATCCGTAGTTGGGTGGGATATAAACAGATCGGACTTGCCTATGATCGTAGTGAGCGACAAAACGGGGACAGCAAATACACACTAAGCAAACTCATGCAACTTGCGATCGATGGTATATTATCTTTTTCCTACATTCCACTCCGGCTGATGACGTTTGGTGGACTTGTGGCATTTGCCATCTCAATTATTGGCGTATTTGTGGCAATCTACGTCCGGCTGTTTACGCATATTTTTGTCCCTGGATTTGCAACAACGATTATATTGCTTCTTTTTTCAGGGGGGATCATTATTCTTGGCTTGGGAATAATCGGTGAATACATCGCACGTATATATGACGAAGTCAAACAGCGTCCACCCTACATTATCGAATCACTTCATGGCTTCAAAAAATAACTCTCACAAGAAAATAGCAATTGTTGGTGCCGGTATCACTGGACTTGCCTGTGCATACTATTTAGCAGATGCAGGGCATGCGGTTACGATATTTGAACGTGAAAAAGGGACGGGGGGACTCGCCGGTTCAGCATCAGTCCAGGGCGTCCCAATTGAAAAATTTTATCATCACTTTTTTGCATCTGACACAGATTTGCTTGCCCTCGCAGAGGAGCTTGGGGTAACTGACTCAATTCACTTTTATACCAGTTCTGTTGGGATGTATATTGGCGGAAAGCTCTATCCATTTACGACGCCCATTGATTTATTGAAATTTACCCCGCTTCCATTTTTTGACCGAATCATCATGGGTATGTTGACCCTCTACTTTATCAAGCGAAAAGGATGGGATGGGCTTGAGAAATGGACAGTCAAGGAATTGTTCGAAAAACTGTATGCATCTCGACTGTATGATATTGTGTGGCGACCACTGTTGCGAATGAAATTTGGGAATCATGCAGATGATGTCCCTGCTACGTTTTTATGGGGACGGATCAATCCACGAGGTCGATCACGTAAAGGAATGGGGGAGAAGCTGGGGTATTTTGATCATGGCTATCACACGTTTTTCAGTGCACTTGAAAAAGCCGTTGTTGCAAAAGGTGTCCAGCTCCGCTATGAAGGCATCGTGTCATTTGCATCAACAAAAAATGGAGCCCGTGTCATAACAGACAAAAAACGCTATCTTTTTGATGATCTTATTTTTACAGGAAGCACGGGGGTTTTCCAAAAACTTTTTAAAGGCATCACTGAAAAGCTTATGCGCGCGTTATCATCTATCAACTACCAAGCAATCAATTGTATGATACTTGAAATGTCTCAACCCGTCAGTCCATTTTATTGGCTCAATGCAGTTGACGAAGATATTTCATTTATTGGATGCATCGAACACACAAAACTCGTATCGACAAAGATGTATAACGGAACACATATCATGTATGTATTTAACTACCTTTCTGCAGATGATTCTCTCTACACGATGGATCCAAAAGCTGTTTACAATCTGTACACGCGTGATTTGAAAAAGATTTTTCCGCATTTTTCCAGAAAAAATGTTATTCAGTGGCAACTGGCCCGCAATCCTTATGCAACACCAATCTACTCAGGCAAGTACTCACAACGTATGCCTCGACATAAAATGGCTCCTCATATCTACCTTGCAAACACCACCCAAGTCTATCCTGAAGACCGTAACGTCAACAATGGCATTGTTCTCGCACGCAAGGTCATCAAACTGATCTCAAAATAGTGCTTATGCTATACTTAGCGTATGACGACATCAACCGCACACTCAACCCATCTGTCAGCTGAAAGCGCACGTGAGCATGAAAATGATTTTGTGAAAGCGCTTGCTCAAGCCGACGAAGCGTTTGCACAGTACATAACCGAAAACAATCCGTATGGAGCAAGTGAAGCGCTATGTTCACGCGTTCTGACATTGCGACACTGTGCTCGTCAAACGCCATCTTCTTCACCACTCCAATCAGAGGCATACCTCACTCAAGCTCTCCATACAGCTCAAGCAAGCATTGCAATCGCTCAAAAAGCATCTGTTTCATGCGCTATCCAGTATCATAATCTTGGTAAAGTTCAGGCTGACCTTGGACTTCTTGATGACGCAATTGCTTCATATGAAAAAGCAGTCACTGAACAAGAATCCCACCCTCACGAGACACAAAATCGTCCAGGAGTATTGGCTAATATGCACGAAATGCTTGCATCAGCACAGCTTGCAAGCGGGGATCTGTCAGCTCTTGCGCGAGCTGAAAAAGCGCTTGCTGATCTTGAAGCATCAGATGAAGATGCCTACAACAAAGCAGTTTGGCTACTGCATGGACATTCACGCATCGCGCATGCATGTCAAGCTTCAGATAGAGCTTCAGCACAACGTCACTATGCAATCGCACGTGATATGCTCGCATCCCGCCAAGATCTCAAACTTTCAGCACACATACTCGACGATCTTGATGGACTAGCAACAGAATAGCCTGATGTGAGAAATACAAACGACATGAACACTAAACTCATCATTCTGAGTATTCTCATTTTCACGGGTATTTTCACCATCCTCAATATCCCAAATGTGCAAAAGATCTACAGAATGACGTTTGTCACACCGCAACTGCAATCCCAAAAAAGTCCCGTTGTACGCATACGTCTTGTCGATCGAGGGCATGTGTATGAAGACAGCTTTATCGCAGGTTCACTCGTCGCTCCAGATGGGCGCAGTGCATTTTTCCTATTTGTACCAGACGATGTAGATTTTCGCACAGCCACTATGACGGTCAAAGATACACATGCACCACTGCTTGAAGCTGAGCACAGCACGGCTCGCTCTGAAAATGAAGAGTATACAGTCTACATCCTGCGAGAGAGTAATCATGCTGAGATGATAGCGCTCATCCAATCAGAGAAATTACACATTGTTCAACCGCCACGACCATGATTGTTCTCCTGCTTCTAACTATTTTTACCTTAGCTTGTCTACTCCCAATGGCATATGCATTTTACGACGAGACACCGCTTCAATCGTTACAAAAGCTTAAACTGCCAACACCTCCCGCGATCTCAGACGTCATCATGATGCTGATGATTTTGTTTATGGCACATGTCCTCCTCGTTACATTGATCGCCGGAGTACTTCTGCACAATACATCAATGATTGTCATGCTTCTTGTAAGTCTTGGCTTATCACTGCTTAAGCTCAGCCTCTTTAAAAAATACATGCACTCAGCAAGCTCACGTGTCATTCCGTTGCGAAACTTTTTTGTTGTCGTCAGCCCATATACAAAAGGGATTGCTATGAAGATACTCCTTGCTCTTTTCATTATTCAGATAGGAGTGAGTACAACGCGAATTATCATTGCACCACCAAATGTCTTTGATACGCAGGTCTATCATCTCGCGATTCCATTGTCATGGCTTCATGACGGATTTATTACATTATCACACGATGTTCCTGTCGAACGATTTAACTATGCAACAAAACTTTCAAAGGCACTTTCACTGTGGTATTTGCGATTTGGAGGCCCAATCGAAGGGGTAGAGTTGTCACAAATATCAGGATACATTTTATTACTCGCATCATCCTTTTCATTATTGCGCTCACTCAAGACCTCACCTCGATGGGCACTCATAGGCACAATCCTTGTTGCATCAATTCCCATCATTGTCATTGAGACAACAACCTTGCAGGATCATCTCTTATTAACCAGTCTTCACTTTGCACTCATAGCACTTTTTTTCTCAATCCATGATAGACGCATCAACCCGCGTATGGCATTTTTTGCACTCGCACTCACGACGTCTCTCTTGCTTGCAAGTAAATTTTCATCACCAGCACATGTGGCTGTGATATGGGGCATCTGTGGTGTATTTTTTTTACAAGAAAATATTCGAGTCATTCGATCAACATCGTGGAGCTATCTTGTTGCAGGAATCGTGAGCATGGTAGGTATGGGAGGCATTTGGTATATCGCAAATTACATTCACTATGGCTCACTTTTTGGACCAAAACACGCACAATCAACACAGAGCAACATCTTTCTCAAGAATATTCTGGCCATTCCATTTCGATTTTTTGATAATGGCCATCGCTACACACCCGACCTCATTGGTATATCAGGATTTGGACCTCATGTCGCCTCGTTTGGGCTTGTTGGAACAATCTCAGCTGTATTGGCCCGCTATGAACTGAAAAAAATAGGTGCGCTTTTGATTTCCTCCGGCATACTGCTTGGCATTTATTTCACACAATACTTTACGCTGTACAACTACCGTTTGTTTATCTTTGTCCCTGTTATGTTGTTAATCATCAGCATTGCCTTCTTAAGCAAGCTATCCGCTGGTGTGCAACGACTGCTTCTCATCCTGATTCCTATTGGTATGCTGTACACACTTGTCATGACTATCTATCCCGATTATCATGTTGAACCATTGCGTGTCTATCGTGACCTTCTTGAGCATTATCCGCATAGCAGAACCGCAGTTCGATTTGACTATGCAAGTGATAAATTCAAAAATGATGCGAGTTGGTTATTTATAGATCAATTCATTCCCGAAAGCGAGCCTATTTTGTACATTACCCAGAATGAAGGCGTTGGTTATGACGATAATGTGATTGTCCCTTACTACGGGCAAGATCTATCACGACGTATTTATTGGGGGGGGAATGTAACGGCATCAAAACTCGTCACGCCCAGTGGCTATCCGACAGCATCGTTACTTCCGTTTATGACGTCGCGTGGCATTCACTACATACCTACAAATCCAGTCTTCTACTATCAACCTGTCGAATTTCATTTTGAAGAAACGCCACTAATACAGCTCACTCCACGATTATGGTATCTGCCATAGCAGATTTTCGCGTCTTATGGGCGAAGTGAAGATTGCGAGAGTAGAGGACTAATTGCAAAATTCCTGTCACTAGGAAAACAAAGTCATAGCGGGCAAACGCATAGATCAGAACCATGACTGATCCAACAAGGCTGATGTACCAAAACACAATTGGGACAACGACTTTTTTTTCACGCTCTGAGTGAATCCATTGCACAATAAATCGGGCAAAAAACATTCCTTGGGAAGCAAGCCCCCATACTGTCCAGAAGTCAAAAGTGAAGTGAGATATAAATCCTTGCATAGTATTAGTTATTTTTTTGTAGAAGCATCATGGACCAGGGAAACGGATGGTGCTCTTTGAGAATACTGAACCCCGCATCTGTTGCCAGTTTTTTAAATGATGCTCGGGAAAAATGATTGAGATGCCCCGGCGTATTGCCCAGATCTGCGATGTATTTACCACGAGCCAGATTGAGTACTCGCCACAATGGTTCCCATGGGACACTTACTAAAGCATAGCCACCGGGCTGAAGAATGCGAGACAGCTGGGCAATTGCTTGCTCTGGCTTCTCAACATGTTCCAAAACTTCACAACAAAAAACAGCATCGACACTTTTGTCAGATAGTGTCAGATTTTCAGCATCTTCTTTTTGGACGGTTATGCGCTTTCCATATGAAGCAAGCGTTTGACGCGCCATCTCATTTTGCTTGTCTGAAAGGTCACAGGCTATGATCGATGCATCCGTAAATACATCTGCAATTTTGCGGGTGAGTTGGCCATCTCCAGCACCAACCTCAATGATTTTTGTGCGAGGAGGCATCATATGAACGAGATCCATGAAGTGTGTCAGAAAACCATTCACCAACATTTTCGAGATCGGATTTTTTGCATTGTATTTATCCTCAAAATTGCCATCAACAAAATTTGTGTCTTTCATAGTGATTGTTTTAGATTAGGTGTTGTGCGGTCCCGAGCATACAGCATCTCAAGAATTTTTCTATTATGTGAAATCAGATCTGCAATGACACCAAGGAACATTGTATTACATCCGAGGATAATAAGCATTGACGAAAGAATCAGCGACTGCACATGTCCTGTTCCAAGGCCCTCTATAAAGAAGTACACAAATCTGATACCAAGCAAAATTCCCAGCGCCATCATCACCATACCCGTGCGCATCAAGACAGAAAATGCATTGTACATCATGATTGACCTAGAAATCGTCAAAAGTGATTTCTTGACATGCGAGAAAACGTTGGATATGAGTCGCGATTGGCCCTCTGTTCTGCGACGAAACGTAATCGGCACTTCCTTCACAGCAAGGTTTTTTTGCCCAGCCTGAAGAATAGTCTCATGTGTGTACGTGTGCGCTGCAAGAAGCGTGAAGGACTGTGCGCATTCACGTGTAAATGCACGGAAGCCACTTGACGCATCATTGAAGTCAACTCCTGACACCTTACGAACAAGCCAACTTCCTAATTTATTGCCATATTTCTTCGATGGGACCATCCAGTCAAGCGTATCTACCTGTCGATCACCCATAACCATATCAGCCTCACCGTTTAAAATGGGCTCAAGGAGTAGGGGAATCTCAGCTTGATCGTACTGATTATCTGCATCAGTGTTCACAATGATGTCTGCGCCAAGTCGTACCGCATTCTGCAAAGCCTTGTCGAACGTTTTTGCCAGCCCAAGGTTGATCTTGTTGCGAATCACATGGTCCGCCCCAGCTTTGCGAGCAACATCCTCAGTGCCATCCGTTGAACCGTCGCTGAGCACGAGCACTTCAACCTTCGAAATGCCTTTGATGGTACGCGGAATGGAGTGAATAACCTCAGCAATTGATTTGGCCTCGTTGTAGGCCGGGATGGTGACGATGAGCTTCATAGGAGTATTATACACGAACTTCGGGTGTGCAACATCGGGAGGGCGTTGAACCTACGTGCTTTTTGGGAAAATGAACGTAACTGAGCGTACAACATCGGGAGAGGCTTAAGCTCATTATTGGAAAAAATGTGATATAGTTGTTTTTTATGCAAAATCGAGAAATTAGGTTCACTCGTGTACGTGAACAAGAACTGATTGCACAACTAATCGATAGCATAGTCCCAGATAGATCAATCTTGGGTGGCATATCGACAGATGATCTCAGGCTTATCAGAGCAGGGACTATAGGTCGTCCATTTGAACATCACGTTTCAAATGTACTTGCTACATGTGGTTTAAGGCCTGTTGTGACTAGAAGGGTTGAGCTACGTGGTTGTACTGCAGTACCTACAGCTCTCCATGGAGGGGTTGTAATTTACAAGGATGGAAAGACAATTCTTGAGCTTGATGCGCTTGTATTATCAACTCCTACACAATCAAACAGGCTTGTCCCAATGATTGTTGAGGTAAAAAGTGGCAAGCCTCATAATGCCTTTAATGACGATAGACTCGGGACATGTATAGATATCGGAGGTAGAATATTTCGTGCTATATTTCCAAGTTCTATAAAGGATTGTCCTGTCGCATTTACTGTTATAAAGCCATCACGTAAAATTAAACTCGGCAGACAGGATTGGGAAAAGGCAATCGAGCAACGCGGAGGAAGAGTTGTCCATACAGGAAGTACAATTAGTCAATTTCATAAACAACTACTTTCACTGCTCCAAAATCACACACCTATTTAACACTATTCAAGCTCAGCAACGACCGCTTTTTGGATGGGGTGAGTTCACATTCCTCCCGATGTTGCACACCCGAAGTTGTTGTATAATACTTCTATGAACTCAAATGTGCGTACATTTATCTTCCTTGGCATCGTTGCGATTCTTGCCATCACCGCCTACTCTCTCAAAGACACTCTGTTTGCGGACCTCTTTGCACCGGCCCCCTCACAGGAGCTCACCGGGCTTTCAAAAGCATACCTTGACGAAATGAAAATTCCGTACACAACCATTGCCAAGAATCTCAGCTCGCCCTGGGAGCTTCAATTCCTTCCCGATGGAGATATGCTTGTGACGGAACAAGTCGGCAAGCTCACCCGCATACACGACAAAACACAGACCACCATGACAATCCCGCACGTGGCGACGGTTGGAGAAACGGGACTCCGAGGGCTTGAAATCCATCCAAATTACACCCAAAATCATAGAATTTATCTCATGTATTCGATAGATGACGGGGCAGAGTACCCCTCCACGATCATGAGCTATGAACTTAAAGATGACAAACTTATAAACCCCTATCCGATACTGGAAGGGATTACGGGAGCCAAATTCAATAACGGGGGGCGACTTGCATTTGGGCCTGACAACTATCTCTATGTCACCACAGGGGATGCAAACCAGCCGAGTCTGGCGCAAAATCTTGGCTCACTGAGTGGGAAAATTTTACGAATCAATGCAGATGGCACAGCTATTGAAGGCAATCCGTTTCAGTCAAGAATCTTTTCATATGGACACCGCAATCCGGAAGGGATCACGTGGACAGACAATGGACTTTTATGGTCGACTGAACATGGTCGCGACCAAGATACGTATGGATTGGATGAGGTGAATTTGATTTTTGCAAGTAATAATTATGGTTGGCCAGCTATCGAGGGTGATAAAACACGTGCAGATATGAAAACACCTGCTCTCAACTCTGGACCGAGCACTGCTTGGGATCCAAGTAGCGCTGAATTTGCTTATGGGAGTATATTTTTTAGTTCGCTTGATGGGCAAAACCTCTATGAGGCAAAGCTTTCAAAGGACCGTACGAAGATTACGAAACTTGTCTCGCATTTTAAAAATGATTTCGGAAGAATTCGCCGAGTTCGCAAAGGCCCCGATGGTGACCTCTACCTATTGACAGATAACTCGAAGCATCCAAATGGGAAGAAGGGGAAACCCGAAGCAAAAGATATGATTATCCGCATTGATAAAAGCGCCTTCGAATAACTGGCCCTCACACCTCATCTGAAAAATTACATCGTCAAGAAGTCTTCCACCCATCAGGATGTGCACGGTGCCACTGCCATGCCGTCTCAACAATAGCATCGATTGACGGATACTGAGGTTGCCACCCAAGATCCCGCATAATAGCCTGCGAAGAAGCAACAAGCATTGCCGGATCACCAGCTCGACGTTCACCCATAACAACCGGAATTGGATGCCCTGTGACTTTTCGTGCTGACTCAATCACTTCCATGACAGAGTAGCCCTGCCCGTTCCCGAGGTTATACATCATGACATCCCGAGTATCAAGCGCCTCATAGGCAAGCACATGTGCGCTCGCAAGATCTGTCACATGGACATAATCTCGTATACACGTCCCATCACGGGTTGGATAATCATTGCCAAATACCGTGATGTTTTCACGCTGACCTAGGGCAACTTGCAAAACGAGGGGTATCAGATGTGTTTCGGGATTGTGTGCCTCTCCATGCGTTGCTGTGCATCCACATGCATTGAAGTAGCGCAAGCACACATACTTCAGACTATGCGTCTTATTGAGCCAAAACAATGTCCGTTCAATGTAGTTTTTTGATTCGCCATATGGAGATCCCGGAACAATAGACTCAGATTCATCAATAAGTTTCCCTTCAGATGCTCCAAAAAGCGCCGCAGTTGAAGACAATATAAACTTTTTGACGTCATGCTCCAGAGCAACCTCCAATAGATTACTTGCGCTAACAGCATTATTGCGTAGGTATTTCAGCGGATTTTTCATGCTTTCACCTACCTGGCTATACGATGCAAAGTGGATGATTCCATCTATATCAGGATGTGATGCAAAAACCTTCCGCACACTTTCAATGTCCAGTAAATCACACTCAACAAATGTTGCTCCGGCTGGAACTGCCTCGATATGGCCGAGTTCAAGATTATCAATAATAACTATTTCATACCCTTTTTCAAGCATTTGGGTTGCTGTGACAGATCCAATATAGCCTGCACCACCCGTTACAAGTACTTTCGTCATATTTCTAGTATATCAGCTGGAAAAGAGAAGTGGAACTTGGTACACTCAAAGCGTTACAGAGATATCACCACACAATTCATATGAATAAAAACCTCGTTGCTACATATATGGCTTGTGCACTCATCACCGTGACGAGTTTAGCAATCATAGATTCTGCCCACATAACCTATCCCCTCAGTATCGTCACATCGTCGCGTTCATCTGAACTTGCTGTCGTTGGAGAGGGGAAAGCAGAGGCAAAGCCTGATACTGCAACACTCTCATTTGGTATCACAGTTAGCAAATCTGCTTCAGCTCAAAAAGCTCAAGATGAGATCGACCGCGTTCATAAAGCTCTTGTTGATGCTATGAAATCTCTCAACATTCCTGAAGCTGATATCTCGACGTCACAGTACTCTGTCCAACCACATTACTCCTACGAGTCATCGACCCAACGTATTGATGGCTATGATGCAACAGCACAAGTAACCGTCAAGACGCGCAAGCTGTCAGATATCGATGCTATCGTAACTCGTGCTACACAGGCAGGTGCAAATCAAGTCAACAACGTTGCCTTTTCAATGGAAAATCCAAATGAATTACGATCACAGGCACGATCAAAAGCAATCGAAAATGCAAAAGCAGAAGCAGATAAGCTTTCAAAAGAACTCGGTATCAATTTGGGAAAGATTACCAACATAGTTGAATCAAATGGCTCATATCCCGTACCCATGTATAGCGATGCGTATGCAGGGGACTCGGCGCTTATGAAGGCATCTGCTCCTGAAATCCAACCAGGCTCAGAATCAGTCACATCTACTGTGACACTCTATTTCGAAAAAGATTAAAACATTGACACCTGCACGTGAGCACGTATACTTGTCACTATGGACACTGAAACAGGCATACATACCATTACATTTGAGACCTTTGCAAGCGTCGATATCCGTGTAGGCAGAATTTGTGCAGTTGAAGCACTTGAAAAATCTGATAAATTGCTTGTCCTGACCGTAGATCTTGGTGAACCATACGGAACTGTTGAGATACTTTCGGGGATCAGACAGTGGTACACATCCGATGACCTCACGCACAAAAATTTTCTCTTTGTTGCGAACCTCCAGCCACGACCAATGATGGGGATGGTCTCACATGGGATGATTGTCGCACTTGATGGCCCTGAAAAACCAGAGCTTATCGCAGTTGGGGCGCATCTAGCACCAGGCTCTCGGATCCGCTAATAATACAAGTCATGCCTTATGCATTGATAGGACAGTGCGTCTACTATTAAGAGCAAACGGTCGTGTGTTATCCAGATGTCAAAAACTATACACGCCCGCAAATAACGTGCGTATGACGAGAACACAGATAATGTGAGAAATTAGCAATTAGGGTCTTTCTTTGCTAATTTTGGCCGATATTGATAACAGCGTGCTACAACAAGCTAAAATCACTACTTGATGTCCATCGCGCTATGTGGAGAGTTGAGTGGGAGTGAACACTCCAACCCCTATCGCACCGTGGATCTTATAGTATTTTAAGGGCGGATATGATTTTTTGAGACACACGTGAACGCTTGATCTATAAAAACCCCATATGACAATGACTATAGATAACTGATACTCTCATGGCACATTACTATCGCACATATAGTACAATTAAGTCATGTATTCACTTGAGGTTATAACAGGGCAAACAGCTACGGGGAAGACTTCGCGTGCATTGGTACGTGCTCATGAGACTGAAGCGGACATTATTTCTGCAGATTCTCGACAACTCTATCAGCACCTGACATGTATAACCGGTAAGGATATCGATACTGCAGCATTTACACTAATCGAGGACCTGCCCCAATTCAGAATTGGGTACTACACTGTTGATGGTATACGGATATGGGGATATGATTTGGTCATGCCGGATCAGCCTGTTTCATCAGCTTTGTATGTCACATATGTGAATTATATCCTTGAAAATACTATATACACACATGCCACTCCTATAGTAGTTGGAGGCACGTATTTGTATCTTCAAGACCTGTTGTACGGCATCGCATCACCTGTTCAACCAAATGCAAAAATCCGATCAAAGCTTGCATCATACACAGTTCCTGAACTTCAGGAGTATCTCAAAAAACATGCCCCTGACGTATATGCACAGCTGAATCATTCTGATCAGCATAATCCTCACCGCCTGATTCGACGCATCGAGATCGCTATATCTGGCAGTGAGCTTCATCTCCCCTCATCTGAACCAAAATATACCATCACATCTTTCATTGGCCTGCGCCATGCGACACCTGAATTACTTGAACAACGTATCCATGCACGGGTGATATATCGGTTTGAACATGGAGCACTGGATGAAATCAATCATCTCATCAGCATGGGCTACACGGCAGAGAGTCCTGGATGTACAGCTACGGGCTATGCAGAAATGTTTGCATACCATGCAGGAGAACTGAGTCGTGAAGACGCAATCAACCAATGGGCACAAGCCGAAATACGCTACGCAAAAAGACAGTGGACATTTATGAAAAAGAATCCTGCTATCCAATGGGAATTGGTATAATAATGGTGAAATGGAGGTGAGAAACATATGAAAGGATTTATGAATTTTGTCCGCGAACAAGGAGTTGTTGGGCTAGCAGTCGGTTTCATTCTTGGAGGTGCTGTCTCTAAGGTAGTCTCATCACTAGTGAAAGATATTATCAATCCGATACTGGGGATTATTCTTGGTGCTGCAGGTAATCTTTCGACTATGTATCTCAAAATCGGATCATCAAAAATCATGTGGGGGAGCTTTGTAAGTGTCAGTATCGATTTCATCATCATAGCACTTGTCGTTTATTTTGGCGTTACCAAGCTCAAGCTTGATAAGCTTGATAAAAAGAAATAATACTTGCATCTGATACAGGAGGGGAGTAGCATGAGGCTATGGAAAACCTAAAACAGCTTGATTCAACCCTCGAGACCTATTTTGTGAAGAAGGCACCAAAATTGCCCGTTGATATACAAAATCTGATTGTCACGTATGGTCCGTACCTCCTGATAGTCGGCGTGGTCCTGGGTGCTGTTGGCCTCCTGTCAGCGTTTGGCCTTTCAATGGCATTTTTGCCATATGCACGCATGTCCGGATATATGCACATGTACTCACAAACAAGCACACTCTATCTCGTCATCATGGGATTCGTGCTAGTGCTTGAAGGTTTGGCAATCCCTGGCCTTATGAAAAAATCGAAGCAAGGTTGGACGTATATGTTCTATGCCACACTTGTTGGCGTCGTGCTCAACATCGTCCAGCTCAATATCGCAGGGCTGATTATTGGCTCAGGTATTGGATTGTACTTGCTGTATCAAGTCAAGCATCAATACAAATAGGACGCTATGGAAGAACCCAAAGCTTCTTAGTCTTCAAAGACGTAGTTTCCATTTCCTCCCGTATGAGGCTGTCTAAATGGGCAATTGCGACAGACGGCAGATGGGACAACACTTGTCAAAAACCGACCTTCATTAAAATTATGTCTACTACCTTGAAATACGCCCCACGCAGCTTCCCAATCTCTACAAAACTCCCCAAGTTTATGTAGTCGGCGTATGAGGCGATGACCTTCATATAACTGTGCATGTGGACAGCCCTCCTGGCCCGGAATCTTTTCACAATATGAATAGGGACTAACCATAATTTGCATATCGTATCACAGCGTTCCAATTTTGTATACTGAGAGCATGATTAATCGATCTATCACGCGTTTGAAGGCTCTTCCGCACAGTCGTAACATCCTCATCAACACAGTGGGGACATATCTTGGATTTGTCTTTTCAGCAATCTATATCGTATTTTTTGTCCGAGTGCTCAGCCCTGCTGAGTTCGGCTTACTGAGTGTCTTGCAGGCTTTTTCATATCTTCTGACGAATATTTTGAGCTTTGGAATGCCTGCCTCAGTCTACGCACACCTTCCATCACATAGGCACAGTGCAAAGGAACTTTCTGAGTACATCTTCTCAAATATACTTGTGATGACCGTATTATCAGGGCTTTCACTTGCACTTTTGTATGCATGGGTACATGATATAGACAGTCATTTTCTGCGGACACATGCATCAGATCATCTGTTTATCCTTGCGCTTATCGGAACACAGATGTACATCTGGCAAAATTTTCTTACGGATGTCCTGAATGCATCGGGACATTATCTGCATATCAATGTTTCAAACAATCTTTCTCACCTTATACGCGTCTGCGTGCTTGTCCTGCTTGCTGTGACAGGCCATTTGACCATCGGGACAATATTATTTGTTATGGGCATCCTTGGTCCGTCTATAGTATTTATTCGAACTGCACTCAGCTGGCCCGCATTTATCAGGATGCTTGCACATACTCGAGTGACTCGCGAGACGATTCGATTTGCGTATACAGTGACATATTACATTGCTTCACAGCTGTATCAGCTGGCCACGCGAACTGATTTATTCTTGATTTCGTATTATCTGACACGACCTGAAGTTGGCTATTATGGCTTATCCCAAAAAATTCTGCTCGCTGTTGTCACCTCATCTGACAGCATCACCCAGGTGCTTTCACCACAATTTGCGAAAGCTCGAACATATACTGATGTTCAAACTTTACTCAAGCATATGCGGACGTATATGCTCTTGCCAGCTGGCATGTTTGCGCTAGGGATACTCCTTCCCAAAGAGGTGTACACGCTTGTTTTCAGCGCACAGTATGATGCCAGCACTGCGGTCACCAAAGCACTGAGCCTTGCGTATATGATCACGCCATTTATTGCTGGAATGCTCCTCGTTTTTCTGTATACGATCAAGAAGCCTCGCTACCTGCTGATTTCCAATGCTTTGCTCTGTGGGATCATCGTGAGTATGAATTATCACTTTATCCCGTCACTGCGCTTGTTTGCTCCAGCTATCTCGTATGGTGTTGCGCATGTTGTGGTTGGGGTGTTTCTGTACGGTGCGCTGATGTATGAAATGCGGTTGTTGCCGAAGAAGTAGATCTGACATACGCCACAAGCACTGCCACGGGAAACATAATGAATGGATAGAAAAAAGTATTTTCAGTCAACGCGTGGACACCGAGGGCGACAACCAATGCAAACACATACGGCTCATCATACTGCCTGAGCTGGATCAAAAGAAGCGCACCCATCTTCATACAAAGGAGAAAGCCAACAATACCAGTCGTGGCAAGTACAAATAAGTATGCGTTTGGCACACCAGCCCCTGCATGATCGGTAACCCATGTCTTGTCGGGAAGGAAATGACGCGCTTGCTGAGCGTAGCGATAGGCATTAAAGCCGACACCTCTGATTGGATTGTGTGCAATAATCACACTGGCTTGTTGGTACTCAGTGATACGTGATTGGATCGAAGCCGTTCGCAATAGATTCGTCCCTTCACTGCGTGTCTGTGTACAAGCTACAATCACGACAAGCACTATCCCAACAAGGAGTATTGAGAGTACTCTGGCTGGTTTTTTGATACGTCCCCCATAAACGATCAACCCGTAGGTCATCAGCATCAGATAGCTCCCGCGCGAGTAGGTAAGCACCACTCCCACGCTCAATAATACTATAAACATAGAGACATGTGTATATAGTAATTGCGAATGCGCTGATTTCATTTTTGAAGTTATCTCTGCCTGCCAAACATGGAGAGTAGCCATAGCCACCACCAGAAGTGCACCCATAAAATTTGGATCAAGCACCGTCCCAAACATGCGCGCCACATGCTCATCCCACCCTGCATAGTACAGATTACGCAGATCACCATATAAAAAATACTGCACGTACCCAAGAAGACACTTGCTCATTCCTGATATGAGAAGAATTGACAGATATCTACGCTTATGTATCTGTGAACGGTGCTGTGAAAAAAGCCATGCGACTTGCCCATATGCAACGACTCGCACGATGTACATCAAAGAAACAAAAAATTGCTTTCTATCAAGGGAGATTGGATCATGCAGAAGCGCTGTGACGACAAGTGACGCACTTGCAAATGCACAAAAGTATACAAAAAGCCTGCCGATTGGATCGCCCCATATGTGTGCACGCAAACCCTTCCCCTTGATGTCCCACATTTGCACAAGCGCCAGACCTCCAACTGCCACATCAAGCGGGAGAAGCACCAAGCCATTGCCAAGTGGAATGCGAAAAACGACCCCTGATACCCACGCAAGACAAGCACAGATAAAGAGTATGTCATTGAGTAAGGTAGTGCGTGTCATGATCTTTTAAATAACTGTTGTACGAGTCCATAGGCAAATCCCAACATCACTGCTCCGTCGCTGATGAGCTGGAGCACAGGCAAATACGCCCGAGCTTTCCAACCACCACCTGCAACTGCAGATGAATTTTTCATATATGCCCACACTAGGTATGCGCCGGCTGCCCCGATCATAAATAGGATAAGAAGGGGACTCTGTGTCCTCACGTAGAGGAGCACCACACTGAGCCCGAGTAGGTAGCGCAGATATATCAAGACAACTCGCCATCGCAATGCCCACACATAACCAATAGCCTGACCATCTCCCTTGGCGTAGCCGAAAAACTGCCCAAAAGCATCCCACATGGTCGACTTTTGAGGCCAAAAAACAATCGCATCGGGGACGAAAACAGATTGTGAGGTTTGAGGATGATCCGCGCAGTATGACTGCAACCTCTGTGCAAAAACCAGATCTTCACATGTATCTAGCTCCTCAGGATAGCCACCTATCGCTTTCCAGATGGATTTTGAAAATGCGATAGACCGCGAAGAGGGGAGAAACGTCTGTGGGTCAAGCTTAGCTGGCATGACACAGGTATAGGTTGCCAAGGCGTGCTGAAACGGGATTGTTGCAAGGGGAGCGTACCAGCCCTTACAAACAACCCCGGGAGTTAGGGAGAAGGTCCGGAAGGGCTTAACGAGATTTTTGTACCAATATGAGTCCAGAATACATCCAGCATCCGTGACGCAGATATTCTCATGGCTCGCCAACGAGATAGCGTGGTTTCGCCCGATCGATCGATTACCTTTTTTTTGCTTGATTACATAGGGGATGCCGATTTTTTTGAGGCGGGACTGGTAGGATTGGAGGCGCTCCCACGTGCCATCTGTGCTGAAGGCATCAACCACTACCAGCTCGTCGGGATGGTTTTCCTGCGCTAAAATCGAGCCCATAAAAGCATCAATACTTTCGATCTCATTGCGGACCGTCACGATAAGGTTTACCTTTTTTGAGTGCATAGATCGCAATAAATATCTGTAACTGCGTCCCACGAATGATGTTGGAGCTCCTCCTGGAGCCTTCTAGAATCAGCCTGACTTCGTTGAGCATATGCTTGAGGAGTCATCAGATAGTTTGCCAGCTCAACAGCCCCATTTCCAATCCATATCCACTCAGTTAAAAATGAATCCTGCAAATAATCCTTTTTCAGTTCATTTTCATACACCGCACAGCACGATTTACCAAGTTGGAGCGCTTCCATCAGTGACAAGTATCCAGATGCACAAACCACATCTGCAGAGCGCATAAAAGTCGATGGATCAGCTACAAAGCCATGCACAGTCCCAAATTTTTCAAGTTGAGCTCGATACGGACCATCCCCACACACATCAAGCTGGAAAGGGAAGTCATGCTTTTGGAGATATGAAAACGCCTCAACATAGATAGGTATGCCCATGTCATCGGCAAGACGGCCAACCAGAGCAATCCGCAATGGCGACTTTTTGCTCGGATGATCCATTTGTGTACTCGATTGAAACTTTTTTTTAGTTTGGACCGTCCCGTCGGCCTGCCTAACCCCCGAAGTTAGCGTGACATCCGCGCGCGTCCCGTACCATTTTGCAATATAGCTTCCAACATGAATAGATCGCCTTGACAACCAATTCGACATTCGTCGGATCATGATAGCTTTACGAGCAGGTGGAAAAACTGTCTCATACCCATGAAACACCGTCATGACAAACTTTTTCGGATACAACAATCGCAAAGGGGCATACCAAAAGAACACATCATGGCACACAACCACATCAGCTTGCCTCACGAGTGCTCGCACATCCGCCTGCATCATTCGTGACCAGATGCGAAATTTTTTCAGCCGGCCATTCGCACCAAAGTCCACATGCCTCACTGACATCCCTGCAACCATACCATCTCGACCTTGCGCCTTGCCACGATCTCGGGCACGACCTTCAGCACCCTCCGTGATTACAACCACCTCATGCCCACGCGCAACCAAGCGCTTGCCCACTTCAAAGGTATGTGTTTGCACACCGCCACGAGACGGATAAAATTGTGCAACGATAAAGAGAAATTTCATGCTCTGTCAAACTAATTTGCTACACTATAAATATCTATGCCAAAACCTCGCCCCATACATAGGACACAACCACTCACAGCTTATTTTTCTCCTCAAGTATACCTTATTGCCACGCTCCTGCTTGCTCTTGTCCTGCGCCTCATCGGAAGCACGCAATCATTCTGGCTTGATGAGACAGCCCAAGCGATTATTTCCCAGCATCCATTCCAAGCAGGA
Source organism: uncultured Gammaproteobacteria bacterium (assembly GCA_964477065.1). Classification (GTDB taxonomy): domain Bacteria; phylum Patescibacteriota; class Microgenomatia; order UBA1406; family HO2-37-13b; genus 2-02-FULL-43-11-A. The sequence goes on from CAYZCU010000005.1 coordinate 25,414, forward strand.
CACTTCAACGGGGATTTTCAGCCACCTCTTACATATTACCTAGTGCACGCCTGGTTGAAGGTTGGCATGCTTCTGCATACACAAGCCGAGTGGTTTCTGCGCCTGCCCAACATACTCATCAGCGTTGCAACAGTCTATATGCTCTATAAGCTCATCCGCGCACTTTCCAACACACAAACTGGCCTGATCGGCGCACTTTTGCTGGCGACAGCGCCATTTCATATCTACTATGCACATGAATTTCGCATGTATGCACTTCTCACCTTTTTGTCAGTAGCGAGCTGTTACGCACTCATCACGAAGCGATGGACATCTCTGGCACTCGTCACACTTTTGGGCATTTTTACGCATTATTTTATGTTTGTCCATATCGTCGCACAGGGAGTATTTACGCTCATTTTTGCACGCGAGAACATTAGAAAATTCTCAGTTGCCACATTCGTGGGCGTCGCACCCTTCATATTCTGGCTTCCAACATTTTTCAAACAAATTGAAACATCTCGCCACCTTCTCCAAGCGTGGCCTGGCTGGGCGCATGTCAGCAACACAGGATTCATACGTTTTCCTGGACTTGTTCTCGCAAAGTTTACTGTCGGCATGATCAGTCCTGAACCGCGCTGGCTGTATGGGCTGAGTGTGGCTATCACGGCTGTTATCATCGTATGGGCACTCGTCGTTTTTTTTATGAAAATAAGGCCAGCGCACAAACCACCACACAAACTCTATCTGAGTCTGTCCATGTGGATTGTCCCTCTGATGCTTGCTTGGGTTGGCGGGCTTTTCGTCTCTGCAAGCTCACCGTGGAGAATCCAATTTGTCCTACCCGGACTGTATGGAACGGTAGCCCTTGCATATTTCATATCGCAGACTGCTGAGAATCGTATCAAGCACATCACAACAGGTCTCGTCATGCTCATGCTTGCCCAAAATCTCCTCTGGACCTCCCAATACCTCGGAAATCAGAAGTTTCATCGCGAAAATTGGCGAGGGGCAATCACATACACAGATAGCCTCGTTCGCACCAATGATACAATCGTTTTGAGTGAATTTACCGCGCCGTGGGCACCGATGCAGTGGTACTCACACGAGTCAAACAGCTACCAAGGGGGGAGTACGGAGCAGAAAATGACTCCACAATCTGTGCAGTCAGCATTTCCGGTGTCACATCCGCAGACAATTGTGCTGTACACCTATCTGTTTGAGCTGTCAGATCCAGACCATCTTGTTGAAGCAGAACTGCAAAAAAGGGGATACACGCTGACAGCACAAAAAGACTTCCGTGGCGTTGGGATCATCAACACGTACCAGCTCCAGCAAGGTAAAGATTAGGCAGACTTCTTTTTTGCTGGTGCCTTCTTTGCAAGCGTTTTGGGCTTTGAGATGAATTTCTTCGCATCTTTCTCCAGATAAGCTCCGAGCTTCTTGAGCGTAGATGTAGAAACTGAGCCATCAGTTTTAAGCCCTGCGACAACACTTTTGACCGCATCAGAATACTTGCGCTTGTTGATACTTGCATACTGCTCTTTCACGGAAGCCAGTTCACGAGCTAAATCCTTTTGCGCTTGTGCCGTTAGCTTTTTGGATGCTTCTGAGACATCACCAAAGACAATTTTGGCAATCTGCTCAGGATCTTTCTTCTGCAATTTTTTCAAATAAACTTCAGCAAGTCCCATTGCTTCTTGGGAAAGTTTTTTTGCCTCTCCTGAGAATTTTTGTGCGTCTTTACGCAGTTCTTTGCCTGATTTTGGAGCTAAAAAGAGTCCTGCTACTGCACCTGCGGCAGCACCTAATAACATACCAAGTCCCATTTTCGATGATTTTTTGAGTGTCATATGTTGTGATTAATAATACTAACTGAACTCAGTATAGGCCTCTTTCACCTGCAGATCAAGTCAACATGAGGTATACTATACGTACTGTTCTCGTAGCTCAAGGGATAGAGCGTTGGTTTGCGGAACCAAAGGTTGGAGGTTCGAGTCCTCCCGGGAACGCTTGCGTTAACCTCGGGGGTTAGGCAGAGCTTGGTAGCAATCTGAATCGAAATTTTGTGACGATTAAAGTGCAAGAATAATTAATAGCCCCATCTCAGAACATGTAAGACATCTCCGACGATCTTTACCGCAAACATCCCCGGTAAATTTATGAGTAATGCTATGAGCAAGACTTTATTCAGACTGATTTTAGCAAGTCCTGTTTTGCGCTGAATAATCTGGTAAAGAAGTGCTGTTAAAAATGTCCCAGGGATCCACGCAGCAAAGGAGAATAAGACAAAAGGGATTGTACCTAACCCTAACTCAGAATTGTATATAAATAAAACTGACCCAAAGCTCAAAATACCAAGACATATAAGACTGCAGAAGATCAGCACTATGTATGATTTTGTCATAAGCTTTGCATATGGAACAGACTTAGTATAGTGAGATTAGCACCTTATAGCAAATTAACCTCATCCAGATTCTAAGGCTATTTCATAGATATTTCATTTTTGTTTTGTAGAGTATGAAGGGATGGCTCATTCATTTGAAATTAGGCAAGAAGCCTGCAAGCTTCGTCGCGATGGTTATTCCTATAGAGAAATTACTGCTACTATAGGTGTGGGGAAAGGAACAGCTTACCAGTGGACTATGCATGTAGAACTCAATGAAAAAGCACAAGATAGACTTCATAACGTTATGTCACTTGCACAAATAAAATCTACGGAGAGCAATCAAGAGAGAAGGGTTGAGCGAGATGCCATCATTGAAGAAGATATAAACAAAGTAATGAGTCAAATAGTTCCATCCAAGCTACTCTTCAAAGTACTCACTGCTACTCTTTACTGGGCGGAAGGTGGCAAAAGTCTGCCAGGCAGAGTTCAGTTTGTAAATTCCGATCCACAGATGATAAAGACCTATCTTCATACTTTAAGAAATGGTTTCTGTATTGATGAGAGTAAGCTTCGCTGTCTTGTCCATATTCATGAGTACCATGATGAAAGTGCCACTAAAGAATTCTGGTCCAAAGTAACAAAAATTCCTTTATCTCAATTCAATAAGTCTTATCTAAAGCCACACACAGGTAAACGAACGCGAGATGGATATAAGGGTTGTGTGCACATTGTCTATTGTGACATAAAGATTGCTACAGAGATACGTATGATATATAATAAGCTACCGTACGCATTGGGGGTATAGTGTAATTGGTAACATGACTGTCTCCAAAACAGTTGACTCTAGGTTCGAGTCCTAGTACCCCTGCAAATGCTATAATTTGTTCATGAATGAAGACCCCGCAGGACAAGAGAGCGCCTCACTATCTCCTGAGCAAATTGCCGATGAGACAACAAAAGCTTTTACTGCAGGGAAATGGGTTATACATGCTCCTGATAAGGAATTTGGACTGACAGTTGAACTTCCACATGGATCTGTTGCATCCGGAACACTCACGGTGGATGATTCTGATAAGCCTCACTTCAAAGTTGACATTGTTCAGGTAAATGAAGCTCTCCAGGGGAAGAAAACAGGCGCGGGGAGTCGGCTACTCAGAGCACTTACCATTGAAGCACAGAAATATGGTGCAGCAGATCTTTATGCTCATGTGACAAGTGTCGGAATGCTTAAAACTCTTGCACGTGTGTTCGGAGAGGGGAACATAGTTTTGATCAGCCACCATACAGGGAAACCACTTGGTAAATCATACGCGGATATCCTCTCGGAGGCAGGACTCGAGGGGAACATAGATTGTGGTGCACAGGTAGATATCAGAGCAATTGATTCTACCGGCTGGGAGCCTCCTCAGGTAAGTGCTTGAGTTGAAAAAATACGTCCCCACTTCATGCACCCTCCCCTGCAATCACCTCCAAACAACCAAACTCCCTCAGCAGAGGAATGGGTAGAACCTTTGGTATACTTTTATAATGAACGTACCTAAAAACTGGAGAGCATTGGGTGAATGGAATTGGGATCAAATGATCAAAAACAATGTCGACGTAACCTCTTCAGAGAATCTTTACTCTCAAACACTCAGTCTCGTGCTACGGGTTAACAATGAATATGGGAAGACAATCAACTCAAATTTAAGGAAGCACCTCCCTACGGAACTATCAGATAAAATTATCATTCAACCTTCTGAAGGATACCACTTCACCCTGCAATGGACATCTGAAGAACTTCTGGATGATTTACAAGAGAAACTTCTTTCAGCTATCAAAGAAGTCAAGATACACGTTCCTAGTTCATCCACACTTGTATATCCGGTTGTTGGCAAAGCTGGAATACTTGGTATTGTAGACGATTCAACTGCTCAACAGTTAGAACAGTTACGGCAAAACTTTTATGACATTTTTACTTCAATGGGGGTTGCTATTGGAATGCCTCCAAAATTTTTCCCACTCGGATACATTTCGCTTAGTCGCTACAACAGTCCATTTTCAGACCAAGATTTCAGCATGCTCAAATCCCTTGAGGCAAAGTCTGCAGAACCAATACAGTTTGAATCAATTCTCCTTGGTAGGATGGATAAGTTCCTTACATCTCAACACTCTGAGATTATTTGGGAAGAACAGCTAAAATAAGTTCCCACTTCGGGCACCAATCCCTGCAAAACTATATCAACCCACCCGTGATATAATTTGAGAATGAAGAATGCGATTCTGTTACATGGTGCTCCCGATAAAGAAGAGTATTACGATCCAAAAGTGCTGAGCCCGAGTAATTCACATTGGTTTCCTTGGCTTCAAAGCCAACTTCTCAAGCACGATATTCCGACAGCAACTCCTGAAGTCCCATGGTCATTTGACAAGAATTGGGAAATGTGGAATAAAGAGGTGGAGAGATTTGATATCGGTCCAGAGACAATACTCGTTGGGCATAGTACCGGTGCTGGCTTTTTTATTAAATATCTGAGTATTCATAAAGATCTTACGGTTGGTAAAGTAGTTTTAGTTGCTCCATGGCTCGATCCATATCAAGAAGAAGCAATGAGTTTTTTTGATAATTTCGAGATTGATCCTACACTAGTATCGAGAACTGATGGTATAACGATATTTAACTCTGATAATGATCAAGATAGCGTCCAAAAATCAGTGAGTATTCTACGGGACAAAATAGAAGATATACAGTATAGAGAATTTAAAGGCTATGGACATTTTTGCATCGATGATATGAAAACAATTGAATTTCCTGAGTTATTGGAAGAGATATTGCATGAATAATACGTTTCAACCAGTTGATCTCTACGCTAAGAAGATCTGGGATTATATGCTTCTCAACCAGACCCTGCAACACTCAGATATCATTATCGCGCTCGGGTCATCTGATGTATCTATCCCAGTACGAGCAGCAGACGTTTACCACGCAGGTTATGCCGATCGAATACTGTTTGTGGGCGGATATGGCAAAGTCACAAAAGACTTGTGGCATGTTCCTGAAGCAGATAAGTTTGCAGAGATAGCAATCGAAAAACGGGTGCCAAAAGATAAAATCATACTAGAGAACTCTTCTTCAAATACAGGGGAGAATATTCAATTTGCAAAAAGACTTTTAGCCGATATGAACATTACCATTCAGAGTGCAATTATCATCTGCAAACCATACAAAGAAAGACGTGATTACGCTACATTTCGGAAGCAATGGCCGGAGATTGAAATCATCGTGACGTCTCCTCAAGTTTCATACGAACAATACATGGAATCTATTTTCTCAAAAGATACTGCGATCAATTTGTTAGTGGGGGATCTACAACGAATGAAAGTATATGAAGAGAAAGGTTATCAAATTCATCAAGATATTCCAGATGATGTTTGGCGTGCTTATGAAGAATTGGTGAAAATGGGATATGATAAGGATGTCATAAAGTAAGCTCCAAATCCTGCACCTCCCCATCTGCTATACTACTTTTATGTCAGATAAAAAATGGAAACTTCTTCAATCCAAACCAATCTTTGAATCCAAATTTCTTTCAATTCTTGAAAATGATTATGAACTTCCAGATGGGACTGAAGGGAAGGGCTACTACCACCTTTCCAGACCAAACTATGTGCTGATCGTTGCACTTGATGCGGACAACAAGATCGTTGTTGAGAGAAACTACAGAAGGGGAGTAGATGACTTTGTCTATGAGCTCCCAGCTGGGTGGATTGATGAGGGGGAGTCACCAGAACAAGCTGCTGAGCGTGAGCTGAAAGAAGAAACTGGATACATAGGTGATGTTGAAATCCTCGGTGAGATATATCCTCAACCTGCTTTTTGCTCGATGAGAGCATTTGTTGGGTTTGCCCGAATTGACTCTACACAAAAAGGGGAGCAGGAATTAGGTCACGATGAAAATATTGAGTATGAGCTTCTGGATCTTGAGACCGTTCGATCTATGATCACAAGTGGAGAAATCAAAGACATGGGCTTCTTGTCAGGACTTCAGATGGCAGAAAAGATGCTGAAATAGGTCAGACAGATCAACTTCTGCCGATGGTATACTTTCTTCATGAAAGCTCCTCGTAGCCAAGGATATATTGTCATAAGCACACTCCTACTTATAACTTTATCCGCCCTCATTGCAGGAAAGATAGCCAGCCATCCCTTTACTTTTTCATCTTCTGCCCAGGATGCCCCCTCCAGTATTCGTTCATATGAAGCATTCAAGATTAACTGGCAAGAGATAATCCTTTCGAAAAATCAGAATACAGCCACCACATATATCATAAAAGGAGGGATCTGTTTTACAGATGTGCCACCTGCAAGCTCTACTATTCAGCTGGAATTTACGTCTGGGGCAAGTGGACAAACAAAAATTCCTGTAAGTGTGCCTTCTAAGGCACGATGCAATAATACAAACGGAAACTGGGTTGCTTTTTCCCTCCCTCTCAAACTCCTGGCATGTCCATTAACGCTCAATGTGAACCTTTTGCAAGGATCACGCATCATAAGCAGCCAGCTTGTCGATATCCCACAATCAATCTTAGAAACTCCAGCTCTTGGAAACATTTGTGGTTCATCACCTACGCCAACAACTGCTCCAACAGGGATAATCCCCACAGGGCAGCCTACACCAGAGCCAACCAGGCAGCCGACCTTTGTTCCACAACCAACCCTTCAGCCCACTACACAACCAACCCTCATGCCAGCCCCAACTAACCCCCTCCCAACACAAACACCCGTCCCAACCGCCATTCCTAACCCAACCGCTATTCCACGGCCAACACTTGCCCCAGCACCTGTAGCTTGTACATCCCTGGATCGAGTCATCACCAAAACGATGAGCATGCAAACTGCAGACATGACAAGTTGGAATTGGGAAAGCGGAATTGCTCTTGCTGGCCTCATGAAGGCATACGAAGCGACACAGGACCCCCAAATACTGACCTACGTTGAGTCATGGATGGATAGAGAGGTGCCAAAGATTCTCACAAAGATGCGCACATGCAAAACAACACATGAATGCTATCCACGCTGTTCTGATGCAGATGGCTGGTGGTCTGTAGCTGAAGAGAGCAGAGGGGTTCTGCATCCAAACCACGCAGGTCCCGGATGGGCTTTAATGATGCTCTACCCATACAAACAAAAGCCAGAATACAAAGAGCTTCTGGATGAGCTGGTGGCCTTTGTTGATACGAAAGCGTGTCGCATAGGGGATACGATTGCTCATTTCCCACACCAAGTTTGGGATGATACTTTGCCAATGGTTGTCCCTTTGATGTCCACCTATGGGAAGTACTTTTCCCAACCATACTATGTTGATCGGGCAGTACAAGAGTATATCAATCATAGCAACCTACTAAGCTCCCGCCAGCAACTTTGGTATCACGGATGGGATGATAAGGAAGGCTGCCGCGCCTGTGCATTTTGGTCACGTGGTAATAGTTGGGTATTACTTAGCATGAAAGAGCTCTTAGATGCAATGCCTGCAAACCATCCTCAACGAGCACTATTTGAGCAAACCTTCACACAGCAACTCAGCGCTGCTATTTTATACCAAGACCAGCAGACAAAACTGTGGCATACAGTTATAGATGAGCAGGGCTACTTTGAAGAAGTATCTGGAAGCTCGGGAATTGCTGCAGCGCTTTTAGGATCGAAGAATGCTTCTTTTGCCTATCGGGGGAAAGCGGCGATGCAAGCTATCTGTGAAGGACAAGTTTCGGCTGATGGCACCGTTTTGAATGTCTCAACAGGCACTGGCTTCCCTCTTATGTCCTCTGGAAGAGAGAAGTACAACTTGATACCGCATGACTCAATAAAGCCCTATGGACAAGGACTTTTCTTATTCATGGCAGCAGCTGGCCATAACTCGAGTGCTCAGGTTGATACCCCTGAAGTGCTTACAAAGGACCTCCTTATCAAACAGTCTGATATCAACAGCGATGGTATTGTAAACACATTTGATCTCCAGTTGTATTATGACTATTTCGAAGGATACACGTCTTTGCAGCAATACAATGTGGAATATGATATCCAAAAAGATAATGAGATTAACGCAGTTGATCTATCGGTGATACTATCCAATTTAGGGGAGCATACAGTTCTTGCACCAGCGCCTGGAAACTAATGATACGTATCGACAAGCACAATCTTGCCGGAAGTAATCCTGCCACGCAGTTTCTCATATAGTTCTCTCCCTAGATGTCCTCACCGAACACCTCCACTCCATAAGTGGAAATGAATTTGCATAACATCTTGGCGAGTCCCTCCATTTACTGTCACGGTATATGCTTCAAGTTTCTGATCTTTAACAATATGTTGAACTGCTTCATACACAGCCCCAAGATATTCAGCATCTTCTGAAGTTAACGCTGAAATCGATTCAATGCGCTTTTTCGGGACGATAACAATATGTTTCTCCCAATACGGTTTTGGATGCCAAAAAGCAATGACCGTGTCTGTTTCATACAAGACATCCACTGGAAGAGCTGAACTAAAGTTTTCAAATACATAGCCAACAAGTAGAGTGCCAAGCTCTGATCTACTGGCATGAAAAGCAGCTTCTGAAACAATATTTGAACTGACTGGAACAAATGGCTTCTTGTGTTCACCTTGTGAAGTAGGATTATCCTGAAAAGCCAAGATATATGTAACACTAAATAGGATTAACCCCAAAGCGCAAAAAGCGAGGATACTTTTGGGAGATACTTTTTTCGTATAGTTTCTCACTTTATCAATCATATCCTGATTATACACTTTGGTTCATTTTGTATAAAATAGGGACCTTCAGCTATGAAGTCAGTGAAACGATTTGTCCCAAGTTAATCCTTAGCAGATATGTTTCAGTCTATTTCACTCCACAGAATCATTCCACGTCTCTGATATACTTCTTTCATGAGTCAAAATATATACGATCAAAAAGACTGTTATGATAAGTACAGTCAATTGAAAAGACAAGTTGAGGGATTCCGTGGTGCTCCTGAATGGGAATCAGTTGAGGGCTTACTTCCTGACCTCAGTGGAAAGCGTGTTCTTGATCTTGGGTGTGGCTTTGGATGGTTTTGTAGATATGCAGTTGATCATGGTGCTTCAAGTGTTCTGGGCATCGACCTTTCCCAAAATATGATAGCCAAAGCACAATCATTTCCTAGTGAAGATGCAATTTCTTATCAAATTGCAGATTTGGAAAATCTCGAGCTCCCTGAAAATTCATTCGACTGTGCATATAGCTCACTTACCTTGCACTATATTAAAGACTTTACGCGTTTGACTTCGCTTATTTTTCAAGCACTTACCCATACTTCTCGTTTCATTTTCACGATAGAACATCCAATTTTTATGGCGCCATCACATCCAGAGTGGATATCAGATAAGGATGGGATGCATATCTGGCCACTTGATCACTATTCAATTGAAGGTGAGAGAATTACGGACTGGCTTACAAAAGGCATAGTAAAACAGCATAGGACTATTGCTACGACCTTAAATACACTCATCAGATCCGGTTTTACTATTGCACATATAGAAGAATGGAAACCATCTGAGAAGCAACTAAAAGCCGATCCTGATTTGTCTGTTGAACTGGATAGACCATCATTTCTTATCGTTGTTGCTGAAAAAAGATAATATCCTTCAGCATCGACCATTTCCAGCCCTAGCTGAAATAGTTTATCCAAACATATGCTACAATTCCCTTATGTTCACCATTGGAGTCTTCGCCATCATCTTTGATTCAGATAAAAAAGTACTTCTCTGCCACAGAAACGATTATGATTTGTGGAATCTGCCCGGTGGGGGATTAGAGCCTGGAGAAGTTCCTTGGGAAGGAGTTATCAGAGAGGTTAAGGAAGAGATTGGCATACAGGTGAAAGTTACGAAGCTTCAAGGTGTATACAGCAAACCGGATAAAAATCAGATTGTTTTTTCGTTTATCTGCGAGCAGGTGAGTGGGAAGCTTACACTAACTGATGAAGCGGACAAAATCGAGTATTATTCTCTGAGTGATATGCCAAAAAACACATCGCCAAAGCAGGTTGAAAGAATCAAAGACGCTTTACATGATGACAACCTGGTGCTCAAAGTGCATACGGGCCCTTCGTCTATTGAGCTTATTAAGCAGGGGAAGCTTTAAGTGAAAACGACATTTCTTCATATGTGCAGACGCATACTCTTCGTTAGCAGGCCTCAGAAGCAGAGCCTGCTCATTCTGATATACTGTCAATATGACAGAAGAGGAATCTATTAAAGTACTTAAAATATGGACAACAAATACCTCAATTGCTGGAGGCGCATCAATAATAGATCATGTAACAAACCCCAGTAAGCTAGAAGGACTGAGTCCCTTATTAGATGGATATTCACATTTAATCCAGAAAGCTTATCATGCCGTTGGGGCAACCCCATTGGGGGATACTATTCCTGAATATGCATGGTATTCAACTGATGTGCTACGATTAATGACATGGTACTCAATGATTCGACTCTTAACTATGCTTGCAAGTAAGCCCCCTGAACATTCAAAAAGAGTATTTTCTGTAGTTACAGCACTTATTCCAGCAGTCATATATGAGTTATCTCAAACTCATCCAGATCCTAAAGACTATATCGCTTACATCGTGGGCGCTGTTTCAGCTAGTTTTCTAGATAAAAAAATTAGCGACTCATTATTTAAAATTGCATTGTCAGATTCCAAGTAGTAATATCTATTTCTTTTTGCATATGTCCAAAATAATCATCCTATCTGGCGCACCAGGAAGCGGAAAGACCACAGTCAAAAATCTTCTACGAGAGAAGTTGACCACTGCAACATTCATAGATTTTGGGCATTTACGTCAATTCCACCTGGATAATACATGGTCAAATGCCTCAGATGAGGAGGAAGAGATGTCATTTGAAAATCTCGTCTCTGTCATACATAACTACATCAAGCACGCATATGAATACATTATTGTCCTTGACCTGCAGAATGATAAAATCCAGAGACTTGATGCATTATTTCCAGACATGACACAGATCTTCACACTTCTCGTCGACAATGATGTTGAATTGAAGAAACGAGTATTAACGGAAACTCGCGATTCAGGTTTTCGAAATGTTGAAGCAGCGCTCGCATGGAATCAGGAATTAAAAACCATGCGCTTATCTGCACATGAGATCAAGATAGATAATAGCCATAATGATCCATCCCAGACAGTTGATAAAATTTGTGGCTTGATTGGAAAGTAAGACAGAATAGACAATTTTCTCTAACTTTGAAGATACATCTCAAGCGTCCCAAGATGAAGCGTAAAAAATTTCTCTGGTGATTTTTCTATCATTTCTCTTAGCTCGCTTTTTTTGACCCAACGAATATCCCGTGTTTCATCCTCTTGATACATTGTTTCGCCATCTTCAACTTTGCATATAAATGCAAAACCCACCCATGGTAAGCCACCTTTCAATTGTTGTGAACAGGCAAATGGGCTGAATGCATATGACGCATCATCGTGGGGCGAATAGATTTTTGATTTCTTCAAACCAACAACTTCTGAAACAATAAGTCCTGTTTCTTCTCTGACCTCCCGCTTTATAGCATCGATAACGTCTTCATATGCTATGTCAAGTACGCCAGCTGGAATTTCAATTGTATTGTGATAATTCCATTGCGCATTCGGCCTCCATCGAGTTTGAATCAAAACTTCTGTTTCTCCATCATTTTCACGTTCTATAATTGCAGAGACGAATGGTAAAGCCATGTTATCAATTCTGCGTGGATAATTTCGCCCTACAAATCGAATAAGATTGTGTACTCCCTTCTGTTCATCTTTATATGTTCTCCCATTATCGTCGAGGAGAATAACTTGATAGTCTTTAACAAAATAGTCAAGGGAATAGGTAGAAAAAAATCTTTTGAGCTTTCCATCTATTTCAAATAACTCCTGTTCAATCCGCTTGCCTGTACTAAATTCTGGATCACTTGTGGAATTAACTAATATGGCCACAATACCTCCACGTTTAAGGACACGTTTTATCTCACTAAATATCTGCTTCGTTACTTCTTCAGTAAAGTAGTGAAGGGAAAGATGTGCATAAACAACATCGAAGCTTGCGTCAGGATAGGGGAGGGGATCTTCGAGATCCACCTTTTGAATCTCAATGTTCTCAATCTTCGCTTCATCAGTCTTGGATTTGTTAATATCCAATGCTGTATCTGAAATATCCGTAGATAACACTTGATAGCCCTGAGAAGCAAAAAATCTTCCATCTTGCCCTTGACCATCACCTAAGCAAAGGACATATCCAGTTTGAGGAAAATATTCTAATACCTCTTCAGCAAAAATATTTTGCTTATCAATCCAGTCCTCCTTTGAGTAATTTTGGTGTAAATCTGACCAAGGATCAGGCTTTGAATTCATATATGCAATTATAACTCAAAAAAGCTTCAAATGAATTCACAATTACTATCCTATAAGTCGACAATCGACATTTAGATTGATATAATATTAAACATGTCAATTCACATAACTTACTTCGTCCATGGGACAACAACTGATAATGAGAACGAAATTTCTTCAGGTTGGGCACCTGTTGAATTATCACAACTTGGTTTAGACCAATCAGTAAAACTCAAAAATATGACACATGATATGAAATTTGATGTTGTATTTTGTTCAGATTTTAAACGTGCCCATGAAACAGCAATGATTGCATTTAACGATAGATTCGAAGTTATTCCTGATGCCAGGCTTCGCGAGTGTAACTATGGTACATATAATGGACAGCCATCGACAATTGTT
>CAYZCU010000005.1:38591-39356 GCA_964477065.1 uncultured Gammaproteobacteria bacterium
ATACTATTACTAGATTCCCGGAGGGAGAGAGCTATAATGATGTTAAAGATCGACTAGCTGATTTTCTTGAATTCCTCAAGGAAAACTACGATGGTAAGCATGTGGCAATTGTTGCTCATAAAGCTCCTCAACTAGCTTTGGACGTCTTGCTTAAAGGTAAAACGTGGGAACAGGCATTTGCAGAAGATTGGAGAAAAACTCATACTTGGCAACCAGGATGGGAGTATGAGTTGAGATAAACACCTTCACTTCACATCCATCTGCCCCTCAAAACCCATCCTCTGAATTGCCTCAGCTAGCAATCGTCTGTGACATCGTTCAGGCGTTTCTTCAACACACATCAGCGTCACATTTCTGTCCTGAAGAAGAGTTAAAATCGACGCAATGGAGTGACATTGAAGTTGTCCTGTTAATCCATCTAGGTATCTCTCCGTAAAAGCATCCCAAGATAAACTTCGTTTATAATAATCTCCGATGAGCTTTGGTGACGGGCCAAGCTCAGGACGATGTTCATCGCATGCGTTGTCAATTCGTGCATCTGGGGTGATGCCATCATTGTTTGTATGCCTGCTCATAACAGATATTCGTCTTCCATCATGAGAGCTCGGTTGATGCAAGATACATTTTGTTCGCAAGATCCCAGGAGTGGTTTCAGACATAGGCTATTCTAGCAGATCATTTTACTTCGAAAAATACCAGATGCCCAACTCGCATACCCCCTTCAAGCAAAACGTCTTCCTGAGATGCATTATAGATCTCTAAAGT
>CAYZCU010000005.1:39366-39913 GCA_964477065.1 uncultured Gammaproteobacteria bacterium
ATCCACAAACATACTTCCCATATGTGTCATTACTCCTTGTCGAGCTAAATGTGTGTATCCATCATATAATCCGGCGATGTTTGCAGGGAGAGTTATCTTTTCACTCGTTTGCGCAAGAATAAACTCTTTCGGTTTGAGCAGATATGACTCAGACTCTATGAAATCTTTCCCAGGTTGAGCAAAGAGTGTCGAAAGATGCATTTTTATAGATGCTTCCTTTATCTGTGGTTCAGGTTCGATAGCGATGATACCCTGAGTTATTAATTGTTTAAGTGTTGATTGCGAAAGTATCATTTTTTTATTTCAACTCGAACTGACATGCTTTGCTATAATCATACCATGCCACTGCCTCAAACCGCAGAACAACTCTTACAGACAACTATCTTTGCAGATCTTGAACAGGGGAGACCAAATTATGATAAACCTCATACCATTGGTGTTGTTCAGAAGGTTCGAGACCTCATCACACATAATCCGGACCTCACTCTCGACGAACAGATACTTATCATCGTGGCATATGCACATGATTGGGGATACGCTCAACTTT
>CAYZCU010000005.1:39923-41092 GCA_964477065.1 uncultured Gammaproteobacteria bacterium
AAAGACTTTATTCTTTGACACGAATAAACATCATGATTTTGAAGCTGTCAAAAACGCGAAGAAAGAACACATGGTGATTAGTTCACAAAAAATTACATCACTCCTCAATGACCCCGTGTTTTCGTTTTTAACGGACACTCAAAAAGCTCACATTATCCATATCGTAAGCATTCATGACGATCTTGATGCTCTGCACGATACGGATGAGCTTGTTTTTATGGAAGCAGATACGCTTGGAGCACTTGATATACACTATGTCACACCAACTTTTGACAAAGAATCAAATGAACAATATATGCATGGTCCACTTCAAAAAAGATTGAAGATGTTTATCACGGATTATGGTAAACAGGAGGCCAGGCGACTTGTGGAAGAGCGAGTTGCATATTATAGTAAGTTGTAATCACTATGACATTTGATGAACTTAACAAAAAATGTGTTGCAGTTTACATCAAGAAATGTAAATATGATTACCTTTCTCGTACGGTTAATATCGTCGCTGAACCAAACTATGGATACGCAGAGGAGCTTGAAGGCACTACATTTAAGCTCACTTTCCATAATTGCACACAATTTACTTCGACAAATACGTCATTAAATATGCAAAGCGATTCCCCCGAATTTATCTCGTGGAACAGAAAACCAATTGAAAATTCAGATCATATGTATTCATATGAATTTACAAACGCATTTGATGATCGCGTTGAGTTTGTAGCAGGGGAGTGTGAGATCTTTACTAACCCCGGGGGTTAGGCAGAACGTCTAGACAGCCTAAATCGAAATTTTGTTCCTAACCGAGGCTAAACAACTATTCCGCTCACGTCAAGCTGACCGATGACATCCTCTACCGTATCGTATGCAATGACCATTTCTGAGATTCCATTCATAACCTGCTTTGCATCAGTCCCATTGTGATGCAAATAAATAATCGGTATCCCTTTAGCCTTTGCGTATCCAGCTTCAATACCTATCCCCACTGAATTTCGGGAAAGCTCAACAATCAGCAGATCAGAATCTGATACGTGTGCAAGTGCTTCATCCATCAGCTCTTTGTCATCGACCTTTTCGTTGAAATCAAATACAAAGGCATATACCTCACATTTGAACTTTGTCTGCAAAAAAACCTTCAGCTTTCGATGAAATTCTTCAAAATCATGACGGTGTGAGTA
>CAYZCU010000006.1:0-349 GCA_964477065.1 uncultured Gammaproteobacteria bacterium
AGAAACAACATTCATCAAAGTTGATGTCAGAAATCACTGTCCAGCATTAAAGGGGAAGCTAGGTGTGGCGGGTGATCCCGAGGATTACGTAATTATTTTAGATCCTAGTGCTCAGTCTCAGGATGGGAAAGTATGTCCACATGGTACATATAGAAGTGCTGATGGTAGTTTGTTACTGCAGATGAGTGCATCTTTAGACAAAGGATGGCCACAACTTCAACTTGAAGATGAGATGCATGGAGAGACACCTGGGGGACGTATGCGAGCTTCACTTGTTTGTACTGGTTGTCCACATTTGGCCGATGGATTTCGAAAAGATGGTTTGAACTTAAAGCCAGTCAAGCAAACA
>CAYZCU010000006.1:359-40952 GCA_964477065.1 uncultured Gammaproteobacteria bacterium
ACGGATATGCAATGCTTCAACTCGAAGATGCATATGATAGAGTGACTCCCAATGGACGTATACGTGCAATTGTGATGTGTGCAGGATGCACACATCTGCGTGGTGGCTTTGAAACTGAAGAAATCCGCCTGAAGCCAACTGTGAGAACCTAGTAATACCTCCGCGCCAACTTCACCTCCCAAACTCTTCGATCGTCTTGTATTATGAATATATGTCTCGACGACATTCTCAAAGAATTCTTATCATTGGTGCTGGTGGACGAGAGCATGCACTTGGTTGGAAGCTTACACAATCTGAATCTGTTGGTGAGATATACTTCGCGCCTGGAAATGCAGGTACAGCAGAAATTGGTAAGAATATACATCTATCAGTCGATGATGTCGGTGGCATTGTCAACTTTGTCCTGAAAAATAACATTGATCTTACCGTAATTGGGCCTGAAAAGGCACTTGCATGTGGTATTGTTGATGCACTTCAAGCTCATGGAAAGGACGTATTTGGCCCAACAGTCAAGGCTTCACAGCTTGAAATAAGCAAAGCTTTTGCTACCCAGTTTGTTCAAGAAAACGATATTCCTCATCCTCAATCGCTTATATTTACAGATCCACAAGAAGCACGTGCATATGCCAATCGATCACCTGAGAAAATAGTTATTAAAGCAAGTGGACTGGCAAATGGAAAAGGAGTTTTTTTGCCTGACTCGCAGGCAGAATGTGATGCAAGTATTGAAGCAATCAGTAATGGAACAATCACTGGTATCCCCAACGATGCAATCATTATTCAAGAACGACTTATTGGTCGTGAGGCATCAATTATTGCAGTTACAGATGGTACGCGAATAGTTCCTTTTATTCCAGCCCAAGACTATAAACGTGTGCACGATGGAGACAAAGGCCCAAACACAGGAGGTATGGGTTCGATTGCTCCGAGTGAGCTTGGCGAGGAATTAATGAATGAGATACAGACGAAAATTCTCCAGCCAACAATTGATGCTATGGCAAAGCGCGGCACACCTTATAAAGGTGTTTTATACGCAGGGCTTATGTTGACAGATGATGGTCCAAAAGTGATTGAATACAATGCACGCTTTGGAGATCCTGAAACACAGCCTTTGATGATGCTCCTCACTTCAGATCTTTATGCGTTGATGAAAGCCTCAATTAATGGGACATTAGCGCCAGAGCATATTCAATTTAAAAATGGAGCATCTGTGTGTGTCGTCGTGTCTGCAAAGGGGTATCCAGGCAACTATGACGTTGGGCACACGATACACGGTTTAGAATCTATTAAGAATAATGACAAAGTCTGCTGTTTTCATGCTGGAACAGGTATGCAGGGTGATAGTATCGTGACTGCAGGCGGTCGGGTGCTTGGTATCACAGCATATGGAAAAGATAGAGCTGAAGCATCTTCTCATGCATACAGCATCATAGAAAAGTGTCAGGTTTGGTTTGATGGAATGCATTATAGAAAAGATATTGGAAAAAATTTGAATTTCATACTCGTTTGAAATGATGTATAATCTCGCATATGAGTCAAAGTGAGCATCCATATGTCAGCGTTGATGTGAGGAGACATTGTCCTGTCCTCATACAAGCATGTGGGTCCAAATCTGCATTGCCTGGGCCAGAGGAACAATACATTATTAAACTGTTTCTCAAAGAAGTAACCCAAAGAGGGACTGTATGTCCACGTGGCGGATGTCGAGATATTACTTCGAATGATGGTTTTCCTATGCTTGAACTTGCTGATTTTTCGGTCAGGGTAACACGTTCAGGTCACATTCGTGCAACTCTGGATTGTGTGGGTTGTAGACACCTCCCAGATGGTTTTAAAACTAAAGAGTTAACTCTGAAGCCAAGAACCCTCACAGGTCGATAATCCCACCTCTTTTCTGTATAATGACCTAGATATGCACCTCATCGTTGGCCTTGGCAATCCAGGCAAAGAGTATGAAAAGACTCGTCACAATGTGGGCTTTTTGTGCATTGAGCACCTCGTCACCTCGCTCCAAGCCCCCCAGCTTACCCTTCACAAAAAAACCAATGCTCTTGTGTCATCAACGACATACAATGGTGAAAAAATCATACTTGCTCAGCCACAGACCTTTATGAACACCTCAGGGGAGTCAGTTTCTGCACTCTTACACTTCTATAAACTCACGTCCGCACAATTATTTGTGATACATGATGACCTTGACATCGCTTTTGGCGCATGGAAAATACAACAGGGGAGAGGACCAAAAGTTCATAACGGCCTCATTTCAATTGAACAGGCCCTCAAGACAAGCGATTTCAAGCGCCTCCGCATTGGCGTAGATGGTCGAGATCCTGAAAAGCCATGGAAAGGCGGGGACTATGTACTTGCAGAATTCACACAAAATGAACTAGAAGAATTACAGACGAGAATCTTTCAAGAGTGCACACAAAGCCTATTTTAGGTCGAATGCCTTCGTTTCAATGAAGTCGAGGAGTATATCCATGCCATTGAAACTCTTCAATCCAGGACCCTGATTTCCTTCAAGAAAATATATTTTCTCATCATGTCCGAGCATGAGATCTACACCGCAAATCGTACGTGAAAGAATCTTTGCAATATTTTCTGCTAGCTGTTCAAGACTTTTATCCTCTCCAAGTGGAACAAGCTCAGTCGTTGCACCAGTAGAAACATTATTCAAGTGAGAACTATCATCTTTGCGTATACGTTTATAGATAAGTTTCGTTTTATAGTCAAGCACGACAAATCGATAGTCAAACGAATTAGGGATACATTCTTGGAAAATATATTCATCTTGAGGGGCCGTTTGAAATGTTTTAATAAGGTCTTCACGAGATGTTACACGATAGTTACCTGTCCCCTTATCAGCTGTAACACTCTTCATAATCATAGGATATGTCAGATGATTTTCAATAAAATCCAGCTGATCGGTGATACATTCATATGCAACAATAACAGTCTTTGGGATTCGAATACCAGCCTGGTTCGTTTTAATAAGTTGAGTTATTTTATTACCATGGCTTTGACACAAAACATCTGCCTCACAGGGCACGCCTATTGTACTAAACACCTGATAAAGTGGACCACTTATTTCCTTTCGTTTTGTCCACAATCGAAAGAAGACTAATGAATAGTCATGTATCTCTTTTCCATGGTAAAAGAGCTTGGGGACTTTTCCATGCTCCAAAACATATTGAAAATCACTTGATACTGCAACATCCATAGTTTCTGCACGTTCAGCTAGTATCCTTTTTCGCATGCCAGCTTCTGGATTTAAAACAAGTACTTTTTTAGATGTTTTCATAGATATATGTTATTTCCGACTGGGGTCAATGAGAAAATTTTTCAACACCCGGGCGCCCAGCAACATCGGATACTCCAAATGACTTCGGTCCTTGATGTTGACTTCGATATCAAAATACTGCCCCTCAATCTTGGCCTTGAGCATCATGGCAACGCGCAAGGTGATCCCGTTGGCATTTTTGATGATGTGCGTGTTGACGACATCAGCATTTTCAGCCATGAGCTTCTCCTCAATCATGTGTGCAAACGCGCGTGCCTCATCAGCTGTCGCAAAAGATGAGGGGATCTCAAACTGCTCAAGATCCTTGATAACCTTACCATACCCAAGCTCACGTGCCACCCGCGTATCTATTGAAGCAAATCCTGCACCTGTATCCACCTTTGCTTTGACGATGATTGGTTCTTTTGTCTTTTTATGATACAGCTTCACAGGTTGAATAAGGGATATGAGCTTCTTACCAGCAATAGCCTCAATTTCTTCCTCAACTTCACCGCCAAACAAATCTTTTCCTAATCGGATTGCATGCGCATCAGATTTGACGGGGATGGACTTGATCTGCTCCAACCGCCACTTCAGACCATCCTGATTCGTGACCTGCATACGCAGACCTATCCGGGCGTTGAGCTCCACAATGAGCGGCCCGAGCTCCCGATCAATCAAAAAGTCTACGGCAGCAAAGCCCAATCCGGATGCACGTGCAGCACGCACCGCATACAGAAGCATCTTTTCCCAATAGGGGATCTTGAACCCAGAATAGCGGATGTGCGAGTCACGTACAAATTCAACGATATGAATCTTGCCATTGGCATCTTCCTGTAGAGAGTGTGTCGTGACCCCTGTTGCAATGTCAATCCCACTTCCAACAGCTCCTACTGATAAGTTAGCCTTGCCTTTGGACTCACGGGTGGGCCAGCGGATCATGGCCATCGTCGGAATCCCTCGAAAGACGAGTATGCGGATATCTGGTGTCCCTTTGTAAATAAACGGTCGGAATTTGTGGTGCGGTTGAACACGTTCCTCAATCAAGGCGATATCTGGGTTGTAGCTATGCGAAAATCGCCCCTCAAGAATATGTGAAATATGTGTGCGGAGTTGTTCCTCCGTCAATTTGGCACTTTGTCCGCAGACGTAATTCCCATATTTATCTCGATTAAAAATGATCTCAATGCCACCGCCTTCAACCCCTGCGACAGGCTTGACGACAAAGCTCTTTGGCAACGCATGGAAATCAAATGCATCGAGCTGACGCTGTGAACGAATGATGGCAAGAGTTCGCGTGGTCGGAATCTCAGCCTCTTCAAGAACCTCTTTCGTACGGAGCTTGTCATCTGCGATGTTTTTAGCCTCAGCAGAGTTGTACTTATTGACGTATGACAAGTTGCGCTCGTTGATCCCGAGGATTTTGCGCCTATTGTGGATTGTGTTGAGTATCATCGTCTGATTTAATATTAATATCCTTAAATCGGAGGTATTCGCTCAACCGAAGGCCTGTCCATCGCCCAAGAAGCACATCCACGATGAGTGAATACAGCGTGACTTCTGGGTAGCTAAACAGCAATGAGCGCATAAAGGGTTGCTCCATGAGCATACTTATCACAAAAGCGAGTCCAACGGTATTGAGAATGAGCTTGATTGATTTGATAGGACCTTTGCGAATATAGCTTTTGACAAAGATATCCAAAACAACAATGAGAATAATCAGCGCCATCGGATGCATCAAGATGTAGCTGAGTGCATTGAGCTCTGTGCCGATGTACAGGGTAAACAGCACAAACATGGAAACGAGTGTTGTTATGATACTTACTTTCGAAATATAGTGCAGACGCATCTGAGCGGAGACTTTTTGCAGAACAAGCGCCAAAAGTATCATAGGCGCTGTCACCACCAAGCCTCGAATGAGGCCATTGACGACATCAAAATCCGTGCCATGCACATGTGCAATTTCCATCAATGCAAACACCATGAGGATGCTTGTGTAGATGTTGAGGCTCTTGAGGCCGATGATATAGCGACTGAACGTCACGAGCGTCGTGACCAGAGGAAGGGCAAGCAAGAGATACAACGTATACTCTGGCACCCCATTGGTTATGAGATAGTGAATAAGTGATTCGAACATGATCGTATTATATCATCCAGCCCTGTTTTTTACTATAGGATTGGCTAATGCATGCTGAGTGGGCTCGACGACAGGGGAGCCCTTCTTACCGGGAAATGCGCCAAGATCCTTGAGCTTCCACATAAATAAAGCCGCTTTGTTGCGAGCTGTTGAATCGACGACAAACCGCAACGCTTTTTCAAGCACAGGGCGGGGGATATCCCGTGAGAGGCGGATGTAGAGGCTTTTGTGCTTCTCATCAAGCAACTTTTCAGATAAATGCACGCCAAACGACTGAAACTCTCGGGAGATATATTTATCCTTAGTTGGATTGAAATTCTGGAGAATTGCTTTGATTGATTTCATTTTGCCCTGCAACAGGTGTCTCAGATGTAATAACTGTACCCAAGCTGTTGAGCACTAAGGATATGTCGAGTGAATTAACCGTTCCATTTCTATCAATATCATACGGCAGATCTTCACCTGACTTTTGGTAATTTTCATAAATCATGAACAGATCAATCGTGTTGACAATGCCATCTTTGTTGATATCACGAGCTCGCTGACTGATATCGTAGGCCAATTGCATGCTTGAGCATGAGTTGACCTCTTTCTGGATGTCTGCAAAGATATCTGTGATCTTCAAAGGAGCATTTTCATGGATGTCAGATGAGTAAGCCCATCGAGCATTTGCCTCCTTCGTTTTGTCTGAGGCAACACCTTTGAGCATCTTTTCAAACTGCTGGCCATCTCCTTCTGTGAAGTTAGAATCACCGTAGCCGACTGTTATGAGCTTGACTGTATCAAATGGATCGAGATCTTGTCCAGCGATGCGAAGTGGCGTATTATTGCCCTGATCTTTTGTTGTCGATCCATCTCTTCTCAAATTATCTGCAGCGTCATAGACACCCTTCCAGCCATATGGTACGGGATTGGTAACTTTAATGCCATCTCGCGTCTGAGGTGGGTATAGCTTGATCAGATCAGGACTTGTTGGTTCACCGGGGTAAGAGTTTGGTATACCATCCGTCATAAAGATGACAATAGCTGGTCGAATTCTTTTCTCCTCAGGAGAACGGGTATGAGCAAGTGTGGCGGCGAGATCGAGACCACATTCAATACACGTACCGCGCTCAATGAGCCCGCCCGCTGATCCGCCTTCCATACGCTCACTGAAGCGTGTGAAGCGGGGGAGCTGAGCTTTGATCTCATCAGCACTTGTCTTGATAGGAAGGAAACCACCTCGTGTCTGGAGTCCCATATGCTTACCATCCGCACTCAGTGCTTCAGGGCGGATATCTTGACTCAAGCCGATGTTCATGTCTCCTTTGTAGATCTGCAGGGCGGTGTTGAAGTTAATCAGCGCGACACGACTATCTGTGCCACTTGCTTGGATGTTATCGATAAATGCGCCAAGTTGCTCAACAGCAGCGTCAATTTTGCGCTTGCCGACATTTGGATCGACCTGAACCATCGTTGATGAGGTGTCAACAACAAAGATGTAGTCGTAGTCGAAGGTACACTTTTGCAATGTCCAGCCGTAGACGATACGCTGTCCACAGCCGACAGTCAGTCCTTCGATCTTGTCACGGGCCTGTGGATTTGCATCAAAGGCGGTCATATTACATGCACCGGTGCCTGATTTCATTTTCGTGTACTTATCAATCTTTTCAGGGGTTGCTGTTCCATTTTTATTGATTTCATCAAGGACATCATTAGCGTAGTCATTTGTACAGGAGTAGATCTTCTTGCCTCCAGGAACGATACGATAGAGGTCTTTGTTAAAGAAGAGCTGGACTGTGGCATCTTCCATATTATTGTATTGTTCATTAGGAATATAGACGTTCTGATCAGCTGGATTTGGGAAAGCCTTGCGCAATTCAGCGTCTGAAGCAATCTTGATGCCGGGAAGATTTGGTGTATAGAGATCTTCAACCTTCTTGACGGTGATTTCTTGACGACTTGCCTGACGAGGACTGATAGCGATGCCTTCGGTGTTATTACGGCCCCAGTCAAAGAGAGGGAAGAGAGACATAAGCTCCTTTTTGAAGTCATAGGCTGGGTTGGTTGCTGGGATGAAGGTGAAACGGTTTGGCTCAGCTGGCTTTTGATCAGCAGGACGGTTTGGATTCACTTCCTGGCGGTTGTTCTGGGGAGCCCACATCTTCCAAAATGGATCTTTCTTGACAAGCTCAGGTTGTTGGACTGGGTATGCATCAAAGCGTGATGATCCACCAATCGTCATACATTCACCTGTGACAGGGTTGATGTTTTTACACTCTTCGACAAAGACGATTGCATTATATTCACATGCGCGGCAGATGCCTCCTGGACATGGTTCATCTGGCTTTTCGCATGCAAGCTTGTACGTGGAACAATCTCGGCCGGTACAGCTTGGTGGCATACACTTACATTCTTCACCTGTTGCTGGGTCGCACTTGTCGTGGCCATTAGGATTAGGCTTAGTTGTTGGAGCTGGGGTGACCGTTGGTGCTTGAGTAGTGGTTGGTGCTTGTGTCGGTCTATCCGTTGGCTTTTGCGTTGGATCAATGATGATAATTGGATCTTCACATGACTTCTTAAAGACGAGTGGGTTGTTAAGCAAGTGGTATGGCTTATTAATATTACTCAGTGTCAAATTGATGAAGCCCTGAGCAGGATTCCAACTTGGGTTGTCTCCACGGTTGACAAGAAAATTATCAATGACTGATGACTGAACTTTACCTATGATTTGAGGACAGATATTCGCTTCAGGCTCTTTTGGATTTTCCTGAGGCTTTGGAGTCACGGGCGAAGCTGTCAGTCTTGGAATAAGCTTTTTCTTTTGTACATTCCAACCATACTTAATTGATGCATTTTTGGTAATGGTGATGTTCTTAATCGTTGCTGATTTTTTATTTGTGTTGTCTCGATCAAAGTTTGCACAGCCATCAGGGATGCCATTGCCAGGTGTTTCTGTATTTGTACAGAATATACTGACTATCTCATAGTTTGATGGAAGGCCCTCCAGCGTAATGTCATAGGGCTTGCGAAGCTCGACGGGGACTGGGTCAATTTGCCAGTAAATGCGTGCATTACCAATCTCTTCGGGCTTATTTGGTAATCCTTTTGTATCTTTAAAGTCATCAGACTTGCCAGCTGAATTTGACCATCTCATGCCTGACACCCATTTCATAGTCTTTCCACCATTATCAGCTTCGCGCACAAGAGCCTCAGATTCATACGCCCATGATTCTTCATTTCCACCTGAATTGAGGGTAAAACCCATAAAGCTTGTGCCTTTGACAGGACCAATTGGGTTTACCGTGCGATTCTTCTTCAAACAGATCATTTTAGCCTCTTTGCCAGTAGCAGGGTCATTCCAGTTGCCACATTGATTGTCTGTTTTACATGCGTCATAACACATACCAACTGTTGGGGTAGGTGTGACCGTTGGTGCCGGCGTTGTGGTGGTTGTTTTGCATGATTTGGAGGTGGCGCTTGTATAAGAATATTTGTTTGACGTTTTTGTGTAATAAAAGACAAGAAATATTTCAGTGTCATCAGAATATATCCATGGTGGGAGCTTTGTATGATCGACGACAAATGTCTTGTCGGCTTGTGATGGTACCTTATATATGACAACGAGGTCATCAAGGTGGGGGGTCTTCTTATTTGGGTCAGATGGGTTGAAGCGGACAAGAATCTGATAATTTTTGACAAACTTGATATCTACTATGTCTGTGAGGCCGGCATCTTTAACTAAACTGAATGAATCTTGGCCAACAGGCCACTTTTTCGTGACAGGATGAGTAATAATAATATCCTTAATATTAGGATCTATCTGAGTATCAAAGTTGGCTCCGCATGTTGCCCCAGAACTAATAAATTGTCCATCCTCTCGTGATAAAATCCAACCGTCTAATTTATCCTCAATCTTTATGCCTTCAGCGCGAGAAGATGATGAAATAGTTTGAGCAGTTCGGGTGGAATTGAGGCCAAGGATGAAGCCAGCACCAAGCACGAGCATAGAAATAACCGTCAAAAGTGAAGCGATTTCACCCTTCTGATGAGCGCGTGGTGATCGTGGCAAATAGTTCATACCTGTATTTAGTCAACCTGAATGCTGATATTTTGGGCATTTGACAAGGTGTTTACACCATTCTTAGCGGTAATGGTGAGATTTTTATCAAACTTCAACTCAGATGTTCCTTTTTTCAATGCTTCCATCGTGAATGTGAAGACTTCACCTGTCTTCATTTCAGGATTGGCTGTCGCCTGAACTGCCCCCGTAACACTGATCATACCTGGGGTGATATCTTGGCGGATCAAATTATCAAAAACCTTACCATTTAATATGTTCGATGCTTTAAACATCGTCTTGTCGAAGGTAATGACAATGTCTGTCGCTTGGACTGGCTGGCCATTCAAAAGAACAGAAACAGTAAATGTCTCACCGACCTTTGTCATCTCAGCTGATGGAGCAAGAGCAAGAGAGGTCGTGGAGTTGGATTCAGACTGGGTGGTTGTTGTATCTGTTTGAGCTGATTGCTTTTTAGAATAATACACACCAATCACAACACTCAGGACGAAGACGAACAAGATAATACCAAATGTTGCTAATTTTCTATGAGGATGAAGCTGGTTAAATTGTTGAACATCGTTCTGTAATGTATTCATATACCGTACATATTACTTACTTTTCGATCTGTGTGTCAAGCACTAAATTACTATATTGAATGTTAATTCATAATTCGCTATGGTAGTATCTAAGTACTATGCATGCGCGAAAAGGAATTATCGGGATTATTGCAGGATTCTATATGCTCTTTGGGGCTTTGGGACAAGTATATGCTGGATATTTCTATTTTGAGCCGGTGACTAAATCTGTGAAGCCAGACACAGAATTTGAGATCCTTTTGAAGGCAAATACCGAAGGTGATGCAATCATTACCACGGATGCTCGAATTGACTATGATGCCTCCGCAGTCGCATTTGTTGATTTGGTGACCATCCCCGAGGCTGAGCTGTTTTTTCCCAAGATGTTTAACCGACTCATCGGAAACTCCATTTACATCGCCTCATATATCGTCCCTGCCAAGCCACCTGCCACAGAGGGGCAACCACGGGTGGGGGATGGAAAGATTGCACTGATCCGCATGAAGGCAAAAAAAGTGGGGACGACGAATTTGACGATCCGCTGTATTGCTGGGCAAACAACTGATTCCAACATGACGCTTAAACGCAACGGCAAGGTGACAGATGTGATTGATTGTTCAAAGGTTAAAAGCGCGCAAATAATGATCGGCTCAGAAACGAATCCAACGCCGACCGCCACACCGACTGCGACCCCGACGCCAACGGGGACAGTAACTCCCACCCCGACGCCGACCGCCACACCCACGAGTACCACCGCCCCTACAAGCGCCCCGCAAGCGACGGTGACACCAACGCCTTCGGTTTTGCCTGAGACAGGTTCACTTGAGACGATTCAAATGGTGATAGCGGTTGGTGTAACTTTGACTGTTATAAGTTACCTTATCAAAATATATGTCACATAATGTTATACAAAAATTGTTTACTAACCCGCGCGGACTGGCTATAGTGGTTATGACGGTCATGCTTCCCTTGGTTGTTGTTGGTGCATTTGTCATGCAATCTCGCCGATCTCGAGCGACAGGTGCATGTGCCCCTGAGGACATTCAAACAGTCCGTGTATCCCAAAGCGCTGGGCAGATATCTTTTCGAACACCGTGTGCAGTTGCGACACAGATATATTGTTCAACTGGCCGTGAAGGGATACAATTTCTCTGCGGAGAAGATGCAACTGAAGCCACCTCACACGTGATTCAAACATCTGATGTCACCCTCAATTCAGGCATCGGTTACTTTATCTTTATCGACTCAGGCATTGAAAAGAGATCTATTGGGTACATTCAGGCTGACCCTGTTGACGCTACAATTGGACGCAACATTAATTCCTTTACCGATGATGTCATGGGTTCATCTGTTGGGGATGCTGACTATGATGTGTCACTTGATATTAATCAGGATGGCATGATTAATGGTATGGATCGCACAGAATTTTTCTCAGACGAAGAACAGTTATAGATGTTGGGTGAGTTAGATTGAGGCTAAATGGCGATCTAAATTACGTATTGACATTGCATTTTAAACATTGGTATAGTGAGGATTGAACTATGAAAGTAACTATTTACACCATCCCTGACTGCCCGTACTCAAAAGAGGAAAAGGATTATCTCACGGGTAAAGGAGTGCAGTACGATGAGAAGGATGTCAGCAATAACAAGGACAACCTTTCTGAAATGCTTGATCTTTCAAATAAATTCGCCGGCGTGCCATTTTCTGTTGTCGTGAAAGACTCAGGTGAAAAGGTTATGCTCAAAGGCTTTACCAAGGCTGACTTTGACTTAGTGCTCGATGGAGGGTCTGAGGCTCAAGGACAAGCTGAAATGCCAGCCGGCAGTGCCACAGATATGCCAGGTGCTGGAACAGTTCCGGGTGTTGTCGATACTGCAAGTATGCCTTCCACACCTCCAGCTATGCCTACGAATCCGGCAATGCCTGCTGTTGAGCCAACTATTCCTGGAATGCCTGCTATGCCATCGATCCCAGATATGTCTATGCCATCAGCTCCTAGCATGACTCCCGATCCTGTCGTCCCAGCAATGCCAAGCATGCCTTCTGCTCCATCTCCGGAGCCTGTGATGCCTGCTGTGACCCCGGAGCCAGTGATGCCTGCCATGCCATCAGCGCCCAGTATGACTCCTGATCCTGTCGTCCCAGCGATGTCAAGTATGCCATCTGCTCCATCAACTGAGCCAGCTGATCCGCAAGATGAGCTTAGTGGCCTGCTCAAAGATCTTGAGGCAAAGGTCTCAACCCCATCTGTCGCACCAGCGGGCGCTCCAACTGCTCCTGCTGATGCTTCTGCACCAGTAACTCCTCAGCAGTCCTGAGCTTGACATAGACCTCGTTCGTAGTACTCGACGTTATCTTCTGTGGTAGGGCTGTATGCGATAGAGGATGAGCCCGATGACGAGATTGATGATCGTGGCCGAGGCGAAGTACAGGTTCAACCGCTTCATCAGTTCCAGAGCATGCTGTGATAGAAAAATCGACTGAACATCGACATCAAAGCCGATCAACGCAGAGACCGTCAAGAGCGCAAGCGGGATGAGAATGAGGCTCTGCTTCAAGTCATGTCGAGATGAAAACATACTCGATGATATCGCAAAGCTGAGATAGATGCCCAGGAGATTGAGCCATAGTTTCGTATGCGGAAAAATGTTGAGCGCAAATATGATATAGAATATCGCAATGCCGTAGATCAATGGCGCCATGCTGATAAGCATGCGTCTGAATGGATCTGTTGCCTGGCTGTGGACAGCCCCAAATTTCATCGCGTATCCTTCATCGTGTTCTTCAATTTCAGGTATCAAATCAAAGCGGTGAGGTATGACGAAAAGTACGATAGACGTGAGAAAATGAGACATTTCATGCACAAACGTTCCTGGCAGGTAGATGAGTGACAAGATATAAAAGCTGACCTTCGGTTTGTGTGTCAGATGCATGAGACCGTGAAAGAGCTTGCGCATGGCCATCTGGGTGGAGAGATAGATGACAAGCAGTTGGATGATGAACAGCAGGTACCAATTCATATGTTGAGTATAGCAGGAAAAGGAAATCGGAGGGGAGCTGGGGGTGCGGCGGGGCGGGCGCGGGGGTACGTCGGGGGCGAGCACGGGGACGCGTCGAGGTGGATGGGGGTACGTCGAGGACTAGCGGGGATTGAGGCTTAGTCTTCGTCAGTTGGGGCTTTCAACAAGCGCAAAATGACTTCTTTGCGGTAACGTCGATCGCCTCGAGAATTGATGCGGATAGCTGGAAGTTTGCCACTTTTGCCCCAGCGCTTGATAGTGAGAGGGGAAACACGCAAGAGATCAGCTACTTCACGGATGGTGATGAGATCTGGTAAGTCGTCAAGTGATATGCTTTTAGTTCTTTTGTTATCTACTGACATGGTAACGTATTATAGATGAGCTTTGGACTGCTGTCAAGCTGAAAAAACGAGGTGAAGTATATGTGGTTTGACATGATCTGCATGGTCGGCTACAGTGGAAGTATGTACATCGGGCCATTTTATTTTGATACGAAAGAGCTCTTTCTCGTTGGTGCAATAGTCTGTATCATGATAGCACTGTATTTTGGTTGGCCTTTGTGGGTGTACAAGCCTCAGACGCTTTTGACGGTGAGTATTCTAGCCTTGATAGTCAAAGGACTTCTGCCATCCACACACAACGATGTCTTCTTTTTTCATACGTTGACATTGCTTGTCCTGGCGATCTTCTTTTCAACATTCCAGGTGATACTTTTTTATGTGGCGTCGTTTGTCTTTTTCAAACTTCTGAAGGTGATCTAAAAAGTAGCTGTCGTAAATCCAGCTCGGAACCATTCAAATTCGACGAGCGTTGCCTTGCCCACGACAAAGTCTTGTCTCCACAGTTCAAAGTCGACAAGGTTGATAAACCCATCGCAGTTGTAGTCTCCGCGCATGCGGGCATCTTGGCAGGTAGGCGTCACGGATGGGGTCGGCGTGCCCGTGGTGGACGTTGGAGTGACTGTCCCTGATGGAGTGGGGGTGGTTCGACGATCTCGAGTGATTTGAATTGCCTTGAACGCGCTCACTCGCCCGTATCCAAAAATCGGATCATGCTCATTTGTTCCGAGATCATGCGCAGACGAATTGATAATATTCAGGACCTCACGGGGTTTAAGAGTCCTATCAATGCTCTTCATGAGTGCAACAATAGCTGTTACATGAGGAGCAGCCATACTTGTACCAGAAATAGGACAGTATCCCTGTAAAGCGCCTGTGACAGGACACGATTTAAATCTGTCCCATGTGGAGTAAATACAATCAGTTCCGCCCGGGTTGCATGTCGATGAACCACCTGGTGGATTCCCACCTGGGGCAGAGACGTCTATCGTTCGCCCCGTGTTGGCGTAGAGAGGATGCTCACTCTGAGGGCCAAGCGCTGTTACACTGATCGTGTCTGGATGATTCCCCGGTGAATACTTGTCTGCATCTGAACCCCAGAAGCAGGTTGGATTGTCTGGATGCTGTCCTGGCGGGATATTTCCGCAGTTACCAGCCGATACAACAATAGCTATGTTTTTGCTGAGAGCATTGTTAATGGCATCTTCCACTTCATGGTCAGTTCCGACCATGATGGGTCCTCCGAAGCTCATATTAATCACGTCAACGCCATCTTCGACCGCACGATTGATCCCTTGGGCTATTGTGAGGGAGCTCCCCGTACCGTTTGGGCTCATGACACAATACCCATAGATATCAACATCCCAGGTGACACCTGCAATGCCTTGAAAATTGTTTGCCGTAGCACCAATGATCCCGGCAACATGAGTTCCATGACCATTCGCATCCCCATCATTGATACACCCACTTGCGATAGGCACGCTTTTGACAACATTTTGTGCCAAATCTGGGTGATTACGGTCAATACCCGAGTCAATGATGCCAACCTTGATTGATGAGCTCGACGTTTGTATATCCCACATCTGAGGAGCTTCAATCATCGGAAGTCCCCATTGCTTTGGATAGTCTGGATCATTTGGGATGCTATTGAGATAGTAGTTGTAATTAGGTTGGATATATTCAATTGGTAGCTCAGAATAGGCATCGATCACCCGTTGCACGTCTTCAGGGGAGTCTACCGCCTGAAACGAATAGGCGTATGTGTCACTTTTTTGTGCCGTGGGTTCAGCGACGAGAACATTAAACTCCTTTTCGACAGCCTCAATTGAACTCAGCGTATCTTCTGGCTTTTCTTCTCCGCGCAAGGAAAGGGAAATATCTTCGGATGTCTTACGAATACGCCCAAGGACCGTCTGCGCAAGCTGGGCGCGCCTGTCTACCTGTGCCTGAACATCAGCGGGTGATTTGTCAGCTTGATATCTGACGATAAATTCACCCTGCGTATAGAGTTGTGGTCGGGCAATGATATCTTCCGGTGGCGTTGCGGAAGCTTGAGCCTGTGATTTGTGTGTGAAGGAGAGGGTAACGGTATATATCAGTGTGAGAGTCAGTATCGCGAGAAATGCAAGTCGGTATGCCTTCATAAATGTACCCATTATTGTAATGAGTATATAAAATTGTATTGTACATATGATACCTCTTCTAAGTTTTCATATGCAATACGCGCATTTTCAAGATCCACACCTTCTGCAAATCGGACAATGTATGACGTATCCATGTCACTGCTGTCATCATCAAACATTTGAGACTTCTCCAGAGCCTTAAATTGCGAATCAACCATAGCTATATGCGTGGCATATTCTTGCGGGGACGTCTGCGCAGATGTGCCATCTATGAGGGATTCAAAGGTAAGTCGAATCCTTCCCAGAAGCGATTGCCCAAGCTGATGATTGCGCTCAATCTGCATATCTAACTCGTGTGGAGCAAACCCCGGAACAAAATGAACGATCAGCTCATTAGGTACATAGGTGCCTTGGGAGGGAACTGCTATAGGTGTTGTAGATTGAGCATAATATGCAGGCGAAACCTCAACTGCCACTGCCACTTTGGGGCTATCTGGCAGATTATGCCCATGAGCAAGCACACAGCCGAGAGAAATAACACACATACTGAGTACAATTTGTAAACGATATGAGAGTGTTGGTTTTTGGGACATGGTATTAACGTTATAGTATTGCGGAGGCTTTTGCAACTTCGGGTGTTGCACATCGGGACGGGTTTGAGCGTGAGGTAATTTTATAAAAATAGCTGTAAATGAGCGTCGCACATCGGGAGGGCGGGTGAGCGTGGAGGCAATCATAAAAAAAGGGTACGCATTTTCCACTAGATATTTCGAGATCACTGATGTATACTAACTCTATCTCAAAGATCGCAGGTTGAACGAATATGCCCAACATGTTCGTCATGAAAGTTACACAGCTTACTAAAAACAGCTGGCCGGCGTTAGAGGTTAAAACATGGCAAATACACAAAAACAGGCTTATGTTGCTGATTTATTGACTCAGCTTCAGGAAAATCCACATCTCGTGGTCGTTGGTTTTACAACAACTTCTCATAAAAGACTCGAAGAGTTGCGATCGAAGTTACGATCAGCAGGTGAGCAAGCCCCAACTGTCATTGTTTTGAAGAATTCTCTCTTCAAAATCGCTTTTGCATATCATAACAATAAAGCACATTTGATCCCTGATGATCAAAGCGAATTGTTGCAATCGGGTGTCAAAGGCCAGTCAGTTTTGATGTTGATGAATGATGAATGGCTGACAACATTGAAGACATTGAAAGATTTTGCGAAAGATGAAGAAGGATTTGAATTCCGAGTTGGATTGATTGATGGCCATGTTTATGAAGATGCTGGACTCACTCAGCTTGCCAACTTGCCAAGCAAGGAGCAACTTATTGTCAAGCTCATTGGTGCACTTAAGGCTCCACAATCACGTTTTGTGTATGGCTTGAAGTTCAGCAGTTTGCAATTGGTGACAGTGTTAAAAAATGCATCGGCAAAAATAGGGAATTAAGGCTTAAAAGCGCCGTAAAAATTTTAAAAATAGTGAATTAAAAATTCTAGATAATTGATTCGAATCTAACTCGATATACTAGATTCCAATTTTGAAGGGGGTGAAACAGAATGGCAGACGAAACAAAACAACTATCAGCAAAACTCGAAAAGCTTGCAGAAGAGGTGAAGGGCTTAACGGCACTTGAACTTTCTGAGCTCGCTTCTCACTTGGAAGAAGTCTTCGGCGTCTCAGCTATGCCAGCAATGGGTATGGCAGCCGCTCCTGTTGCAGGAGGTGCAGTTGAAGAAGTAGAAGAGAAAACTTCGTTCAATGTTATGCTTACAGATGCTGGAGCTAACAAGCTCGCAGTCATTAAGGCAGTTCGCGAACTTCAACCAGAACTTGGTTTGATGGACGCTAAGAAGCTCGTTGAAGCAGCTCCAGCTGAGGTCCTCAAGGACGCTAAGAAGGAAGATGCTGAGGCAGCAAAGAAGAAGATCGAAGATGCAGGCGGTAAAGCTGAGCTCAAGTAAATCTTTTTTGTTTGGTAAAGAAGGCCCTCCGGTTCCGGGGGGCTTTTTTTTGTCCCACCAACACCAACTTCGGGTGTGCAACATCGGGAGGAATTTCGAGCCTGGCTGGCCACCTTCCAAAAAAAACACCCTGCCCCAACAAGCCAAAATTTATGAAAAATCTCTGCATCCCTCAAGCTCAGCATCACAGCTCATAGTCTTTTTTCAGGCTAAATAAAAATTTCGAAGTCACGCCAGCAGATCCCATCAACTGCCAGCCTCATTAAACTGCCCAATAGCATACTATTTACCTCGAAAACTCTCCCGATGTTGCACACCCGAAGTTGGTGTGCTATTCTGAAATCACAACAGACTATGAAAACCTCACCCTCCACTACAAAGAATCTCATCTCTGCAATCCTCTTTGTCACACTTGCCCTGCTGTCTACCTTGTTCTCATCTCAGACAGCAACAACAGCCCAAGCGCAGACTTCCTGCCCGACCGCTTGTGAGGCGACAAGCCTTCAGTGTCGTCGAGTAGGCTCGACAACAGCTCCGGCCTGTCCGAAGGCCTGGCAAAACGTTTCGTGTGGCAAGATGCCTTGCGCATATCGGCAGGCGTGTGGGTGCGGAGGATGCTTATTGGGATGCAATCAAACGTGTTCGACATGCAAAGGCACGGGCTCAACGGGCGGATCCCAGCCAGGTGGACAACCAGGCGGAACACAACCAGCACCGGGCAATCCGAGCACACCTTCAGGCACGAGTCCAGATAGCGCTGGTGGCTCAGGGACAAACGCAACGCCTGCTCCCTTGACTCCAGAATGCAAGACGAGATGTGATCGAGATGGGGACGGTATTATTACAAAAGACGACTTCAAAGATCTCATCGGCCAAGCCTCAGATCCAGCCGTGAAAGAGCTTTTGACATTTTGTTCGCAGAGCTGTCCGTTGCGCGAGGGGAATGGCACAGGGACGCTTCCAACGGGGGGCTTTCCAACGGGCACTCCTGATCCTCGAAAACCGTCGGACGTTCCGACAGGAACACCAAACAGACTGGGTGACTGCTCAGGGCCAACCCCTGGCAAGCCGGATGGCGTGACGAACATCATTGACATTGAATATTTCCGACAAGAGCTGAACAAAGAAGTGACGACACTCAGCTGTGATCTGGATCATAGTGGGGAAGTTGATATTATTGATTTTACGAATTTCATCCGCCCTGCATTCTCATCAAGCTCAGATACAGGCACACCTGGGCCACTCCAGCCATCAGGCACACCTGGGCCACTCCAGCCATCAGACACACCATCACCAACGACATCAATTACCCCAGCACCAACTCAAGCGCCAACTGCCATGCCTACAAGCGCACAGACTACACCACCGCCATCATCAACCGTTCCAAGTTCATCGGCCCATCCATAGTCGCGCCACCAATACATTAACACCAACAACATATTTATGAACAAATCACTACGCATAACCATTTTCCTCCTCGTCTTCATCCTCTCAACTGTCTTTTTTTGGAATGCGATCAATGGCTACTTGCTCAAATCACGCGCGCAATTGGCAAGTGATCTGCAGATCATTCCACATGCAAAAGAAATCTCATGTAATCCGAAAGGAGAATGCTACCTTCATATCATTGGCTCAATGGACGAAAAAAATGGCCTCGCAGGCGTATCTGGTGCTGTTCG
This sequence comes from uncultured Gammaproteobacteria bacterium, assembly GCA_964477065.1. GTDB lineage: Bacteria > Patescibacteriota > Microgenomatia > UBA1406 > HO2-37-13b > 2-02-FULL-43-11-A. The sequence continues at coordinate 19,524 of CAYZCU010000006.1, forward strand.
CTATGGTGACCATCTGAAACCACTGAGATCTATGCAACGAGGTTTTTGTTATGCAAACACATTTGGCCTCGACATGCAGTTACAATTCAAAGATGATAGTGCAAATCACGTACTGACCTTTGCGATTGGGACGACAAAAAAAGATTCACTGCTCAAGGGGGGCAATGGATGTATCACGACGCTTGTCTTCAAACCGATGGATGTGCAGGAAGATCCAACAAAGACAACCTTGCAACTCCTAGCTGATAAACCATGGAAGGCTGGCGGTATGCTCGCTGGACAGCGAGGTGCATTTAACCCGCAAGTGGATGGAGGCGAAATCACCGTCACGATAGATTCATCAGCTCCTCTTCCTACTCCTGAGCCATCTCCGACACCAACGGGTGAGCCGGGGGAGTGTTCGCTTGAAAATGCTGACTGCAATTGTGATGACACGGTGGATCTTGTAGACTATGAAATCATCCGATCAGGCATTGCCAAAGAGGGTGGATCATGCGATGTCAATACTGACGGCAAAACAGACGCATCTGACTTAAGGATTTGGACGCGTAAGACTGATTTATTGCATAAAACGAACTAACATATGAAATCATCACGTATTTTTCTTATCGGCACACTTGCATTCACAGCACTCATCATCTTTTCTGTGGCTCTGCAACAATACGCCCAAAGATCTCGGGCGGCATCATCTGAGGCAGATATTTTGTTTACGCCACTTGATGGTGGCGCATTTGCGATTGATGTTGAAGCAAAAAAGGATGACAAAATTTCAGCCATCGATCTACACGTTACAGCTGAAAATGGCACTGTTTCCTCATGGGATGAGTGTATATCTGCTGAAAATGAAGAACTGCCTTTTACCGAGCTGATCAACACTCCAGGCGCTACTGCTCGATATAGCTGTGCAGTCATCAAAGACAAAGATCAACTTCCTCGTCAGATAGTCTTGTCTGGAAAGGTGGCATGCAAGGACCCAAACAAGCCAGTCCGCCTCACTATCAGCACAAAATCAAGCGTGGCAGGTCCTGTTGAAGGCGCTGTATTTACGAACAAAATTGGCCCATTTATAGATGTGAAGTGTGATGGAAGCGAGCCTGAACCAGACGAAGATGTCATCACGACGATGGATCCAAACACGTGTGATAAGGAAATCGGCGGATTCTGTCCGTTTGGCATTATTGAAACAGCTCAGAAAGGCAAAAAATTATCAGCTGTCTATATGAAGCTTTCGTATGATGCTGATATCTTGAAGTTTAACTCCATCGCAGGAGGAGATGGGCTTACTCCAGAGCCTCTGACTGCTGATGTTCGCGGACTTTTCACAGGCAAAATCCTCGCACAAGCGGGAGGGACACCACCTCCAAGTGCCCTGACTGCCACCCCAGCGCCGACCTCCGTCTTGACAACGACACCCATGACGACCCCCACGACGACCCCGACCGCCTCGCCATCCCCGACACTCAGTCCAACGACCATGCCAACCCTTTCACCAATGCCACCTAAGTCAGCATGCCGTTTCTATGTCGCTCGGGATGATGACGCTGGCATCATTGAGCTTGTCTACATGTGCCCAGTTCCGACCGCCGATTTGCTCTCCAAGATGCATCAGGCAGTCGATTTCAAAGCTATCGCTGAGGGGAAGGGTGAGCTCAAAATGGAGAGTGTCCAAGCAATCGGACCTGCCTCTGCAGGCAACCAACCTGTCCCATACACGGTCAAAAAATCATCTGCGACATATACAATTGGAAAGGCAAACACGCAAGGTAACCTCAAAGTCGATCTGAAGGTGCGTCTCCAGTGCGTCGTCAAAAAGCCCAAAGGTGCTCAAAAGCTCAATATTCGCGTCGGACTTGGAGACGGTAAGCTGAAGAAACCAATCTTTGAAACTGGTGAATTCACTGTTGATGAGAAGGGTTTTTGGAATGGATCTGTCGCATTTAAAGCGCCAGCAGGCTCTCAATACAAGCTCTTGGTCAAGGGTGATAAGCATATGCAAAAGAAAATCTGCGAAGCCACACCACACGAAGATTTCCCAGGTGCATACAGCTGTGATAAAGGAAAAATCACCCTCAAGGATGGCTCAAATGCTATCGATCTCTCGAATGTTATCATGCTCACAGGTGACTTGCCACCGGGAGAGCAAGATGGTATTAGCAATGCAAAGGATCAATCTCTCGTCCGTAATCTGATCGGCAAGAGTGATGAAGGTTCAGCCAAGCTCGCTGATATCAACTATGATGGTGTCGTCAATGCGGTTGATCATTCGTGCATGATCGCAGCACTTTCTGTTCGATGGGATGAAGAATAATATGTCCGACACACCGCGGGTTGATAATCAACCTCATCCGAGAGTACAAAAAGCAGTACTTGTGCTCTTGATAGCCATTATGTGTGGCTTGTTCTTTCTGTATTATCGACAGCGAACGTCTGTTCCAAAGTCAGATCCAACAACAGTCCCGTACAATCAAAACATGTCCAAAGCAAATGGTCGCATGAGAATTGTTTTTGATAATAATCAATCCGTTTTTACCGTCGGTGAGCCGATTGCCTTCACGATCTATGCTGATACACATGGACAAAAGGTTGTGGGGTTTGATATTGTGATGCCACTTTCTGCACAACAGGTGAAAATGCTCTCTGTTGAAAGCTTGCAGACGGGGATGACTGTCCATAGCGATCAGACCGCGGATAAACTTTCTCTATCAGGGGTTATGTCTTTGGAAGATGCGACGCAAACCTCCCGCGCTTTTGCCAATGAGCCGATCGTCCGCGTTGTCTTGAAGCCCTTTGTGACAACCTCCGTGCCTCTTGCGATCAGCTACACACCCGATGAAACATCAGATTCTAATCTCGTTCTGGAGGATGCGCGAGATATTCTCGGTGGGGTTGATGGAGCAGTGGCGTACATCGGGACAGAGCATGTGCTCAACCTCAATCAAACGAAGAAAATAACAGATACGGTTTCTATGACGCTTCAGCCTGCAGTGACACCTGGGCCAAACTGTGCGGATTGTATGACGACAATTCCAGTCCTTGTCAGTTCAGGTGGAGTGAGCACGGTACAGTCATTTGCCTTTGGAGGCATAGCAGGGGTTGCTCACGTGTCCCACGAAATTGAGGGTGGTATCGTTGAAGCGACGCTTGAATCATCCCCAACAACATTACGAATTCGCTTTGCCAAGCTCTAACGACATGCGTTTGCACACATCTTCATATCGAACAGGCATCATGGTGATAGGTGTTCTCTTGTCACTTGTGGGCATTATGACATACATGCGTTCGCGTGATGAAACAGTCAAAACCACTTCCAAAGCCTCAAACATCTATGTTTTACAGTCACAAAATGTTGCAGACTCATCCCAATTTCAAGACACATCCGGTGCGCTGATGTATGATCTTGTCCCTGACCGCCCAAACGGCACGCTTTTCAAACTCGATGCTGTTTCGACTGAGGCGGTGTCAAAATTTATGTTTGATAAGCCGACATACTCCCTCAATGGTCAGGGCTCGTCACAACAGCTTATTCCTGATGCAAAAGGGACGATTCGCTTGCGAGCAGAGCAGTCTGACGCTCAAATCAACGCCGACCTCGAAAAAAAGTTCTCCTCAAGCTCGTTTGGCCTTCAAAACATAGATAGTCAGAAAACGCACTACTACTATGAGCAGACGCGCTGTAATGGCATCCCAGTTTTTGCCTCATATGTCAATGTCCACCTGACAAAAGATGCGCAGGTCTATGCTATGTCTGGTTCACTTGCCCAAGGTGACACCTCGTGCGATAAAAAGGTATCTGAGCGCGAAGCGCAGACTATTGCCACGACTCAATTTAAAAAAGATTTCCCCTCAGAGACGACGACGGTGCAAAAGTCACTTGAATATGTCTACAGCCCCCAGCTTTTGCGTACAGCAGGTACAACCAACTATCTCACGTACTTTGTCACCGTTTGTCAGCCAGGCTATTGTCATGGGTATTTTGTTGATCAAGGAGACGGCACCATTCGCAAGCAGATGACCATGAGCCCCGATGCCCTCAATCGCTACGTTTTTGCAGGAAGTGCACAGCGCACAGAAGGCGGAGCAACGTCATCAAATCAAAAAGTCAACACTGCGTATGATGCACTTGGGACGACGTGGGAGTACTTTTCAACGAAATTGGGGAGAGATAGTTTTGACGATCGAGGGAGCATGATACAGGCGAGTTTGGTTAACCTGAATAATTGTGGCTGGAATGGACAAAGCATCGAGTGTGGGGTGCGGTATGTTGCGCTGGACGTGCTGGCGCATGAATTTGCTCATGGGGTAACCCAAAACACCGCTGGGTTGATCTATGAAGATGAACCAGGTGCGATGAATGAAGGATTGTCAGATACGTTTGCTGCCGCCATCGATGCGGATGACTGGCTCATGGGTGAAGAATCAGATGCTGGAGCACTGCGAAGCCTTCAAAACCCACCGCAGTTTCGCAATCCGGACAGCCAGGTGAGTCAATATTATTATTGTGGGGGAAATCAAAGTGCGCTCGTCCACACAAACAGTGGCGTCCTCAATAAGGCTTTTTATCTCATGTCTGAGGGTGGATCACACAACAATTGTCAGAACCAAGGAATCGGTCGCGACGCTGCAGCAGTCATCCTGTACAAAACCATCACGACACATCTCAAGTACAAAATAAACAGCCAATATCTGGACATGTACAATGGGATCAATACCTCGTGTGGAGATATCTATGGTGCATCGTCAGCAACATGTGCAAATGTCAAAGTTGCGCTGGAAGCAGTGATGATGGATAAGCCATCTCGCTGTAATGGCGGTTCGACCTCCACGACAGCTTCGTGCGTGGGGGCACAACCAGGCACTCCCGAGCCTGCAGGGACGACCCCCACCCCGACCACTGGTGCACCAACGACAGGTGTCCCAACCACGACGCCCACGGGCACTCAGCCTCAAGGCACACCGACGCTGACCCCAACGCCGACTCCTGGTACTCCTTCGCCGACAGGAACGCCGATCCTCAAAGCTGAAGGAACATTGCTTTCCACACTATCTGCCCCATATACCTGGCAAGGGAATGTCAAAGTTACCCTCGAGGGGGGCAAAAACGTCTTGCGATCTGAATTATATGCTGAGGCTTTGCAAGGAGTTAATTTGAAATCATATCTCCCCAAAGGTGTCACGTCTCAGCTAGGGGTGATTGGTACAGAAACTGAAGTCTATGGTCGCTTGATTGGACAAAGTGGCGTGCTTGAAACAGGAGCATTTGTCGTCACAGACGAAGGCAAGGTGCTTGCGGAGTACTCATCAGCTCAAGATTTAACGAAATATGATACGTATGAGGTGTTTTTTAAGGGAAGTATGTCTGCTGGCCTTGCGGAGATCCCTGTGCTGATTGCTTCTCTTCAGCCACCAGCATCAGCTTCCCAAACTGATAAAGTTATTCTCGACCTCAAGCTCCGTTTCCAAGGGGTCAGTCGCAAACCAGCCTCGACACAGGCGCAACTGGTGCGGATTGGCATCGGCGGTGGTGACACGGAGATGATTCAGTATAAAAAAATCGTCTTTACTGCTGTTGATGAAGGCGTTTGGACAGGGCGAATTTTCTATGAAATTCCTGCAGGGGATACTTACAAACTTCTCGTGAAAGGCCCCAAACATATTCAAAAAAAGTATTGTGATAATAATCCCCGCGAATCTGAACCGGGAAATTATCTGTGCGAATCTGAGGCTATCACACTGTCGAAAGGTGTTAATACGATTGATCTGACAAATGTCATGCAATTGGCTGGTGATACCAATCAAGATGGGCGGGTCAATGCACGAGATATCAGTACGATTCGTACGAAACTTGGGTCGACGCGAGCTGAAGATCTTTTGACAGGGGACTTGAATAATGATGGCGTTGTCAACGCAGTTGATGATTCATTGATTTTGTATACGCTCTCAAATCGTCCGCAACAATCATAGAATTGTCCTCGATCGTTTGACACATTCGTCATGCAATTTTATGTATAATCAATAAATATGGAGCCAGAAGAGCAATCACCACATCAGACATCCCGCATCGTCATTCTCAGCTTTGTATCAATCATTTTGATCATTGTTGCGGTGTCAAGTATTGTGTCGTTTGCGCGCCGTCGCATTTTGATAAAAAAAACAACCCCCATGATGATTGAGAAGCAAAAGGACGTCGCAGTTGTGCCCACACAAGCGCAAAAAGTGACGGGTCGCGTCGGGCTGATGACAAAAGGTACGCAAACCACGTTTCGTCGTGGGCAGGTTGTGACGCTCTATGTGTACGCTGATTCCAAAGGGCAGGAGATTACGGGTTTTTATGCTGTTTTGCGCTATAATCCTGCGAAGGCTCGATTTGAGTCCGTGAAATCCATTCTTGACGGTATGGATGTCTATGAAACGGAAGATTCTGTAGCCCCAGATGCATCTGAATTGATAATTACGGGTATTCAAGGATTGGGAACGCATAGCCCCTTTATGTTTCAAAACACTGCGCTCGCGGAGGTCTCATTTACGATGTTGTCAGGTGGCAAGATCCCTGTCGATGTCGTCTATGAGCCGGGAAGCCAGCGCGAAACGAACCTGATTACCACACACAATGAGGATATCGTGAGTACCGTTGTAGGGATTACATTGAACGTATTATGATAAGCAGAACGTCACCAATTCGAGGAATCATGCAAAGTTTGCTACTTGGAGTGGTTTTCTTGTGCATGCCGTTGATCGCGTCAACCGCCGTGCAAGGAGCGACACTGACGTTTGATCCCAGCTCAGCGCAAGTCAAAGTCGGGGAGACGACATCTCTGGCGATCAAGGTCAACGCCGGCACATCCGAAGTTCTCGGCGTCGATGCTCTCTTGGAATACGACAAAAATCTACTCAAAGTAGAGTCTATCACGGAAGGGACTTTCTTGACGATCACAACCCGTGATTCAGCCACGGAGGGAAAAGCATACATAGCTGGAGCTGTTGAAAGCGTTGGGGAATCAGTGACGGGCTCAGGTGTTTTTGCCACGATCAAATTCAAGGCACTTGCAAATGGGACATCTACGGTCAAATTTATCTGTGAATTAGGGGAAACTGGGGAGTCAAACATATCCGAGTCAACAATCGACGCAACAGATCTGATTGAGTGTTCGCAAAATGGCCAGGCCACGATCGTCTCCTCTGGGGGCACAACAACAGGTGGTTCAACAGGGGGCTCAACAAGCACATCCTCAGCTGGGCGCTCCACGCAACTACCACAAACCGGAGTTGTGCAGGATATGGTTGTTATGGCAATGTTTGTGGGAGGGGCATTGTTCCTCGTCGGTATTGGGACGCGTCTCGTTGGTGGCGTTGGAAGCGCATAAAATTATGGATAAAAAGAAGCAACATATTATTTCAATTATCATCGGCGTCATTCTCGCGACGCTTTTGCTCTACATCGGCGTGCGTGTCGTGCAACAGCGCGCTTCCAAGGCAAGCCAGCCTGAAAACCTGACAGCCACGCGTGTGGATGTCGATACATGTAAAATTTCTGCGACTACGCGATCCGATGAGCCGATTTTGCTCAAATATGGCGAAACTGCCGCGACGTTTTACTTCCGCATGGAGGCTCAAAACATCCAGCCCCAAGCAGATAGTACGTTTGTGCAGGAAGCAGATATTAATAATCTTGGCTCGGGCAAAGTCATGTTTGTCGTTGAAAACAACGAGGATATCCAAACCACGTGTGAGCCCTTTTCAGGGGATAGTGCAGACATCACAGCTGATGGGCATGCTTCTGATGCCGCGGGCAGTCCAGCAGGCACAGGTAGTGTCTCAGATACCACCTCGAGTTTGGATGATACGAGTGCTGCAGACGATGCGACACTTTCGCCCACGCCAACGGAGCCAGAAGTCATCGATTCGTCTGACGAAGAGTCCACGCTGACCCTCACACCAACACCGTCACTCGTAAAGATCGCTCTGACGCGCGATGTTGCAGATCCCTTCTTCAAAGACAACCCGACCGCCGACTTCACGGGCTGTATGACTGAGTTCAAGGATGACTACTACGCAATCGTCCAAGTGTGCAACGAGGCCTGGCGAGCCAAATAACAACCTCCGGAGTTGGGAAGAAGGTCCGGACGAGCTAAATCGGAATTATGTCACTGGCCGAGGCTACATGCAAAATTATTGCATACCTCGTCACATTTCGGTAAACTGCAAGTACCTATGATAAACCTACGTCAGCGAGGTGAGCTCGCACTGACACTATCACTTTTTGGGTTATTCATCTCCCTTATCGGCATCGGACTTGGCACACAGATGTCTCAAAATGTCCAGCAATCTACCTCTCAGGCCCAAACCGGTTTGTATCCCTATAGGAGTGTCCTTGAAATTCGAGACGAAAATAATCAGGTGATCAAATGGATTCCAGGACTCATCTGGGCAACAACGTATGATGAAAAAATTGCTGGTCGCAATAACGGAAACATCAAAGATAAAGATGGTTATGCTATAACCGAGTGGGATACAGAGTATGTTCCTCCAGCGCTCCAAGGGACAAAAGCACAGATTAGTATCGGCTTGCCAGCAGGCTACCGAGTCCTCAGTTCATTCTGCACAAGTATTCCGACCTCTATCTGTGACAATATGAAGGTTGAGCCTGACGGCCTCACATACTCCCGCATCAGCGTCGAAAAAAATGGCTATCTCCAATACGCTATACGCATCGCAAGTGGCACAGCGCCAACGCCGACATTAGCCCCAACAACCCTGCCTACGGCTCAGCCAACAGCTGTCCCAACATCTCGACCAACAAGTGTCCCAACGAGTGCCCCAACAATCACAGCAACTCCTATCCCAACCGTGACGCTAGCTCCCACATCAAACCCGACCCCAACAGTCATGCCGACCGTGACGCCACCAGCATGTCAGTTAAAGGAGTTTACGTGCAAACCCATCATTTCAATAATAAGACCACTTACTGACTCTGTAGAAATAACGTGGGAACTGCCGACATGTGCAGGCTATAAAAAGGGAGATCAATTTTGGGTTGATATTATACGAAATGCACAATCATCTTCTGAGAGAGACACAACAGTCTGTGTAGCTGAATCTTCAACGAATTCTGTGATCTGTAGACTTGGGAAGGAGCTTCCAAATAGGATACTTAATAAAGACACGTCAGAATTTAAAAATAAAACATGGGAAAATCATCGAGACTATACGGTAAGAGTTTTTACTGTTCAGCCGGCTAAGGCTTGTCTATCTGAGCCAGCAGAGGGCACTTTCATCCATGATGTGCCTGATCCAAAAAAGCCAACCATTACTCCTACTCCAACTCCAGAACCAACCTCAATTCCTGAAGGATGCTCTCACTTGAGAGGAAATGGGAAGTATCGTATCGCGATCGCTGGTCAAGGATACAGCGACACATTTACGTTGCAACAATTGGCACAGCGTGCCATTTCAGTTATTCAACAGACAAACCTTTCTGATGAAGGTTTGTTTGATACATTGTCCTTCGTCCTTTATGACAAACTTGATCATGATATGAAATGTCAAAGAAACACAACCGTGCCAAGACTTTTAGTTTGTGATTATAGTGAAGAATTTGCAATACGCTCTACATGTGGCGCGCAAACCTTAATTACCATTGTTAATGATCAAGAATGGGGAGGTTCAGGTAGGGATCGTAGTGCAGTTGTTACAGAAGGAACTATATCTGCGGTTGGGCATGAGCTTGGTCATGCAGTGCCACTTTTAGCTGATGAATATGTCTATACGAACGAAGGCAACAATACTCCACATGGCTTGAATCCGGGTGATTATGGATACAATTGTACAGTCGAAAGTGATACATCATGTCGCAAATGGACTAATCCTGGCCAATGTGTGGTAGGATGCCAGTTCGAAAAGAGTAGACGCCAACTAGAGGAAAGTATTATGAAGGGGGGGACGAATGATTATCCACCAGCTGGACTTGAATCATGGAGGTTTGTGCTCAATGCTAGCCAGAAGTTTACTTTAGCTGGAGATGGTGAAGCAGAATATCATCAAAGCTTAGTTGTGAAGCTACAACAGAATAAGCTCGATGATCTTGAACTCACTTCTCTTGACGTCCAGAAAATTTATCCAAGTAGGGTAAATTCACCGCAAAGTGACTATTATGTTGAGATGCAAAACAGTGATGGTGTTTTACTGTATAACGATACTGTAGCTGGGAGGCAATACATCTTACACGAATATCAAGGCCCAGGCGACATTTTGCCAACGCTGTCGCTGTATCTGCCAGTTATAAATGGTGCATCGAAGCTGATTATTTCAAATAGTAATAAGGTTCCAGTGTTAACTATAGATATTAGTTCAAATATGAAATCAGTTACGAGTACAGCCCAAAACCTGTGTGGTAATTCATACTGTGATGCTCAAATTGGAGAGACAGCTCAAAGCTGTAGAGCAGATTGTGGCAATCAATTAGCAACTTCTCAATGGGAAAAATCCGACCTTGATAAGAATCATTTCGTGAACACCCTTGATCTTATCATGATGTATGATGCCTATGCTTCATCTCAGCAACCCACCATCGACTCGTCAGCTGATGCTGCGGGTGTAAATACGGATATAGATGGAGATGCCAAGACGAATGCTATTGACCTATCTGTTATGCAAAAGTGGCTCGGGACTTCCTACTAACCTCCGGAGTTGGGAAGAAGGTCCGGACGCGCTAAATCGGAATTTTGTCACTGGCCGAGCGTAGACATCACCGCAACTCGCGAACATCTATGGCACGAGCACACTCAGCACTCCGTGCACAGCCGGCGCCACGACGATATCGATGATAGATCGACCTCCGATGAGAGGGAAAATCACGAGCATCAAAAAGATAAATCCGTACCTTTCAAGCCCGTACCATTCATGCGCTTGCTCCTCATTGAGCACGCCACCTACGATCTTGAATCCATCCAAAGGTGCGATCGGCAGGAGGTTAAAGATCCCAAGTGCGACATTTGCAAAGAGGGTGTGCATGATAAGTGCTTGGCCTATAACAAGCAACCCGGGCTGGTCAAGAAAAGTGAACAAATAGAGCAAACCAGAGCATAGAAGTGCAAAAATAGCATTTGATCCTGGACCAGCAAGAGCGATCAAAGCAGCGTCTCGTTTTGGGTTGGCCAGATTGTATGGATCATAGACGACAGGCTTTCCCCAGCCAAAACCGATGAGGAGAAAAAGAAGGGATCCCATCAGATCCAGATGTGCCTTGGGATTGAGTGTCACTCGTCCCTGCATAGAAGGCGTTGGGTCACCCAGATGGTCTGCCATCTTCGCATGCGAAAATTCATGCACCGTCACTGCCAGCACGATGCCAACGACGAACATGATCCCGCTGACAGGACTGGAAAGAATTTCTGCAATTGGCATACGAGTATTATACAGGAGAAGTGATTGTTTTCTTTCAAGGGGGGATGTAGAATCGGGTTATGAATGAAGAGGAAACGAGAGTAGAAGCTCCTGTCCCAGAGAGGTTTGGTCTTACGGATGAAGAACGCGATTGGGTGATAGCTCAAGTGAAAGAAGCCCGCAGAACACAGCCAGTATATGCTGCTCGCATGAGAGCATTCGGACGGCATACCCAAGAAACTATGCGCCGTCGCTTCACCGTCTAACATCCTCAAATCCCACCCATCAGCTGGTTTGATTTTGCTCCCGCCATCTGTTACAATATCTCAACTATGGCACGCGACTATATTACCGGCAAAACAACCCAATTTGGCATGTCCCACACGCATCATCGCGGTGTGGCAGGAGGCCGTTGGAAGAAGCGCGCACAGCACACCCTGCGCACATTCAAGGCTAATCTTCACAATGTTCAGATTATCGAAAATGGTGAGCAAAAGACAGTCAAGCTCGCAGCCAAGACCATTAAGCGTATCAAAAAGGACATCACCGAAGGTAAAAAGCCATTTGTCCGCCTCGCATACTTGCCAGCCAACCTCAAAAAGATCATCGAAGATCGCAAAGTGGCTAAGGCAGTTGCTTCAAAATAACTTCAGGTTCGTGCTCAGCGCGAAGAATTACAGCGCGTATGGCTCCAGCTCGCCATCGACCTCTTTGTACAGCTGATACCCTTGTGCAAGCGTGTGGCGGGTGAATAAAATGCCGTCAAGATGGTCAATCTCATGCTGGACTATGATGGAATCAAAGCCCGTAAAGACTTCTGTGTGCGTTTTGCCGGAGAGATCCTCATACTCGACGTGCACCTTCTCAGGGCGCAACACATAGCCCCAAATCCGGGGGATGGAGAGACATCCTTCCAGAAGTGGCTTGCGTGAAGCACGGCCTTGGACGCTTTTGACGATCCGAGGGTTTAAGAGCGCGCGTGCTGGCGTATCCTCATCAGGCCGAATAATACAGACACGGGTGAGTTCGTTGATTTGAGGCGCAGAAAGGCCCACACCAATAGGATCTTGTTGCACGAGCAAGGTGTCTGTCATGTCCTGCACAAGAGCGAGAAGCTTCTTGTCAAAGACTTTCACGGGCTCTGCTTTTTGCAGTAATGTGGCATGTGGAACGGTAATAATGGGGCGAATCATATGCGTATAGTATAGTGGCGATGGGGCGATATGGCAAGCTGAAGGTGGGAGCTATGCTTTTTCGCGACGAGTCTGTCTGTATACAATAATGAGCAAAATGACAGTGCCAAAAAGTGACATCGGCACCGCATATTGCATCGGAAACAGCAACACAATTCGGCAATCTCCTCTGGCTTTTTCACATGATGCTGGCAGCTTCCAGCCCTGCGCCCAGGTGTTGATCCGCACATGATCTGCATCTGGGAGACGGCGGCCGACAAGCCACGGTATGTACTGGCTGAAGCTGTCTCGAGGGACGATGTATGCTTTCCAACCGGGGTGGTAGGACTGATTCAGCACAACATATGAGGCTTCCTGGAGGCCCGTATGCGTGATGTCCACAGTATAGGCATGGTAGGCGCGCTTTGTAGTGTTGAGCTCACGGGTGAGCGTGTGTGCTTTGGGAGTAGGCGTGTCTGTGTAGTCGCGATGGATGAGTTTGAGTCGTGCAAGCGTCTGATAGGGAAAAGCATACACTTCCAGCGCAGATAATACATTTGTTGACGGAATATCCCGATATGAGGTGTTTTGGAGCGTCAGAGTATATCCATTCCCATACTCGAATCGCGGTGGGATGAGGTAGAGAAGTGATTGGTATGTGTTTGTGGGTGCGACTTTGAGGCCTTGGAGGGGCGTAAGTCGATCCTCGATGACGGGTTGTTGTTTCGTGGAATCGTTGATTGCCATGAAAAAAGGACGGCCGTCAATGTTTGCGCTCGTGAGTTTCATGAGATAGCCAAATTTCTGATCAAGGTCCGGCAGTTCGTATCCCATACACGGGATAGCTCGATCAGTGGACGACACGCGCAGGAGATGGTCACCTCGGGTGATCTGCACTCTCGTATCTTTTGATGGGTCGAGGGGGGAGGGTTCTTGTTGGCATGGGTAGATGAGTGCTGTGGTGGGGTCTGTCGAGCGGATCAGCGCCTTGGGGATAGTTACGGTGACCGTTCGCGCGACGGGGTCGAGCTCGTATGATGGGGCGGTGGTAAATGTTTGGGGCTTCCCATCGATGTAGAGTTCAATTGATGTGGGTGCTTCATGTGTTGGTGGGGTGACTAGCGTGTAGTCCTTCAGTGGGCTATTGCCAGGAATTCGGCCAAGTGCGACAAATGAATCAGCTGTTTCAGTGAGTGCCCACTGATCGTCAAAGAGGCGGGTCGAGCTCATCAGATTACGAAAAGGGTAGATCGTGTCGGGAGCCTCGTCAGGTTGGGCAGATCGATACATGCCAAGCATGCGATAGGCATCATCAGTCGGCAAGTACGCCGATGATGGGGCAACGGATGTGAGCGGGCCAGCAAGCTGGACAAATCCACCCGCGCTCGAGTGTGCAGGGCGGTCGAATCGGTACAGCGCGATCTGTGAGCCATATCCGAATTGCGTGATGCGTGTGCTTTTGGCAAGCATGGCTTGCAAGCGGTCGTACTGCAGAGCCTTGAACCCGCTTGAAACCGGTCGCAACGTGCGGTCGAGAATCAGGTAGTCGACTGCGTACTTGTCGAGCACTGCCTCGACATCTGCAATGCGCTCGGACTCCAGCGCCGTTTTCATTTCCCAAAAATAACTTTCACTTGACTCACTCCAAACATCAAATGTACGTGAAATTATCGGCTGCTCAATCCCATACCACAAAAATCCCGATCCGTTGTACCCCCAATCTGTATAGAACCACCCCCAAAATGTCGCGTCAGGAAGCAGTGCAATCCGTTGGTTGGGATCAACCGTTTTAAAGTACTCAATCGTATCCAGATACTCCTGCGGAATCTTCACCTGCATATCCCGTGCAAAAAACTCTCCACGGAAGGCGGGTAAGGCAGTGAGGAGAATGAGTGCGATGATCGCCCCAGACGCAAATCGTACGTACGAAATGTGTCTCAACTTTTCACCCATATATAATACTCCCGATGCTGCCCCATATCCACCGACAAGCGCATAAGGGATGATGAATTTGGTAAATGGGGAGCGAAAAATTTCACCCATGAGCGGAAACCGAAGTAAAACATTGTTTAGCTCCTGAATACCGGGAACATGGATCATCAGCGCACCTCCAATAAGGGCAAAAAGTCCTCCAAAGAGCAATCGACTTTTAGAAGTCCGCACAAGTCCTAACAATATTAGTCCAAATAGCGCATAGCGCATGAATCCTACAACTGAGTAGCTAAAATAATCTTTCCACGCTCCAAACAAAGGTTCTGTATTGTGTCCCGTGACATCTGTATAAAATCCTTCAAATCTCGCAAAAGAGCCAACAGTTCCAAATGATTCATTTAAAACGCGGACATCTGGACTTGCGAGCTGATTTGCTTTGGCATGTTGCACAGCGGTCGGGCCACCTGTTGCGACGAAATACATTTGGGGGACTAGCCAAAACATGTTTGTCACCAAAATAATCAGCCATAGTGCGAGTGACTTTTTAAGCCACTGAGTAAATTTTCGTACTGAAAAAGTACTCAAACTCACTATCGCCATGACAAGCGCATACACGACGAACAATGTTTGTACGTACGAAAATGGTGTTGCCAGCACACTGAGCAGTGCAAACACTAATAGCCGTTTACTTATTTTCCCGCGCTCATCGTATACTCTCATGCAACTCCACATAAGCCACGGCAAAAAAGCGAAAAACGTAGAAAATGCTTCTAGCGGAAGTGCAAATATCTGCATCGTTCCATAATTAAACATATAAAACAGCCCGCCTATGAGCCCCAAAAGCTGAGGAGATACATGACGTGCTTCCTTACGTAAAAGTGTATATATAAGCACATACATCCCCATACCTCCACCCGCAAAAAAGAGCATATGTTCCACAAATCGTACGTGAACAAAGGGAACGACGAGACTCAAAACATTCACTCCGAGTGCCCGTATGAGATCAGATCCATGTGCCATACCTGCAAGGAGGCCGAGGCTTTGGTATTCTTCCCAGACAGCATAGTACGCGCGCTTTACGCCAAGGAGTGGATTGAGATCTGTTTGGATGTTATCCCATCCTGTCAGATGCGTCCCTGGATGAAAATTTGCAAATGCAACTGCACAAACAGCAATGAGAAGTACGCAGATATACGGAAGGTGCTTTTTAAACATGAAATGAGAATAGTTTTTTAAGTCGCAAACTGAATGATGGTTTCAATTCAGCTGTGGTATGAGCTATTCGCATAGTTGTATACAGTTTCATGATAACAAATTGTGGCAAAAGGAGTATGGCTGTTGCCTGACAAAGTGAGTAAATAATGCCTATAGGTGATGGGCGATAGCCATAGCGACGGATAGCCTGAAAGCGAAAGCGGAATGTATTGTTAAATGACTCCTTCACATTTTGAAATGAAGTGTTTTGTGCATGAATACGGTATTTAAGAAGTTTTTGAGGTAGATTTTCAACCTTTCCATACTGAAAAAGCTTAAAAAGAAGCTCAATTTCCTCACCAATGCGACATGATGTCGAATGCATGACAAAATTCTTAGGCAAGCGATGACGGGCAATCATCATGGATGGCTGTTGGACAGGTACAAAGCGGTAGATGTAGTCGTAGACTTTGTCGTGCGTAAGGGGAAACAACTTTTCACCCGTAACAGTGCCATGTTCATCAATCGTATAACACTGCGATCCCACAGCCACTGTTTGAGGATGCTTTTCAAGATAATTAAACTGCTTCTCAAACCGCGTTGGGAGTGAAATATCATCAGCATCCATACGCACAATATATCGACCGCGAGCTACCTTCATAGCTTTATTCACGGAGCTCGCCATACGCATATTTGAGCGATTGTGTAGTACGGTAATACGCGCATCAATCTGCGCATATATATCTAAAATTGCACCGGTCTCATCAGTTGAAGCATCGTCAACAATGATAATCTCAAAGTCTTGAAAGGTTTGTGTCAAGATACTTTCGAGTGCATCACGTATAAAATCAGCCTCGTTAAAGGCAGACATCACCACTGAGATGGTGGGGGTATGTATGGTGCGGGTTTTCATATGTATGTGTGATGAATGATGAATGGTGACATCCTGGTCTTACAACACAACGAAATGGTTGTATGGTAGGACCAAGACGGCGGATGGGGTAAACCACCCGCCGTTCTAGGTTCAGCTCTATTTAGTTGTCTTGTACAGGCCCCGGGGTCCGGGGCCTGGGTGTTATTTGAATGACTTCAGCTCGACATACTTGATCTTGTCCAGCGTGCAGCCGTAGCCACCACGCTCAAGTGTGTCTCGCATCTGAGCAAGGGATTCATTGATGTTGTAGCCGGTCTTGTTCTCATCGTTGTGAAAGATGATGCCATCAGTCACATTGATTTTGATTGCTCCGGCACCCCTGTGGTAGAAAACGACGCACTCTGTAACTGGGCCTTGGCTTGGGTTTCCCCAATCCTTGTCCAGCTGATATGCGTTTCCGACGAAATATTGACAGTCGTCCCACGACGTTTCCATGAATGAGTCAAAGACTCCTCCAAGGAATACCTCGTATCCATTGCCATTCTTGGTTACCGTTGTTCCCCAGACCTTTGGCTCAACTTTCGCCTCGTAGGCGAAGTCGATCTTGACATCAAGACATTTGCACTCCTTCGTACCTTCTGGCGTCGGTGCATTTGTCGGCAGTGGTCGAGTTGCGGTCGGCGGTTCCCCCGTGGGGGGGATAGCCGTTGGCGGTGGCGTGAGCGTCGGCGGGACCCCCGTTGGGGGGTTGGCCGTAGCGGTGGGCGGAACGACATTTGTGTTTGTAGGCGGCACCCCTGTCGGGGGAGCCGCCGTTGGCGTAGCACAACCACAATGCCAGCATTCAAACAAGATCTGTCCGCTGCCACAGTCCCAGAAATTCGTACCTGGGGTGTTATAGCAAGCGTTTCCATCTAACGGTCGCGCAATTCCGGGCTGAAGGCAAAACAAAGTCCTGCCCCCATACTCGAAAAGATCTGCGGGACCATACCCTTGGACAAACCCGGGGCATTTGAAAGCCAACTTGTCCGTCTCGTTCTCCGTCAGTCTCTTGTAGACATCAGGGTTGCTCACCCTGAACTGCTCCAGCTTTTTGACAGCTTCGGCAAGTTCACGAATGAGACCCAACATGTCCGCCTCGTTATCGATCGACTTCTGGATGAGCTCACTGTGCCCCTTGACCACGCCTGCCAGCTCGTTGATGGCCTTCATGGCCACCTCGTAGCTGACGCTTGCAGTCGGGACCGGCGTCGGCGTCGTCGAAACGCTCTTGTCTCCGCACCCCCAGAGACCCAGAAGGGTCGTGGGGGACAAAAACAGGATTACCATCAACCTTGTCAACATGGCTTGCCCCCTCCTTGGAGGCGGAAATGCCCTCGCGAACAGACGGCCCAGTGCCGCGGAGTCCTGCGAGGGCAGGGATGTATGTGACTCCACACAACCGGGCACGTGTGTGCCAAGCTCTGTGGAGCCAATACATTCCTACCATAAAAAATCCAACTAACTAAATTTTACTGAACCTATGTCAAAGTACACATCTGAGCGGATTATCAAGCGCGATTGCTCGACGCCACTCACATGCATGAAACTATTTCTCACAAACAGTCAGGAGCAATTCCTGGTGTTCATGAGGCCTATAGTATAGCATATTGCTATGATATTTTCAAGTATAACTGACAATAGGGTATGATGTGCAAGGTTATCCACACGCCATGCACACCAACCCCAATGCGTATGCTATAAGACGCTTCCTTAGCCTCATTTTCATGCCATATGAAGGTTTTCGTGTTACACTATCCGCATGAATACGTACACCCCACCTCCCGACCTCCTTGCACGGTACGCGCGGATACTCATTGAATTTGCTTTGGGTAATGGCGCGGGTATCAAACCCGGCGATGTGGTCTATCTCCAGTCTGATCTAGATGCTCTTCCTCTTGCGCACGAGACGTATCGGCAGATACTCCTGCATGGGGGTCATCCGATGCTCAAGATTCATGATGAGGGACTGAGTCGGATCATGATGGAGGAAGCGAGTGATGAGCAGTTGACATTTTTCCCCAAGAAACACATGAAGTCCCTCGTGGATACGATTGATCATCGGATCTACCTGATGGCTCCGCGTGACCCCTTTTATCTGAAAGATATCGACCCCGCACGCCTCACGCTCTCGCGCGTTTCGGCGAGTACGATGAAAAAGTGGCTTTTTGACAAGGAGGATCAGGGAAATATGAGCTGGACGCTGTGCCTGTATGGCACGCCGGGGCTCGCGAAGGAGGCTGGATTGAGCGTGGAAGACTTTTGGGAGCAGATTGCGCAGGCATGCTTTTTGTATGAAAGTGACCCTGTGGCGAAGTGGCAGCAGGTAGACGCGCAGGTCCGCGCCGTGCAGGAGAGGCTCAGCGCCTTGCCGATCTCGACGCTCCATCTGACTGCCAAGGACACGGATCTCACCATCGCACTGGGCCAGGATCGCAAGTGGCTCTCAGGCGGAGGTGCAAACATCCCCAGCTTTGAGATCTTCACGAGTCCTGATTGGCGCGGTACGCAGGGCCATATCTACTTTGATTACCCGCTGTATCGCTCGGGCACCGTGATGAAGGATATCCGCCTTACGTTCAAGGATGGGCAGATCGTGCAGGCTCAAGCAGGCACGAATGAGAAGCATTTGCATGAGATGATTAAACAGACGAATCCAGACAAAATTGGCGAATATAGCCTCACTGATTCAGATTTCTCCAAGATAAACACATTCATGGCCAACACCCTCTACGATGAAAACTACGGGGGCGAGTGGGGGAATACGCATCTTGCGGTGGGATCCAGTTACCATCACGCCTACACGGGGGATATCGCCGCCACAACAGCCAAGCAGTGGAAGGCGCTGGGATTCAACGAATTACCTGAGCACACGGATATCATGGCCACGCACGACCGTGTGGTGGAAGCTACGCTCAAAGATGGCACGAAGAAGGTGATCTATGCGAAGGGGCATTTTCAGGTATAAAGTGCTTGACATCCAGCTTTCTGTGTTATAACATGGTTCTAATTACTTATTTCACAACCACACCATGATTCAAAAAGTAATCAAAGTCGGTAACTCACTGGCACTCACGATTCCAAAGTCTTTTATTGATGAGACAGGATACAAGGCTGGGGATGAGATATTTGTACAACTTGAACCACAAACAAAGAGCCTGATCATGACCACAGAGGCAAATGCTAAAAAGATGAATTTGAGCACGGATTTGCTCATGTGGATGGGGAGCGTTCAAGAAAAGTATGCTGGCGCTATTAAGGAATTAGCGAAGGTCTAGTGAAGGATATCTCTTTCGTGAGCATGAATGAGGTCATTATTGTGCATGAAATCATGCTTGATATCGGAGGCGGTTCATGGGGGATACTCAATGTCGATCTGTTACACTCAGCTATCGAGCGTCCAAAAGCTTCATACAACGGGGAATATCTTTATGACTCCATCTTTGATATGGCTTCTGCAATGCTCCAATCTCTTGCACAGAACCATCCATTTATTGATGCGAATAAGCGAACTGCATTTTTTTCGACAACATATTTCTTAGAGAAGAATGATGTGTGGGTGTCATTTGATGAGCATGAAGTGACCCCTTTTATGCTTCAGGTCGTCGTCGACAAAATTTCACTTGCCGAGATTGCCACGTGGTTTCGCGACCACCAAACAGCCTAAAGAGCCTTCGGCGCCTTCCTCCCGTACTTTTCCTTCGATAGCCTGATAATCTTCTCGCGATTATCATTTGCCAGCTTGGGTGGGGGAAGCGTGCGTGCTGGAAATGGCGAGGTCGTCATACTATCAACGGAGAGCTTCAGGACGATCTCGAACTTGCCCAGACCTACGAGGTCAGCCTCGCTGTAGATCCCGCCGAATTCCTTCGTCAAATGCGTGGCGTCGCGGGCGCCGACGACGAAGCTGATGATCGTGCCTGCATTGCCGAAAATGGCGTTGCGAATCTCCTCCTCAAATTGGTCGATATATTGGTTGGCGAGGGTGAGGGCGAGGCGGTATTTGCGTGCTTCAGAGAGAATTTTCACAAATGAGTTGGTGGCAAAGTTTTGGAATTCGTCCACGTAGAGGAAGAAATCCCGACGGTCTTCTTCCTTGATGTAAGATCGGCCCATTGCAGCGAGCTGGATTTGGGTGATAATCATGGCTCCCAGCAGTGCCGCGTTGTCTTCTCCCAGCTTACCTTGCGAGAGGTTCACCAGCAAAATCTTCCCCTCATTCATGATCTGTGCAAGGTCAATCGAGGAGGTTGGATTGGACAAAATATTGCGGATCATAGGCGCAGATACGAACTGTCCGAGCTTGTTTTGGATTGATGCAACAGACTCGACGCGCTGTTTTTCAGACATCACATCGAACTCCGTTTTCCAGAAATTCAAGATGACGGGGTCGTGCACCTCTTTGAGTATGCCGTCGCGAAACTTCTTATCCGTGAGGACGCGCATCCCGTCGTAGAGCGTCGAACCCTTCACCTCGATGAGCGTGAGGATCAGATTACGCAGGATATACTCCAAACGTGGCCCCCAGCTGTGCCCGTACATTTTTTGAAAAATAGAGACAATTCCCGAGGCGACGAGATGTTTTTGTTCAGGGTTATGCACTTCCAAGATGTTGAGGTGAAACGGGCGCTCTTGATCGAAGGCCTCCAGATAAACCACATCGTTCACCCGGCGCTTGGGGATGTAGTCGAGGATACTTTCCGTGAGGTCACCGTGCGGATCAATGATGCCCACACCCCGACCTCTTCGAATGTCGTCGATTGCCATGTTTGAAATGAGTGTGGACTTACCTGAACCTGTTTTTCCGATGATGTACACATGCTTACGGCGATCGGGCGT